>NZ_CALBSN010000105.1 GCF_937967675.1 uncultured Flavobacterium sp. | reverse complement strand
GTGAGAAGCTAAAAGAATTAATCCCAAGACAACAGTTTGATATTCCAATTCAGGCTGCAATTGGAGCTAAAGTTATCGCACGTGAAACTATTAAAGCTTTGAGAAAAGACGTAACAGCGAAATGTTATGGTGGAGATATCTCGCGTAAACGTAAACTTTTAGAAAAACAGAAAAAAGGAAAAAAACGTATGCGTCAAGTTGGAAACGTAGAAATTCCGCAAGAAGCATTTATGGCTGTTTTAAAACTAAACGATTAGATAAAAATTAAATAATTAACAAAAAGTTTGAATATTTTTTAATATTCAAACTTTTTTGTGTTTAATAATATTTAGTTTTCCTTTTTTTAGTTATATTTATGTCAATGATTTAAACCCCATGAATCTTGAAAAACTTACTTTTTATATTTGCCTTTTTATATTCAACTTGTTTGTTTTCACAAGGGATAACAGTTGATAATGCTACAAATTCACCCGCACAATTAGTTGATTTGTTGTTAGGAAATTCTTGTGTTGAAGTTTCAAATATTTCGGTTTCTTCCACTCAAGCGGTTGCCTATTTTAATCAAAATGGTTCTAGTTTTCCTATTTCGGAAGGAGTAATTATTAGAAATGGTGTGGCGACTTTTACACAAGGTCAATATTCTGGTGCTAATTTGAGTAGTTCTGTTACTGTTTCTGGAGATGCTTTTTTGCAAAATTTAAGTAATAATAATGGCGGAACAAGTCCAATTGTAAATGCCGAATTTTTAGAGTTTGATTTTATTCCGCTTTCGAATAGTTTTAGTTTTAATTTTTTGTTTGCTTCTAATGAGTATGGATTTTATCAATGTGAATTCAGTGATGTTTTTGCTTTTGTTTTAACCGATTTATCTACGGGAGTTTCAACAAATTTAGCAGTCATTCCGGGTACAAGTACACCAGTTTCGGTTACTACAATTAGAAACAGTATTTATAACGATCCTTCAAGTCCAAATAACAGTTGTGCTTCTGTAAATCCGACTTTTTTTGGAACATATAATGTTGGAAATCCTACTTCGGCATTAAATATGCGAGGACAAACATTGGTTATGAATGCTTCTTCGGCTGTTGTTCCTAATACCCCTTATAGAATTCGATTGGTAATTGGAGATTACGCCAATACTGGTTTTGACTCTGCGGTTTTTATAGCCGCAGGAAGTTTTACTACGACTTTAGATTTAGGTTCGGATCAAATTATTTGTTCTGGAGATGAAGTTTTGTTGAATACAAATTTAGATAATACCTTCACATATACTTGGTACGAAAATGGAAATTCCATTCCAGGTGAAACAAATTCTACTTATACAGTAACTCATGCCGGAACTTACACTGTTGAAGCTGTTAGAGGAACTTGTACGATTACGGATACCATCGTTTTTTTCGATTTAGCAGTTACAAATCCATCTAATTTATTAACTTGTAATACTGGAGTAGCAACTTATAATTTTGATCTAACTACAAACAATGAAGCTGCTTTAGGAATAGATACTGCTATTTATGATGTTTTTTATTATGAAACGCCAGCTGATATAGTGGCGAATAATCCAATTCCAGCAGGAAATTTAGTATCTTATCCGAGTGCTGGTGGACAAACGATTTACATTAAAATATTTAATACCATAACAGGTAATTTTTGTGATGCTGAGTATACTTTTGATTTAATTGTAACAAATGCTGTCGTTGCAACACAACCTAATCCAGTTTCAGTTTGTGAAGGTCAAGGAAGTACGACTTATTCTTTTAGTGCTACAACAACAAATGAAGTTCTAAATGGGCAATCGCCAGCTAATTATACAGTTACTTATTATAATTCGATTGGAGAGGCTTCTTTAGGAACAAATCCTATAACTTCCGTTTCAATTCCAAATGGTACCACTACGGTTGTTGTCGGAATCCGAATTCAAGATAATTTAAATCCAAATTGTTTTGATGTTACTTCTTTTGTTATTACAGTTAATCCACTTCCTGTAGTTGATGATATTCCAGATCCAATTGAATGTAGTCAATTTACCTTGCCAACAATTGTGAATGGAACCTATTATCTTTTGCCAGGTGGTCCAACAACGCCAGGTCAAGTGCAATTTAATATTGGAGATATTTTAGTGGATGGTGGAACGTACTATATTTTTGCTGGTCCAGATGCAAATGGCTGTACTAATGAATCTAGTTTTAATTTAACGCTGATCGACGAGTATGTTCCGCAATTAGATCATTGTGGAAGATTCGTGGTACCAACTCCTCCAGAAAACATTGGGAATTTTTATACGCAGCCAGGAGGCCCAACAGGTATTGGTGTTATTGTTCCAGCAGGAACAGAATATTTGAATGCAACAACAGCAACTATTACAGAAACTTTATATTATTATGCAGAGGTAAATGGGGTGTTTTGTAGAGATGAGCAATTTATTTTCTTTATACATCCAGTACCATTGGTAGATGATCCTGCAGATGTTACAACATGTGATTCTTATGTTTTGCCACCATTAACTAATGGAAATTATAACACAGATCCAAATGGAGGAGGGACAGCTTTAAATGCAGGAGATGTTATTAGTGTTGCCGGGCCCAACTTCCCAGGAACCTACTATGTCGTTAATTCTTTAGCGCACACAACAAGTCAAGGTTTGCCAGGAACTTGTATTGAGTCGAATGATATTGTGATTAATTTAGTAGATACTACATTATTTTCTACGGTTTATGCGTGTTCTCAACAAGGATATGTTCTGCCTCCAGTTACATTTGGAGGTTATTTTACAGGTCCTAATGAGTCAGGTGTCTCGGTAGACCCTAATATTCCAATAACATCAAACCAAGTGGTTTATTATTTTACAAACACATCTGTTTTGCCTAATTGTACTAGTAATTTAAATTACAATATTGTTATTCATCCCACGCCATTAGTTGACGATATTCCTGATGGACCTCAATGTGGAGAATTTGTTCTACCTGTTTTGTCAAATGGAACTTATTACACATTGTCAGGTGGTCCCACAGCATTTGGACAGCAACAGTTATTTGCTGGTGATATTATAGATTTATCCGGCACTCATTTAAATCCTGGAACTTATTATGTTTATAATGAACACATATTTAATAATCCAGATGGTTCAACCACATTATGTTCTAATGAAGATTTTTTTACTATAAGTATTAATCCATTTCCTGTTACAGATAATGTTATTGGTAGAACCGAATGTAACCCTTACACTATTCCAGCACCAACTAATGGAACTATTTATACAGCACCTGGCGGGCCAAGTGGTGGTGGAGCTGTTGTTTCTTCTACTCAAGTTTTTAATACTACCCAAACCTTTTATCTCTATAATATTGATACTAGTACAGGTTGTGAAATCAATCGACCTTTTACCATTACATATAATGGAATTAATCTACCAGATTATCCAAACGTAAACGTATGTGAGTTTGATAATTACCAATTACCAGCATTAACACATGTAGCACCAACACCATTTAATTATACCATTGGTTATTTTTATGATCCAAATGGAGTAAATCCTGTACTACCAGGAACAATTTTTAATACGCCAAACACAACTACAACAATTTATGTGTATGCAGTAAATGGAGACCGAACTATTTGTACGCAAGAAGATAGTTTTGATATTGTGGTTTCTGAAACACCTAACTTAGCTACTTTAGGATTGGTTTTTGATAATGAAAAATGTGGTACTTATGTTTTACCAACATTGCCAACAACAACCTATAATATTGGTTATTATTCGCAATCAGGTGGTAATGCTGCTGATATAATTGCGAATTTGAATATCACAACTCCTGGAACGTATACGTATTATGTGTACGCTTCAGCAATTGGAAACCCAAATTGCAACGACGAAATTTCTTTCACATTCACAGTTCATCCTCTTTTGAACATAACAATTCAAGGTGGAATTATCTGTGTAGATTCTCAAACAGGTGATGTGTTACGAACCTTTACTATGGATTCTGGTTTAAATCCTGCATTTTTTACCTTGAATTGGTATTTGAATGGAACTTTAATGGGAACTGGTCCAACTTACACCGCGTCACAAGCAGGAGTTTATACGGTTGAATTTATTAAACTAACACCTGATGTAGGAGCTAATTGTAATTACAACACAACCACGGTAACTATTGTACAATCGAGTCCAGCTGTAGCTAATTTTACGGTAAGTACTCCGTTTGAAAACAACACGTTTATTACCGTAAATTTAACTGGTGGATTATTTGGAGATTACCTATATCAATTGGTTTATCCAGATGGAAATGTAACTGAATATCAATCTAGTAATGTGTTTACTAATTTGCCAACAGGCGAATATTATGTGAATATTTATGATATTTTGGGCGGATGTTCACAAACAACTATTGGTCCAATTTATATTATTAATTATCCTAATTATTTTACACCAAATGCAGATGGAGTCAACGATAATTGGAATATTTGGAATTTAAGCCATCAACCTGATGCAGTGATTACTATTTTTGATCGTTATGGTAAATTCTTGAAACAAATGTCGCCTGCTAGTTCAGGTTGGGATGGAATTTATAATGGTGAAAAACTGCCTTCTACGGATTATTGGTTTACGGTGGAATATTTACCTCAGAATGGAACGACTAAACAAATTTTTAAAGCTCACTTTTCTTTAAAGCGATAATTTATTAACATTAACAATTGACTCATTTTCTTTTTGTGAAAGTTGAAGTAACTTTACAAGATGTATGCTTTAGTTGATTGTAATAACTTTTACGTTTCTTGCGAACGTGTTTTTCAGCCTCAGTTAAATGGTAAACCTGTTGTGGTTTTGTCTAATAATGACGGTTGTATCATTTCGCGTAGTAACGAAGCTAAAACATTGGGAATTCCAATGGGTGCACCCGAATTTCAGGTTCGCGATTTGATAAAGCAACATGATATTCACGTTTTTTCTTCCAATTATGCGTTGTATGGCGATTTGAGTCATAGAGTGATGAAAATCTTAGAAAATTATACGCCCAATGTTGAGGTGTATAGTATCGACGAAGCTTTTTTGAATTTTTCAGGAATGACAATTCCTGATTTTAACGCGTATGGTGCCGAAATCCAACACAGAATTTTGAAATGGTTGAGTATTCCTATTGGAATCGGTTTTGCGCCTACAAAAGCACTTTCAAAAGTAGCTAATAAAATCGCTAAGAAGTTTCCAGAACGCACAAATGGAATTTATGTTATCGATACCGAGGAAAAACGAATCAAAGCCTTAAAGTGGACTAAAATTGAAAATGTTTGGGGCATTGGTTTTCGTTTAACCAAAAAAATGCAAGCAAAAAACATTAATACGGCTTATGATTTTACACTTCCGCATAACGAAGCTTTTATTCGCAAAGAAATGGGAGTAGTAGGCATGCGTTTGAAGTATGAATTAGAAGGGAAATCTGTATTAGAAATGGAAGAACCTAAGGTAAAGAAAAATATCGCTGTAACGAGAAGTTTCGAGAAAGATATTACTGATTTTAATGAACTCAAAGAGCGAGTAGTAACTTTTGCCAGTGTTTGTTCCGAGAAATTGCGTAAACAAAATTCCTGTTGCAATGCGGTTACTTTGTATTTGCGAAAAGATCCATTTAACGCTAATGGTGAAAAGTATAGTTTTTATCGCATGCAAACTTTATCTTTTCCTTCCAATACTTCTTTTTCAATTAGTCAAACCGCTATTATGATGTTGAAAGATTTATATCAAGAAGGAACCGCTTACAAAAAAGCAGGTGTTATAGTTTCAGAGATTGTGCCTTCTTTGCAACGCCAATTTAAACTTTTTGATGAGGAGAATCCCAAATACCAAAAACTCATGGAGGTTATGGATGCTGTTCAAGCGAAAACAGGTGAACGTAAACTTAGATTAGCGTCACAAGATTTAAAACGTACTTGGAAAATGAAACAGAATCATTTATCCAATCGATATACTACGAATTTTAACGAATTACTAGAAGTAAAATGCAAGTAAATTCCAAAATAACTTTTTTCGTCCCTGATTTTGAAAATCCGATTGAAACCTCATTTATTTCGAGTGAAATTAAAGCGGGATTTCCTTCGCCTGCAGCTGATTTTGAAGAATCAAAAGTAAGTTTAGATCATTTATTGATTAAGAACAAAGAAGCAACCTTTTATGCCAAGGCAAGTGGAAACTCCATGATAGGAGCAGGAATTGATGATGGCGATATTTTAGTAATTGATAGAAGTCTTGAGCCAAGAAATAATGCTGTAGCAGTTTGTTTTATAGACGGTGAGTTTACAGTAAAACGAATCAAGAAAACTGATGAAGCTATTTTTTTAATGCCCGAAAATCCAAATTATGCTCCCATTCAAATAGAACCACATAACGAATTTATAATTTGGGGTATTGTGACCTATGTTATAAAACAAATTAAATAAAAAAAAGGCTATCACGATTTTCGGATAGCCTTTTTTATTATATTAAATTCTTCTTAGAAGTTAGCTCTATTATCTTTAATCTCTGCTTTATCTTTTAAAGCAATATAAGCTTTAGAGATAGCATATGATTGATTTTGACTTCTGTCTTGTGTAATGTAAGTAGCATAACTTGGAACCTCTGGAGCTTTAGTTACGGTTTTAGCTCTTACCATAAACATACCTGAATTACCTTCGATAATTTCAGAAGTTTTTCCTGCAGCTAAACCAAATGCTTTTCCAACAACTTTAGGTTCATTACCCATATTTGGAAGTACAGGTGTTTTCAAAGAAATGCCAGTAGCAGTTTGTATTGAAGCACCAGAAGCTTTTGCAACTGCCTCTAATGAATTTCCATTCATTTTTTTCTTGATAATTTCAGCTTTTTTCTGATTTTTAATAAGCGGTTCAACAGATTGTCTAGCAACATCAATTGGTAATAAACCTGTTTCGTTTCTGTCTTTTAATTTTGCAATAACAAAACCTTGAGGAACATCAAAACGTCTAACATCTCCTATTTCAGTATCTTTGTTGAATGACCATCTTACAATTTCTCTTTGAGAACCAACTCCTTGAACATATTCGTCAAATCCTTTTAAGTTAGTTGCTGGAACTACTTCTAACCCAGCTTTTTTAGCTACAGCGGCGAAATCTTTATTTTCGTTTGCATCAGCCTCAAGTTGACTTGCTTTTGTGTAAATTGCATCTATTGTTGCTTCAGAAGGTTGTATTTTTTGAGCAACCGTTCCCATAAGCACAGCTCCATACTTGTCTAAAACTTTAATAACATGAAATCCATACTCCGTTTCAACAACTCCAATCATGCCAACAGGATTGTTAAATACAAAATCATTAAATTTTGGTACCATTTGACCAGGCATAATGTTGTCATATTCACCTCCATTGTTTTTAGATCCTGGGTCGTCAGAATTTGTCATAGCTAACATTGCGAAGTTTCCAGGATTTGCTTTTGCTTGGGCTAATAAGTCATTTGCTAAAGCTTGAGCTTCTTCTTTAGTTCTAGTTGCAGTAGATTGAGGTGCTCCTTTGTAAGCTAATAAAATGTGACTAGCTTTAGCGCTTGCATTTCCTTTTTTAGCGATCATTCTAGAAATACATTGGTGTCCATTGAAAACATATGGACCAAAAACACCACCAACAGGCAAGTTAAATAATTGCTCTTGGTAGTCAAGTGGTAAATCTTTTTTAGCTAAATAAGTTGAATCAAATTTAATATCTGAATTTGCATTAACGAATTCACCAACATTGGCAACAGAATCGAATTTTACTTTAACATCACCTATTGAAGATAACATTGCTTGTTCGTCTTCTTTTGATGGTTTGTTTTCTACTAAAACGAAATCAATGCTTGTTGTATTATCTGATTTGTATTTTTTTGGAGATTTCTTCATGAAATCAATAATCTCAGCATCAGTTACTTTAACTTGATCATCGTTTACTGTTGAAAATGCTACTGAAACATATTCAAAGTCAGCTTTGTCATTTTCAGTTTTGTATTGAAATTTACCTTCTGCTTTTGTGGTATATACTCCAGACTTAATCATGGTGTTATACATTTGCTCAACAGCAAATCTCTCAATGTTTTTTTCAAATTCTTTCCATTCTAACCATTGTGATTGATCAGGAGCATTTTTAATTCCTTTTAAAAATTCTTTGAATTTATTTTCATCAAACTGTCCAGCTGCATTTAAGAATTGTGGATTTTGAGCTAAATTTGGATTTTGCTTGATAACATTAATTAATTGTTCGTTTCCAATTTTTAATCCTAATTTCTCAAATTCACTTGAAAGGATGATTTTTCTAACTTCTTGTTCCCAAGCGCTATTCATTGCTTGTGTTGAAGTAGTTCCTTGTCCTTGCTTTTCAATCATTGAAACATTTTGCATAAATTCTTGAGCTTCAATATCTGTTCCGTTCACAGAACCAACATTGTTTGTACTAGAATTGAAAGTTCCGCTTTGAATTACATCCGCTAAAACAAATGAGAATAATGCTAAAGCAATGATAATAATTAAGAAGAATGAACGTTGTCTAATTTTAGATAAAACTGCCATTTTTATTTGTGTTTAATTTTTTTCAGAGGGCGAAAATACAATTATCTATTTAATAATAAAATAGTAAACTCATATTTTACTCGAAAATTCGAAAGATTTTTTATCTTTTTTCTTCTTTTACAGATAAACGAACCAATTCAATTTTTTTATTACTTGCTGAATGAATGATTATTTCAAAATTTTCGATGTTTATTTTTTCATCATTGATTGGAATTTCTTTTGTGTAATTCACAATAAAACCTCCCAAAGTTGAATAGGAATCAGATTCAGGAATTTCTAAGTTGTATTTCTCATTTAAATATTCTACATCAAGTCTTGCCGAGAACAAATAGCTGTTGTCATCTAATGATTCGTCAATTAATTCTTCATCTAAATCATGTTCGTCTTCAATTTCACCAAATAGTTGCTCTATGATATCTTCAATAGTAATAATTCCAGAAGTACCACCATATTCATCTAACACTACAGCTATGCTTTTTCTTTTTTTTGTTAATAAATCTAAAGCATCTTTTATGTAAATAGTTTCTGGAATATATTCAACTGGGATTAAGATACTTTTGATGGTTTTTGGTTTTTTGAACAATTCAAATGAGTGGACATAACCTAAAATATCATCTATTGAATTTTGGTAAATAAGTAATTTAGAATAACCTGTTTTTATGAAAGTTTCTCTTAGCTCTATGACTGAATCTAATATGTCAATACCACTAATTTCTGTTCTTGGTGTCATAATATCTCTTGCCTTTAAATCAGAAAATTCTAATGCATTTTGAAATATTTGAATTTCAGAATCAATTTCATTTTCTTGAGATACATTGTTCATTTGTTCAGAGATGTAGTTTCCAAGTTCAACTTTGCTAAAGTAATTTTGTACTTGATCTCCTGGAGTTTTAAAAAATTTCTTTAAAATAGTATCTGATATCCAAATGATAAATTTTGTTGGCCAAAAAAATAGTTGATAGAAAAAATAAGAAGGAACGGCAAAGAATTTTATAAACGAGTTGGCATAAATTTGAAAAAAAACTTTGGGAAGGAATTCTGCGGTTAATAAAATTATCGCAGTTGATATTAAAGTTTGTAGAAGTAATCCAACGAATGCAGTTAGTTTAAAATAATTATTTAGCCAATCAATGATTAAATCACCTGAGTAAATCCCATATATCACCAATACTACATTGTTTCCAACGAGCATTGAGGTAATAAACTGAGATGGTTTCTCGGTAAGTTTGTTTAAAATAGATGCATTAAAGTTTTGTTGTCTCTTTTCGATAGATAAATATACTTTGTTTGAAGAAACATAAGCAATTTCCATTCCTGAAAAGAACGCTGAAAGCAATAAACAAATTACAATAATAGCAATTTCCATTTAGCTATTTTCTGTTTTGATATTTGTTTTGAAAATGTCTTCTAAAAAAGAACATTCCTATAGCCACTATAGCAATAATAATACTTAATAGAATATCATTAAAAGGTCTTCCTTCTGTGTATTTTTTAAAAGCATCATAAAAAAAGAACCCTGCGAAAATTAAATAAATATATTGTATAAATTTTAAATAAGTCATAATATTTTATTTTTATCAAATGTAATGAAAAGTAAAATGTAAAACAATTATTGATCAATAGTGTTTACTTCACCACTACTTTGTTGCATGTTAAAAATTTTGAAATCTTTACTAAAATCAACTCCAGGGCCTTCTAAATAACCGCCAGCTTCATCAGTATATTTAAAGTGTTTTTCGGTAAAAAACCATTCATTTTTTTGGTCAAAGTACAGTTGTGACGTTTCTAATCTTTTACCAGTATCTGAACTAATTTTTACATTTCCCTGTAGGTCTATTATGCTGGTTTTTTTGTATGATATGGCATAATCTGCTACAATGGTTGTGATATTTCCTTTGTTATCAAAAAGTGTAACATTAATACCTTTTGGAAATTCTGTGAAAGGATTGATTATATTGCCATAATCTAACATTTTAGGACTTTTTAGTATTGATTTAATTTGTCCAGAATCTGTATATTTTAAGTTAATAGTATCAGCTTCACCTGAAGGGATAAAAGATGTTTTACTAAGTTTTTGAACTTTATTGATGTCGCTTTCGCATGAAAAAAACATAGTCACGACAAAAATCGTGACCATGTTTAAAAGATTATTCTTAAAATGTATTTTCATTTTATAAACTTGGAACTAATATACTTTCTCCAATCCAACAATTGAAAGCAATTCGTTGTCCTCCTTTTCCAGATTGGAATATTTCTGTTTTTGAAGGTGCTGCAGCTCTATATTTAGCAGCGTCGCCACTTGCTTTACTTCTCAAAGTTGAATCAACAGAAGCGGCTTTGTCGCAATATTGTGCAGCTAACCAGTAAACCGCTCTTTTTTCAAATTGATCATTACCACAATCGTTAATGCTACTTCCGTATAAAGAAGCAATTAATAGATAAGATTTTCCGAATGATGGTTTTACTTCTAAAGCTTTTCTTGCATAGTTACGTGCTTGAGCTTTGTTAGATCTACTATACAAGGTTGCGATTTTATAATATAAATTTGCTTTTTTAGTGTTATCGGTATGTAAACTTGCAGCTTGATTAAAATATTCCATCGCTTTAGCTGTATTTTTTCTTTGATATTCTACAACACCTAATTTTTCAGCAGCTTCGGCACTTGGGTTTAATTTATACAACGCCTCTGACATTTTTGAAAACAGTGGGTCAGAATCACATCCTTTAGCATCTAAACGATTTGTTGCTCTTTTTAACCATTCTTCATTTGTTTTGTTTTGTTCAAATCCTTTTTGATAGAATGGTATTAATTTAGCACAAGTTGATAACTCAAGAATAATATTATCCATGTCATTTCTTACTCCTTCAAAAATTTCTAAATTATTCTCTAATCTATTTTTTCTTGCAGTTTCTTTATCTGTTAAAGTTTGACCAGATTCTTCTTTGCTTAAAAGTGCGTCTTTTTCATCAGTTAATTCCTTTTCTTCTTCTTCAAGTTTTTTTGTTAAATCGTCGTATTTGTCAAAAACTTGTTGCAATTCAATACCACTATTAGCTTTATGTTTGTTTACTAAAATTTCGAAGTAAACATACATGGCTTTAGCATATTTAAAGTTGGCGTAATCTGTTTTAAAAGCAACATCTAACAAATTATATACTTCATCTGTTGTTCCAATTTTATTGTCAAACAAAGCCAATCCTTTTTTCATTTTATTTCCAGCTCCATTTCCAGGAAAATATTGATCGTGCTCATCGTATAATTTTAATAAATCACGAACATATTTTTCTTTTTCTTGTGGGGTAGTAGCTTTTTCAATTTTTAGTTTTATTGCCAATTCTCCATAAGTATAAATGCTTTTGTGAAAAGTGGGGCAATCTTTTCTTAAAGTTGTTAGGTAATCATAGCTATTTACATCTTTAGCTTTAACAGAAGTTGTCATTAAGCTAATAGCTTCAGTACAAGCTTCAGTGTTTTGAGCTTGGGAAAAAAAACTAGCTGTTGCTATAAATAGTAAAGTTAAACTCTTTTTCATTTTGGTTGTTATAAATATTAATTAATTTCTCTCTTTCTAAACCACAAATCACTCAATGATAATCCGATATTTAAATTAAAATAATTTTCTTGAATTAAATTTTGAGTTGTTGTTCCTTTTTTACCTAATTCAAATCCAATGTTTATTTTAGATAAACCAACTGGTAGTCCTAGTCCAAAAGTCATGCCATAATCGTTTATGCTTTCATTTTTTAACACTAATCCAGTATTTTCATATCGTAAACCGGCTCTATAGGTGATTCTGCTGAAATAGCTAGAAAAAGAATTATATTTTGGAATAAAGAATCCACCTAGCGCAATTTTTGTTGCGTTTTTAAAATCTCCATTTAATTCGTCTTTGAATCTGTTTTCTAGTTTGCTAGTTTGTTGAAGTGTGATTTCGGTAGCAATAAGCCATTTGTTTTTTACTCCAATACCAGAACCAATACTTAATTTTGTAGGAATTGCAATATAGTTATTTTGTACATCAACATCTTGTTCTTCATCTATCAATTCATTACCTGAAGAACCATATACAATAGTAGCAATGTTTCTAGTGTTTTCAGAGTATAACTTGCTTTCTGGACTAAAAGTTAATGAAGAGTATAGTGTTAATTTGTTGTTGATTTTTCCTTCATAGGTAACTCCAAAACTGGAAGAAAATCCTTTTACAATTGATGTATTTCTTTCTCTAGAACCAAGCTGAATAACAGGGTCTTCAACAAATTCTACTGTCTCGGTTTTGATTTTTCCAAAGTTGTAATTAATGTCAAAACCAACGCTAAACTTAGAGTTTATTTTATAAGATGTACCAAATAATACTCTATTTATATTACCGTTACCAAGAAATTTTTTCTCTCTTAAAGTTTGGTCTATACTATTGATTTCGCTACTTTTAAGTTTGAATCCAACGGTTGAAAAAGGCATTAATCCTACAATTACTCCAAATTTTTGTTTTGGAATTGCAACTAATAAGTAATCTAAACTTGTTCTTTGTGATTTGTCAGATTCATTATTTGTGTAAAAATTTGTAAAAGAGTTAGTACCACCAATAGCAAAAGTTGTATATCTTAATTTAGAATAATAAGCAGGATTTATTAAATTAAGTTGGGTGCTATCTGCAACAATACTTATTCCTCCCATTGCTTTGGCTTCTTCAGTTCCTTTAAATTTTACTTCGCCTAATCCGAAATAAGAATATGGTGAAGCAGTATTGTCTTGTGCCCAAGAAGTTAGTGATAAAAGTATACTAGCTAATACAATAAGTTTTTTAATCATTTTTGATATGTGTATAGTGATAATAGATTCAAACTTTCTAGTAAGAAATTTGAATTGGCAAATATGGTGTTTTTTAATCTTTTAGCCAAAAATTCTGCGTCTCCTCCTGTTAAAATTATTGTTAAATCTTGATTTTTAAGAGAATATTGGGAAATAAAGCCCTCAATTTCAAAGATTACACCATTAATTATACCGCTATGAATGGCGCTTTTTGTACTATCTCCAATAATTTTAAAGTCTTCACTTATGGATAAAAGTGGTAATTTTGAGGTATAATCGTTTAAACTTTTATAACGGATACTAATCCCTGGAGAAATAGCACCGCCTAAATATTCATTATTTGAATTCACATAATCATAGGTAATACAAGTTCCAGCATCAATAATTAATCGATTTTGACTTGGAAATTGCAAAGTGGCTCCTGCTGCTAAAACCATTCGGTCTATTCCTAATGTTTCAGGAGTGCTGTATAAATTCTTGAATGGAAATCTCGAATGATGTGAAATTATTTCCGTTGGAAACTGACTTTTGATGTAATCCAACACCTCTTCATCAAGTTTTCCTACCGAAGAAAGCGTGATTTTTTGAAGATGAGAATATTTTTTAAAAATATTTTTAAAATTTTTTAAAGCTTCTGTTGTCTCGAAAATAAAAAAATCGAGTTGCTTATTGTGTTCAAATACAGCGACTTTAATTCTTGTGTTTCCAACATCGATGGTTAAAAGCATGGTTATGTTTTTGGAGGTGCAAATATACAAATTCATTTTTTTTAATATTTGTTTTGGAAAATATAAAAATGGTTCTATATTTGCACCCGCAATCAACAAGCAGTACTGCTTAAAATTGTAAAGGTACCTTAGCTCAGTTGGTAGAGCAATGGACTGAAAATCCATGTGTCCCTGGTTCGATTCCTGGAGGTACCACTTAAACCCTTGATAATCCTTTGATTTTCAAGGGTTTTTTGTTTTAGGGTGTTTTCAAGGTGTTTTTTACCTATAAAAAATACATTCTCTCAAAAATAGTAAAATACATTTTTCATGTATAATTAGAAATTTAATGAAGTCATCTAAAAATTAACATTTAGAATATGAAATTGAAAAATTACTTCTTCAAAAATAAATTTAATAAATTTTGGAAGAAATAAAGTTTCACAATACATGCTTACACTGAATAAACAATTTTACTTAAAGAATTATAAGTGGCTAACCAAATAATAAATCAATTACGATTTACTATGAACGATTTATTTAGCAAAAATATTTGTTGTAATTCAAAGTTTGGATTAGCCTCTCTTTGGTTATAAATCATGTTAACATGCCTATTTAATTACAAGTATAATCATATCAAGATTATTTAACTCTTTAAAAAATGAGTTATAATACTTTGAGAATGAATTTATTTTTTTGTAGTTTCTGAGGTATTTTAAAAATACAAAACAAAAAATATATATTGAAATATAGAACGGAAGCCATGGCTTCCGTTCTATATTATAATTTGTAAGTAGTAGAGGTGTGTTTCTGATTGCTTTTGCAAAGCTATATTGCACTTTTTAATAAAAAAATCGAAAAAAATTGTAAATAATCAATCTCAGAATACATCAAATTTAGTTGAAATGTTTAATTTATTAAGAAAGAAAAGTCCCAAATTACGGGACTTTTCAGTTTAATTTTTTGTTCAAAACATCATCATTTTTTTTATTCCTAACAAACGATTTTAGCGATTGGTATATAATATCATATACGTCAATAGAAAATATAAGGACACCATTTAAACATAAAAATAATAGACAACCACCAAATTATTTACCAAATCATTTTCAATAGTATCATTCTCGAAGTTATTTAGTAGTTTTTTAAGTATCACAATCTGTAAAGATTTTAAGGAGTTGTTGAGGTTGAATTGTTTTCCCCTTTTTGTTATGTTTAAGATTAATCGTCATATTGTACATATAAAAAGGATTGTCTATAAGACAATCCTTTTTAACTAAGTAACTATTGATTTATTTATATTTTCGTAATTTTTAATTTATTCTTTTTACTTTAACATCTTCCACTCCATTAATTCATAAGACTGTATAAAATTTAAAATTAAACAAAAAAATAATGGGGTTTTAAAACCCCATTATTTTTCTACTTACACAGTTTATTGTATAGTACCACTAAACCTTTTCAAGTTACTATTTTTAATCTTTAAAACAACGCACATACCCCCCCATTTTTTTATTAAGAGTATTCATGATGTCAACACTACCACTATCTATTCTCAAAAGAATACCAGAGTTCTCATTTGAACTCCACCAGAAACCAGAAACTCTCGCATTATAGAACCAACCACTATAATCGCGGACACCACCAGGTAAACCATTAAAATTTGATGAATTAGTCGCTGCAACATTTGTGCCATTCCATACAGTTCCAATGGATTTCATTTTTCCCCCAGCTACATCTACTCCATATAAACAATTGGCTAAGTCTGTCCATTCTGCAATGCTAGGAATATGCCACCCTGCTGGAGCTAGTTTTTTACGAAGAGCAGGGTTTGCCAATGAGGCAGCATCATATATGCCTGCAACAGCATACCAATTGTACATCTTTTCATATATACCGTTACTATTGATGTAATAGCACCATGCTCCTGTCGTAAGGTTAGCCCATTGGGTATCATCTGTAACTTGTGGTATTGGAGTACCATCACTGTATTTTGATACATTAAGATTTTTAATTGTAAAAGTCTGGTCACATACTTTAACACTTTGGTATGAATTATTATCTATGTCATAAATAACAGGACCAGAAACTACGGGAGGTTCTTGTAGAGTCATAAAACCATAATATGATTCTGAATAAGCTGTTCCTATACTATTAGTAGCATAAGCTCTTATATTATAACTAGTATTTGGATTAAGTCCTGTAACTAAACTTGTAAAATTTCCTACGCCGGTACCATCTGTTGTTTTTGTTGACAATGCAATTGTAGGAGGACCATTAGAACCAGATACGTTCCAACAAACTCCTCTTGCTATTATAGGAGCGCCACCATCACTTGTAACATTTCCTCCAGAAACAGCTGATACATTAGTAATTGAAGATGTTGAAGGCATAGTTATGGTAGGAAGAACCGCTGTACTAGTACCACTAGTAGTATTGAGTGAAAAATCATTTGAATATGTTAGAGATTTTCCAACTGAGTTGTAAGAGTACACCCGATAAGTATATGTTGTACTTGGCAATAGTCCTGTATCACTATAATTTGTAATATCAGCTGTTGTAGTTCCTATCACAGCATAGGTATTCGAGCCTGTTTTACGTTCAATTTTAAAACCAGATTCATTGGTGGAATTATCACTCCAAGAAAGATTTATTTGTGTGGATGAGGCAACAGTTCCTGTTAAATTTGATGGTGCAATAGGAACAACGGCGGTGGTTGAATTTCCATCATCATCAGATTGAGTTGAACAACTAAGAAATGAAACTAATGATAAAAATATTATTATTGATTTTGATGTTCTCATTTTATTTTTGTTTTAATGTTATGTATAGGTTTAATTTCTAAATTCTTAAATAATTCTCTGATAGATCTGCCATTCTCGAAGTTATTTAGTAGTTTTTTAAGTATCACAATCTGTAAAGATTTTAAGGAGTTGTTGAGGTTGAATTGTTTAACCTCTTTTATCGATTTTACATTTAATCCTCATTTTCTATATATAAAAAAAGGTTGTCCAAAAGACAACATAATATTTAAAAAAAATCAAATTTTATCTCATCCAAAAAAAGAAAATTAATTTAATAAGTTTCCATAAAAGCTTGAATGGAAGCGCCCAAAGTGGAACGAAAATTGACTTTTCTTTTTTAGAACTATTTTTTTTTGACTTATTTTCTGAATCAGATACTGAACCTTTTATATATATAGTAAAACAACTATCATCCAAAACTTGTGAAGGATTAATTCCCGTGTTACTACTTATAAAATTTCTAGCTTTTGTTTTCCAAACACCCGGTCCATCCATATAAATTTTTTCATCAGTAATGATTTCAAGTTTTTTTACTGGTGAAATACTAGAATTTTGAGATAAATCTAGGTAATGACGATATGATATAATATGCTTATACATAATTTTGATATTAATTATTTAGCAAAGAAAAAATGTGGTAATTCTTTTTGTAATCCTTCAACAACATTGTCGAATGTAGTAATGTCTAAATTTTCTAATTCCCACCAAAGACTATTTACACCATTTCCATAACTACCGTGTGGTTCTGAATCAGGCATACACTTTGGTCTAGACTCTTCATTCAAATTATCTTCATTATACTCAATCAGTTTTCCATTTTTTGTATACCAACAAACTCTAATAGAAAATTTACTTTGATCTAACAACATTTTATCGCAAATAACGCCATAATCATCAATAAGTTGACCATCCTTGTACCTTTTATAATGTCCAGAATATTTTTGACCATTACTTTTATATATTTCACTTATCTCAATGTTATATCCGTTAAATTCTTTTTCATCATCGAAAGTCATTTCTTGAGTGGTATAATATTTACCTTTAACTTTTTCCTTGGTCATTTTACTAATTAAATAGCCATTTTTATATTCTTTTTTGAGAATTATAGTGTCATTTTGATCTTTATCAGCGCAAGTTCCAGTGTAATTTTTATCCTTTAAGAACCCAGTTGTGTCTATCAAAGTATTGCAAGGACAATCTGCAACTTCTTCTGTTTTAGCTTCTGATTTTGTTTCTCCATTTTTACCTCCGCAAGAGATTGTAAAAATACCTAGCATTATTAATGATGCTACTACTAATTGTTTTTTCATAATTGTTTAGGTTTTATTTATTTAATATGTAAAAGGTTTGATAAACTGCTCCGTATTGACCATGGAAAACATTAATTATTTTCTTTTTGTCTTTTGAAATATAATATTGTTGAAAACCAAATTCTCCTTCTCTAGTATCGTTATCTCTAGTATAAACATCATAATCTTTTCTTTTTTCAAGTATTAAATCCTCGCACTCATTTTTTGACAAAACTTGTTGCATTTTATTAAGTTCGGATACAACAATTTTAGTGTCTGTAATGTTAAAAGAGTAAAATCGGTATTGACTTGATTTATCACAACTCAAATAATCATTAGTGTTTAAAAAATCATCCAAAGCCGAACATTCGTATTTGGTATAAAGTTTTAGGTTTGGATTTTTTTTAACTTGAGCAAAACTCATTGAAGTTAAAAGGACTAATAAAAATGATAATGTTATTTTTTTCATACAGATAAATTTAATTTTTAACAAAAGTTCTAACTGGTCTTACATATAATTCCCAAGTTTTTTCGGTATCCATAGCGTTTAGATATAGATTGTTGAAATATCTGAAATATGCTTTTTCATATAGATTATCCGATGACCAATAGCATTTACCCTCGGCAAAATTTCCAATTTTTGCTCTATTCAAGTAAAGAAGTTTTAAGTCATTCATTGTAGGTAATCTCCATCCTTTTCCTAGATTCGCACATGCGGTTTTTGCATCTTCCCAATTCAACTTTCCAATATCACGTGTCATTATTTCAAGGTGTTCAATAATCACGGTTTTACCAACATCATTTGGTGTTATTTTATCAACCATTGGATTGTGTCCATTTGTTTCTTCGGCTCCTTGAAAGGCTCCTTCTTTATATTCATCACTCAACTCAGAATCGTTGGTTTGAGCGTAGAAATTGAAAGTAAGTAGAAGAAATAGGATAGTAAACAAAAGTTTATTCATGATTTTGTAAATTAATTATTGTGTTCATTAATTAAATTAAATTGGTTCATTAAGTCTATTAAGTTTGTCCAGTTGTCTATGTTTTCATAGATATTTTCCATAGCTGCCTTACAAGTTGCTATATTGCTCAAACGATATAGAAAGAAAGTTTTAAATTCTGGTTGTTTTAATGAACCATTTTCAAGCATTAATTTAACCGCTTCAAAAATACCTGCATAATCATTGAATTTAGAAAACTCCTTACTACTAATATTATTAAAATTGAAATTTGGATTATTCCATTCTCCATTTGGAGATAGTTTAGAATGAATATCTAAATATTCATTAAAGATTTCTTTTAATTTCAAGACATTTGAAATACGTAAATCATTTTGTCCTTTTTTTAGTGTTATTATTGTAATTATAAATCCTGCAATAGTTACAATAAAACCAATCATTTCAATTAAACATTCACATTCCATAAATTTCTAATTTTAGTTTTTCCTACTCTTTTAGCTTTTCGGTACCGCCTAATTTATATTGTTTTAAACACTTATTCGTTTGTAAAGCAAAGCTTACACTCCGTTTCATACAAATACGTTTCTAATTTTCTGTCATAAATTATTGGAGCCTTTAATTCATTTCGCATGAAAGCAATGTAATAATTAACACTCCGTTCAGAAATTTCTAATTTTTTTGCTAATTGTTTAAGATTTCCTGTCTGTTTTGTTTGTATCAATTCGTGTAATCGTATAAAAATGCGTATATCCATATTTACTATGCAATTATAAAACCATTCATCGCAACCTCCTTGCGCTCAGTGTTTTTTCTTTAAAAAAGAATACATTTTTGTAACGATTAGCTAAGTAAATCTTCCCGAAATTCTTTTTGAAAATTTATATTTGCATCCATTTTAAGCTTTAATCAATATTTTTTGAAGAATCCACTTCACATATCAACAATAACGCTACAACAATTTTGCAAGGGTGATAATCTTGCTTTAGGGCATTTATATCATACTTTTTTACCTAAATTGTATTTGATTGCTTATCGGTATGTACAATCACAACAAGAAGCGGAAGATGTGGTTGCTGATTGTTTTGAGAAGTTGTTTAAAATGCCAATTGAAAAAAGAAAACAAAAATTCATTGAGGAGGAAATTGACATAAAAGCATTACTCATTATAATGGTAAAAAATAGATGCTTAGATGTCATTAAAACTAAAAATAATCGAAATAGAATTGCTCAGGGAATTAAAAAACTTCTCCCAGTAACGAGTTTTAATTCCGTTTCTGAAACCATAACAGAAGAAAATTTCAAACTCTTATTAGATTGTTTACCCCAAAAAGAAAAGACAGTCTTAGCAATGAACATTCAAGGGTTTTCAAATGAAGAAATAGCAGAACAATTACAACTATCCGAAAAAACAATTTCAAATATACTTTCAATGGCAAGAAAAAAAGTAAAGGAATTATGGGGGTTGTTTATGGAATAAGTACTCAAAATAGTGTACTTTTGGGAATAAAATATATTTGAATCGTTTAAATTAAATAATGAATAATCATAACCAAAATATAGATTTAGCACTCTTGTTGCAATCATTAGAAGATGATTTTGACGCAAAGGAGCGTCTGCGTATTTTGGAACAATTAAAAAATAGTGCACCCACAGATGAAGCCCTATTAGGGGCAAAAATGCTTTTAGAAGAAAACAATTGGGACTACACAGTCCTCAAAAAAGTTTTTTCTAAAACAGAAAATAGAATTGAAGCAATTGCTATTAGAACAAAACAAACAAATAAAAGAACAACAATATACTCAAAATACGCAGCTGTAGTTATCCCTTTTGTTGCTGTAGCTGGATATTTTTTATTGAACACTTCAAAATCAATTGATAATTATTTTGTTAAAGAATCAGGACTTCCTAATTTAATGAGTACTACTGAAAATGATTGGAATAAATTAATGCAATTTTATAAGTCAAACGAGTTAGAAAAAGCATATACATTTTCAGAAGAAATTAGTAAGGTAAAAACAAACAATGATACTGTTATTTATTATCAAGCAGTTATAGCTTATGACTTGCATAATTTTGAAGTTGCTACCAAAAATTTTAAAAAAATTGAAGCGAACAAACAAAGTATTTTTAATTTCGATGCAGAATTCCGTTTAGGATTTTCATTATTAAAACAGGGAAATAAAAAAGAAGCTAAGCAACTATTTGAAAAAGTAGCAAATTCAGAAAGTCCTTTTAATTCAGATGCAGCCACAATATTAAAAGAAGTTTTTAATTAAGCTGCCTTTTTTTATAATACCAAATTGCTCCAGAAATAGGAAAAATTAATAAGAGCCACCAGAAATAACTTTGAGTAGGTTTTGGTTTTATGTTTTCATTGTTTCCAATAATATTTAATCCTGCCCAATAAAACGGATTTGCATTTCGAGGGTTTGCAGTGTTTAAAAACTCAAGTTTAGCTTTTTGTAACGCCTCTGATTTAGAATAACCATCTTGTAGATATTTTAAAAAGGTTTCAGTAATTTTAATTGTACTTTCTTCGTCAATTTTCCAAGAAGCTAATAACATACTTTTTACTCCAATACTTGAAAAAGCTCTAGCTAAATTGATATTGCCTTCTCCATTATCTTTTCCGCCTAAACCAGTTTCACAAGCGCCTAAAAGAAGAAAGTTACAATTGGATTTAAGATTGTAAATTTCACTAAGGCTTAAAAAACCATCTGAAAAATAAATTCCTTTATTATTGTTTTCAAAATCATTAAATGATTGTCCGTGAGAAAAAACAGAAATAATTTTATTTTCTTGTAATGCGTTTTTAAATGCTTTTAGATTTGCTTTTTTATTACCAAAAAATGATGCATTAAATTTATTTGCTATTGATTTTCCCTTGTCTTTTGATAATTGCAGTTGGGTTAATTTTTGTTCTTCAAAAGAAGGCGAAAAAAAAGTCATTTTTTCAAATGATTTTCCTTGTTTAGTATTGTTTAGTTTTGTGATAGAAGACGACAAAGAATAACTAAAGTTGTATTTATGTATAAGATATGGTAGTTTTCTAAAATCATTAATCTTTGAATCAGCATTTAATAACATTTCAAAAGGCAAATTACTTAACTCAGCATTTGGAATTATCTCAATATGTTCGATTCCCTTAGGAAGAAGTTTTTCAATTTTATAAAATATATTCTTGTAAATTTGATAACTATTTTTTTTGAATTCATTTGTTTTTTGATTTTGTAAAAAAAATACAAGTGAATCAATTTTGTTTTTATAATCTGATTCTATAGTATTTGCTTCTGAATTTAAATTTGTAATTATAACATGTTTTTTTGTGATAATTTTGACATATAATTCATTAGCTGAATTTATTTGGCCTCTTAAATAAGAAACTATTGCATCTTTATGTGTGAGTTTATTTTGCAGTTCTGTTAATGAAACGATTTTTGATTTTTTCATTAAATCAGATTTTTTTTCAAAAACTATTAATTGTTTTATATGTTTTAAAAGCTGATTTTTAATACTAAATTGTAGTTTTGATTTATTATACTTAGCAAGTATATAATCATCATAAATTAAATAAATCTTTTTTCTTTTTTCATATAGTATTTGTTTTTCTTGTTTTTGTTTTGCTGTCAATGAAGAAATAATCAAAAGTGAATTATATTTGCTCTTTTCATCATATTCATGAATTTTTTCAAGATATTTTTTATCTTTTGTAATCTCAAACATTGTTAAATATGCTTGATATAAAAAGGAATATGGATTTTCATTATACATAATTGACATAAAATCAGTACTTAAATTTATTTGATCCTGTGTATATCGATTCCATATAATTTCCATTAATAACAAATTGTCAATAATTTTTTGTTGCATTTCTTTTTTAGGATTTACCTTGTTTAATTCAACTAACACAAGATGTTTTTGTCTTAATAGATTGATAATTTGGTGATTATTACTTGAAAATCCATAGTTAAGCAAGTCTTTCTCTGACAATCTTCTAATGCCTTCATTACATTCATTTAAAGATTTTAAATATTCCTTTGAGGTTAAGTGGAGTATGTTTTTTAGTATGTTAATTCTAGCCGATAAAACATAATTATAACCTACATGATTATTGTTGATATTTAAGGAATTATTTAAAACTTTAAAAGTTTTATTCTTTAAATAGGTACCTTCTTTTAGGTTTTTATATAAATAACCATTAGCAAAATCAAAATTTAACATTGTAGCTGAAACAAATGTTTTTGATTTTTTTATATTGTCAAAAGTGAACTTTTGATGCGTTAATATAAGTAATGAATCAACATATTTAGATCGAATTGAAAAAGGTATATTTATATTACGAATAGTAAAGCAGTGAGAATTATAAAGTTTGTAAACGTCAATTAAATTAGCATCTTGTTTGTTTCTATGATAAATTTTTAAAGCATTTTCTGTGTAAAAATTTGCCTTATCAATCTGAAATTTGATATTGTAATACCTACCTATATAGGCGTAATATAATGCTTTATAAATTTCTTTTTTTGGATATGCTTTGTTGATAAAGGAGTAATACTTGTGACAATGGTTTAAATAATCTTCAAAAAAAAATAGATTATCGAAGTTGTGCGCTATTAGCAAATGAGTTTCTGCTAATGATTTATAGTTTTTTGATTTTGCAGCGTTTAGTAATTTTAAATTTTCTTTCAGTAAAACATTCGATTTATAATAGGCACCTAAATCAGTATAACAATCAGCAAGTGCATTTTGAGCAGCAACCTGTAAATTCAAGTCTTTGTCTAGTTTTGCTTTTTCTATTATTTTTTCATAACAAGGAATTGCTCGTCTATAGTCGGATCGTTCCAAATAACCATTAGCTATCTGTAGTGATTGACTTCTTACAGCCAGGGATAATGATAAAATTAATATTAAAATGTATTTCAAAGGTTTTTCAATTAATGTAATAATTATTTTTTTACAAAATCATTTCTTCGTAAGAAAGTACTACTGGATAGCCTTTTTCTTTGAAATATTCTTTAGGATTGTCTTTAGAAATCACCATTACAAAATCGCCTCCCCAAGCTCCTAAGCTTTTAATCACTCCTTCAAAATCAGGAAAAAACTTTTCTTGAATGGTTTCCATTTCTAAAACATCACTCATAATAATTTCATGTTTTTCCATTTGTTTAGCAAAATCTTTTAATTCTTTACAATCAATGGTTTCGTATGTAATAGTGTTGATTTTTGAAATTACTGCATTCACATGATGATGTTTTGACATGTAATTTGCAATTGCTAGTTTGCTGCTTTGTTTCTGATTCAAATACACAAAATAAATATGGTCTTTGAATTCAGGATTAAAATGAATGGGTTTAAAATGCGGTTTTTCGTTTTCTAAATGATATACAAGGGGTGAATTCGACTTAGCACAAGCAATATCATAACCGCTTCCGCCAAAACTTTTTTGCAACAATTCAAACGCATCAATATCTAACCAATCCGCAATACTATTTATTAGAGTAGAAGATGTTCCTAAACCCCAAAGTCTTGGAAAAGTTAAGTAAGTTTCAATTTCATAGCCTTCTTTTTCTAAAAATGAAGGGTTTTGTATAAAAGCTTGATGTAAAATTTCAATCAAGGTGTTTTTTACAGCAGAATTGCTATCGTTGATGGTTCTTTGCTTTATTTCTTCAAACGAAATCATGCCTTCAAACCAAATGCTTTTATCGGCATCAAAACTCGTCCATTTGATTTGTTGATTTGTGCCTGATTTCACCAATAAACTTTGTCCAAATTTAGTAGGTAAAGCCAATGCTTTAGCGCCATCTAAAACAACGTATTCACCTGTGATGAGTAATTTTCCGTTACTGTAAAAAGTTTGGGTTTCCATTAACTTCTGATTTTTTCCAAATAATCTACCACTAAACTATGTGAAACAGTAGTGTCTTTAAAGTAATCCAACACTTTTTGTTTTTCTTCTTTCGTAGCATGATGTTGGTTTAAAATGTTCATCAAATGCATTTTCATATGTCCTTGTTGAATTCCTGTTGTGGTTAACGAACGAAGCGCTGCGAAGTTTTGAGCTAATCCAGCCGCTGCTACAATTTGCATTAGTTCTTCTGCCGATGGCTTTCCTAATAATTCCATTGAAAATTTCACTAATGGATGTAATGAAGTTAATCCGCCAACTGTTCCTAATGCTAACGGAATTTCCATCCAAAAAGTAAAAATATCATTCTCAATTTTCACATGCGATAAACTTGAATATTGTCCCGATTTGCTGGCATAAGCGTGAATTCCTGCTTCCACGGCTCTGAAGTCGTTTCCAGTTGCTAGCACTACGGCGTCGATGCCGTTCATGATGCCTTTGTTGTGGGTTACGGCTCTATAAGGTTCTACTTCGGCAATGCGAACTGCGGTTGCAAATTTTTGAGCAAATTCATTCGCATCGATATTTTTATCATCTGAAATTTGGGCAACTGGACAAGAAACTTCCACTCTTACTAAGCAATTTGGGACATAATTGCTCAAAATACTCATTACAATTTGAATGTTTTTTTCATTCGAAGTAAAATCGGTATAGTCTTGCGCTTGATTTTCTAACGTTTTGGCAAATTGCTCTAAACATGTATTGATAAAATTCGCACCCATGCTGTCTTTGGTATTAAAAGTAGCATGTAATTGATAATAATTTGGAATTTCATGGGTTTTATCTCTAAGTTCGATGTTTAAAATTCCGCCACCACGCTTTTGCATGTTTTTGGTAATTTCTTGTGTATCCTCAAAGAAAGTTGGTTTTATTGTATTGAAAAAAGTAGTTAGTTTTTCTGAATTTCCATGGAAAAGAAAATGAACCTGACCAATTTTTTCGGTACTGATAATAGTCGTTTTAAAACCGCCACGCTCGCCCCAAAATTTTGCTGCTTTTGAAGCGGCTGCCACAACCGAACTTTCTTCAATTGCCATTGGAATCGTGTAGCTTTTTCCATTAATAATGAAGTTAGGCGCTACTCCATAAGGAAGGTAAAAGTTGGTCAACGTATTTTCTATGAATTCATCGTGTAGTTTTTGTAAATTTTCATCGGAATTCCAATATTTAATAATGCTTTCTTTTGCTTCTTCCGGGTTAGTGAAGTAAGTATTGGTAATCCAATTTATTTTTTCTTCTTTAGAAAGTTTAGAGAAACCTTTTACGTTTTGTGTCATAGCAAATCTTAAAATTTAACACAAAGATACAAAAAGCATTTTGATACTTTTTTTTAAATTATGGGTCAAAAATTACATTAATTGTAAAAAAATCACTAAAATTGGAGGTTTTTTAAGAACATAAAATTATGAAAAAATACAGTTTAGCGATTTTACTTTTTGTAGTGAGCTCATTATCAGTTGTAGCGCAACAAAAAATTACTTTAGAAGAAATTTGGGGTGGTGCCTTTAGAACAAAAGGAATGGATGCCTTGAGCGCCATGAAGAACACCAATCAATATACAGTCTTAAATTTCGATAGAAGCACAAAAAGTTATCAAATTGATTTGTATGATTTTGCCACTTTAGAAAAAGTAAGTACCCTTTTTGATACTAAAAATCATCCAGAAGTAACATCAATCGATAGTTATTCTTTTGATAAAAACGAGAAAAAGATTTTAATTGCTACTAAATCAAACCCTATTTTCCGTCATTCTTTTACTGCAGAATATTTTATTTATGATATTCCTTCTAAAACGGTTAGTAGTTTTACGGCTAATGCTATTCAAGAACCAACATTTAGTGCTGATGGAACTAAAGTGGCGTATGCTTTTGAAAACAATTTATATGTTCACGATTTATCTTCAGGTGTAAAAATTCAAATTACACAAGACGGACAAAAAAATAAAATTATCAATGGTATTACGGATTGGGTGTATGAAGAAGAATTTGCATTCGTAAAAGCGTATGATTGGAATGTAACAGGAACTAAAATTGCTTACATCAAGTTTGATGAAACGGAAGTTCCAGAATTTTCAATGGATATGTACAACGAAGGATTATATCCAACACAAACCGTTTTTAAATATCCAAAAGCAGGTGAGAAAAACGCCATTGTTTCTTTACATATTTTCGATTTAAAATCGGGAACTACTAAAAAAATCAACTTAGGTGATTACAAAGATTTTTATATTCCTAGAATTAAATGGACAAATGATGCTGCGGTTTTAAGTGTCCAAGTAATGAATCGTCACCAAAATAATTTAGATTTACATTTTGTAGATGCTAATGCAGGAACTACAAAAATTGTTTTAAACGAAAAAGACGCAGCTTATATTGATGTTACAGATAACTTAACTTTCTTGAAAGATAATAGTTTCATCTGGACATCAGAAAAAGACGGATTCAATCATATTTATCACTACGATAAAACAGGTAAATTAAAAAAACAAATTACCTCTGGAAAATGGGAAGTAACTAATTATTACGGATTCGATGAAAAATCAGGAATGATTTACTATCAATCGGTAGAAAATGGGTCAATCAACAGAGATGTTTATGCAATCAAAGTTGATGGAAAATCAAAAGTAAGATTGTCATCAAAAACAGGAACCAATTCGGCAACTTTTAGCCCGAATTTCCAATACTTCATTAATACGTATTCAAGTGCAACTTCAGCACCAACTTACACTTTAAATGATTCTAAAACAGGAGCGGTTGTAAAAACAATTGTTTCTAACGAAGCAGTAGAACAAAAATTAGCAAAATACGATGTAACTTCAAAAGAATTCTTTGTATTAACTACAGAAAAAGGACACCAATTAAATGCTTGGATGATTAAACCAAAAAATTTCGATCCAACTAAAAAATATCCAGTTTTCATGTATCAGTATTCTGGACCAGGTTCACAACAAGTAGATAATGCTTGGAACAGTATAGATGATTATTGGTTCATGATGTTGGCTCAACAAGGTTATATTGTAGCATGTGTAGACGGAAGAGGAACAGGCTATAAAGGGGCTGCATTTAAGAAATGTACATATAAAGAACTAGGAAAATACGAAGTGGAAGATCAAATTGATGCTGCTAAAGTAATCGGAAAATACAATTATGTTGACGCTTCAAGAATTGGAATTTTTGGTTGGAGTTATGGCGGATTCATGTCGTCTAACTGTTTGTTCCAAGGTGCTGATGTATTCAAAATGGCAATTGCTGTAGCTCCAGTAACTTCTTGGAGATATTATGATAGTATTTACACAGAGCGTTATATGCAAACTCCGCAAGAAAATGCTAGCGGTTATGATAACAATTCACCAATCAATCACGTGAGTAAATTAAAAGGAAACTTCTTATTAATTCATGGAACAGCGGATGATAACGTTCATGTTCAAAATACAATGAAAATGGTAGAGGCTTTAGTGCAAGCCAACAAACAATTCGATTGGGCAATTTATCCAGATAAAAACCACGGAATTTATGGTGGAAAAACCCGCCTACAATTGTATACTAAAATGACGAATTTCATCAAAGAAAAATTATAAACTAACCAATAAACTAAAACAAATTATATGGAAAAAAATGCTGTAAAAACAGGACATCCTAAAGGGCTGTACTTTTTATTCTTCACAGAAATGTGGGAGCGATTCAGTTATTATGGAATGAGAGCAATCTTTATTCTGTTTATGACTAAAGTATTATTAATGAAAGATGCCGATGCTTCTGAAATTTACGGAAGTTATACAGGTTTAGTATACTTAACACCACTTTTAGGAGGTTATTTGTGCGATAAGTTTTTAGGAAACCGAAGAAGTATTGTGATTGGAGGTCTTTTAATGGCAATTGGTCAATTCTTTATGTTTTTCAGTGCTTCTGTTGGAGCAGATGGAGGAGTTTCGCTTATGTGGATGGGATTAACTGCAATTATCATTGGTAATGGTTTCTTCAAGCCAAATATCTCAACAATGGTAGGGCAATTATATCCAGCAAATGACAGAAGAATAGATAGTGCTTTCACTATTTTCTACATGGGAATTAACTTGGGGGCTTTCTTTTCACCTTTAGTTTGTGGATCTATGGATTTTAAATGGGGATTTTTAGCAGCTGGAGTAGGAATGTTGATTGGTTTAGTTGCTTTTGTTTTAGGTCAAAAAAAATATTTGGTTTCAGAAGAAGGAAAATCAATTGGATTGCCAGTTAAAAAGTTAGATGTTAAAAGCATTGCTATGATTATTGGTTCAATTGGAATTATTTTCTTCATGTTGAACTTCAAACAAATGTTTAAAAGTGATGTAGATATTATTAGTTATTTCATCTATGGAGCTATGGTAGCAATGCCAATTTTAATTTTTAGTGATAAAAGTTTAACAAAAATTGAAACACAAAGAATTACGGTAATTTTCCTTTTAGCGTTTTTCGTAATTTTCTTCTGGGGTGCTTTCGAGCAAGCAGGAGCTTCATTAACGTTATTTGCAGATAGACAAACAGAGCGAACCATTTTTGGATGGGAGATGCCAGCGTCTTATTTTCAATCAGTAAATCCTTTAGCAGTTATTTCATTAGCGCCAATTATGACGATTGTTTGGGGATTCTTATATGCTAGAAAATTAGAACCATCTTCTCCAAAGAAAATGGCAATTGGACTTGGTTTAGTAGCTTTAGGATATGTAGTAATTGCAATTGCTGTTAAAGGCTTAGGCTTAGGTGAAAAAGTTTCAATGTGGTGGTTAATTGGATTATATGTAATTCATACTATTGGAGAATTATGTTTATCACCAATCGGATTATCAATGGTTTCTAAATTAGCTCCTTTACGTTTATCATCTTTAATGATGGGAACTTGGTTCTTAGCAAATGCTGCGGCTAATAAATTTGCGGGAACATTAAGTGCTTTAATTCCAGGTGGAGAAGATGGAACAGGTGGCGCAACTTCATTTTTAGGATTCCAAATTACTAATTTATATGAATTCTTTGTGTTGTTTATCATTATGTCTGGTGCTGCTGCTGCCATTCTTTTCGTACTGAGTTCTTGGTTAGAAAAAAGAATGCACAACGATCATGTTGAAGCTAAAACGGAATAAGCAATAAAATAAAATTTTTTTTATATCTTTCAAACCTACAAGAAACCCTTGTAGGTTTGTTTTTTTTAATACAATAAATTATGTGGAAAAGTCATCCTAAAGCATTGCCTTACTTGTTTTTATCTGAAATGTGGGAGCGTTTCGGTTACTATTTAATGATTGGTATTTTTACCTTATATCTTAAAGATGTTGAAGCCGGATTCGCTATGACCGAGAAAGAAGCATCCGATTTATACGGAACTTTTATCGCTTTGGTATTCTTAACTCCTTTTATTGGAGGCTTAGTTGCTGATAGATATTGGGGTTACAAAAAATCAATCGTAATCGGAGGAATTATGATGGGAGCAGGTTATTTTATGATGGGAATTCATGATATTACCATGTTGTATATCGCCATGACATTAGTTATCGTGGGTAATGGTTTCTTTAAACCTAATATTTCAACACTTTTAGGTAATTTCTATACTGAAGATCAATACAAAGACAAAAAAGACGAAGGCTACAACATTTTCTATATGGGAATCAACGTGGGAGCTTTCATTTGTAACTTCTTTGGAGCTGCTTTGCAAATTTTATTAGGTTGGCAGTACGCTTTCATGGCGGCTGGAGTTGGAATGTTTATTGGTGTAATCGTTTTTATTTTAGGAACGAAACACTACGGAGATAAAACCGAGAAAAAAGGAGTGCAACCAGGCGATATGCCATTCTGGAAAATTGTGATGTTTATCTTAGTGCCTTCGGCTGTTTTTGGAGTTATTGGTTGGTTAATCAAAGGAGTGACTTCAGATGCTAATCCACATGGATATATTTTTGGTTCAGATAGCACGGATGCCTTTATTTTTGCTTGTATTCCAGTAATTTTCTTCTACGGAAGTTTATATTTCAAAGCCAAAACGGAAGACAAAAGACCAATCGGTGCTTTGTTAACTATTTTTGCAGTGGTGATTTTATTCTGGGCGGTATTCAAATTAAATGGCTCGGCATTAACAACTTGGGCAG
>NZ_CALBSN010000104.1 GCF_937967675.1 uncultured Flavobacterium sp. | reverse complement strand
AACCTAAAATTTGGAAAGCCCAATATAACAAAGACGCTAAAGCTCCTAAAGCTGCAACAACATAAGTTCTTGCTGCCCATTTTAATGAATCTTCGGCACCTGCATATTCTTGTTGGCTAACCATGTTTTTATTTTTCAACCAAGCTAATGCTCTGTTACTTGCATCGTATTCCACTGGAAGCGTAACGAAACTGAAGGTAGTTGCAATAGCCATTAAAATTAAACCTGCAACCGCTACATAAAAACCAATACTTGATTTAGAAGCGAAACCTAAAATCAAACCACCCATAATCAACCATTGCGACATGCTTGACGAAATGTTTACTACAGGCACCATTTTAGAACGCATCGTTAACCAACTGTAGGCCTGAGCATGTTGCACCGCATGTCCCACTTCGTGAGCCGCAACAGCAGCCGCAGCCGCATTTCTTTGATTATAAACTGCTTCTGATAAGTTTACCGTTTTATCCATAGGATTGTAATGATCCGTTAATCTTCCGGGTGTTGAAATTACTTTTACATCAAAAATTCCGTGATCGTGAAGCATTTTCTCGGCGATTTCTGCTCCACTCATTCCGTTTCGTAATGACACTTTTGAATAGTATTCAAACTTGCTCTTCAAACGCGAGCTTACTAACCAACTTACTAGAGCAATCGCTCCAATCATGATATAATATCCAAACATAATTTTTCTTTTTAATTTTATAAACTATATACAAAATTTAAGCCAATTTATCTTAAATGACAAGTTGACATTTTGATTTATTTATTATACGTAAAAAATGAAAAATGTTACAAAAACTAAAAGAAAAAACCGCAGATTCGCAGATTAATTTGAAATCAGTGAATCTGCGGTTTCATATTAATCACAAGTTTGTTACTCTGAAAGAGACTCTACAAAGTTTGCGTGAGATTCTTTCAGCATGACAAAAATGTATTGAAATTATCCTACCAAATTAATAATCTTACCCGGAACAATAATGACTTTATTTGGAGTTCTACCTTGTAATTGTGCTTGTGTTCTTTCGTCTGTCATTACAATTTCTTCAATTTGAGCTGCCGTTAAATCTAATGGCAATTTAATAGTGAAACGCATTTTTCCATTGAAAGAAACCGGATATTCTTTTTCAGATTCTACTAAATATTTTTCTTCAAATTTTGGAAAAGCAACCGTTGCAATGGAACCTTCATGACCTAGAGCAGACCACAATTCCTCAGCAATATGAGGCGCATAAGGAGAAACTAAAACCGCTAATGGTTCTAAAATTGCTCTATGATTGCATTTTAATTGTTGTAATTCGTTTACACAAATCATGAATTGAGAAACCGACGTATTAAAAGAGAAATTCTCAATATCTTCCGTTACTTTTTTGATGGTTTTATGTAGCGATTTGTACATATCCGCTGTTGGTTCGTCATTCGTAATATTTAAACCATTGTCATCAAAATACAAACGCCATAATTTTTTCAAGAAACCGGAAACTCCTGTGATTCCAGCAGTGTTCCAAGGTTTTGCTTGCTCTAATGGCCCTAAGAACATTTCGTACAAACGCAAGGTATCCGCGCCATATTCATTACAAATGTCATCTGGATTGACTACGTTGTATTTCGATTTCGACATTTTTTCTACTTCGCGACCAACGATGTATTTTCCACCTTCCAAAATGAATTCCGCATCTTTATAATCTGAATATAATGGATGTGATTTGAATTTTTCAATGTCTAATTCGTTAGTAATATCATTAATACAAGATAAATCAACGTGAATTGGGTGAACATTTTTATCTTTAATCAATCCTTTTGAATATAAGGTTTTTGAATCTTCACTTCTGTAAACAAAAGCACTCATTCCTAAAATCATTCCTTGATTGATTAATTTTTTGAATGGCTCTTCAGTTGGAGCGAAACCTCTATCTTTTAAGAATTTGTTCCAAAAACGAGAATACAATAAATGTCCGGTTGCGTGTTCGCTTCCACCAATGTATAAATCTACGTTTTCCCAATATTTTAATGCTTCTTCGCTTGCAAATTCTTCGGTGTTGTGCGTATCCATATAACGCATCCAATACCAAGAAGAACCTGCCCAACCTGGCATCGTGTTTAATTCAAGTGGAAAAATAGTTACATTATCTATTAACTGATTACTAACCACTGAACACTGAACACTGTCCCACGCCCAAACCGTTGCGTTTCCTAAAGGTGGCTGACCATCTTCGGTTGGTAAATATTTTTCTACTTCTGGCAAAACAATTGGCAAATGTTTTTTGTCAATCATTTGTGGTAAACCATTCACATAATATACTGGAAAAGGTTCACCCCAATAGCGTTGGCGAGAGAAAACCGCATCACGTAAACGGTAATTTACTTTTGCCTTTCCTGCTCCAATTTTTTCTAATTCTTCAATGACTTTTTTAGTTCCCGATTTGTAATCCAAACCATTTAAGAAGTCAGAATTTACTAATTCGAAACCGCCTTTTTCTCCGTAAGCCGCTTCTGAAATATCTTGATTGAAAATATTTTTAATTGCTGGCATTCCGTGCGTTCCTTTAAAGAAATTCGCGAAAGCATAATCACGCTCATCGCCACATGGAACCGCCATCACCGCACCTGTTCCATAACCAGCCAATACGTAATCGCCAATCCAAACTGGAATTGGTTCTTTCGTAAAAGGATGTTCCGCATACGCACCAGTGAAAACACCTGAAATCGTTTTAACATCTGCCATTCTTTCTCTTTCCGAACGTTTTGCTGTAGCTTCAACATAAGCTTCAACTGCTGCTTTTTGTTCTGGAGTAGTGATTTGAGCAACCAATTCGTGTTCTGGCGCTAATGTCATAAATGTAACTCCGAAAATCGTATCAGGGCGAGTGGTAAAAACATCGATTTTAGCATCGTGATTGTTTACATTAAACGAAACCATTGCTCCAACTGATTTTCCAATCCAGTTTCTTTGTGATTCTTTGATGGATTCACTCCAATCGATTTCGTTTAAACCTTGCAATAAACGTTCCGCGTAAGCAGAGATTCGCATTGACCATTGCGTCATTTTTTTACGAATAACAGGATGTCCGCCACGTTCTGAAACGCCATTTACGATTTCGTCATTCGCTAAAACTGTTCCTAATGCCGGGCACCAGTTTACTTCGGTTTCCGCTAAATAGGTTAATCTATATTGTAATAAGATTTTTTGTTGTTCTTCAGAAGAAAACGATTTCCAATCTTCAGCAGAAAAAGGTACAATATTATCATCACAAACCGCATTTACATTGGCGTTTCCGTTTTTCTCGAATTCTTGAATTAAAGTGCAAATGCTTTCTGCTTTATCTGAATTTTTGTTGTACCAAGATTCAAATAATTGAATGAAAATCCACTGTGTATGTTTGTAATAATCTGGATTTGAAGTACGCACTTCTCTAATCCAATCAAAAGAAAATCCGATTTTATCTAATTGTTCACGGTAGCGCGCAATGTTCTCACGAGTTGTTTTTTCAGGATGTTGACCTGTTTGAATCGCATATTGTTCGGCTGGTAAACCAAATGAATCGTACCCTTGTGGATGCAACACATTAAAACCTTGATGTCTTTTATATCTTGCCACAATATCAGAAGCTATGTAACCCAGCGGATGCCCAACGTGTAAGCCTGCTCCAGAAGGATAAGGAAACATGTCTAATACATAGTATTTTGGTTTGTCTGAATTATTTGATGCAGCAAAAGTTTGATTCTCTGCCCAATATTGTTGCCATTTGGCTTCGATTTCGTTATGGAAGTACTTCATTATTTTAGTTTTCAGTCTCAGTTTTCAGTCTCAGTTTTTAGCCTCAATTTGAACAACTGATGACTGCGACTGTGACTGACCACTATTTTTTTCGGTGCAAAAATACGTTTTATAATACTAAAGTTAAAACTTTGTTGTTATATTCTATGTAAACAAAATTTCTTTACTATTTTTACGGCTTAAATAGAATTATATGGCATCATCTTTTGAAAATTACAACAAACGACGTTTGATATCTTCTTACTTTTCGGTAGTATTGAGTATCTTTTTAGTATTATTCCTATTAGGAGCTTTAGGACTTTTTGTAATTAATTCGAAAAAGATTACTAATGATTTTAAAGAAAACATACCTATGACTGTTTTCTTTGATAACGATGCAAAAGACTCTACTATTAGAGCTTTTGACACCGAATTAAAAAACGCTAAATTCATCAAAGAATATGCTTTTGTTCACAAGGATAGCGCCGCTAAAAACAATGTGGATATCGTTGGAAAAGATTTTATGGAGTTTTTAGGATTCAATCCACTTCAAAATTCATTTGACATTCACTTAAAAGGAGATTACGTTAATGCAGATAGTATCAAGAAAATTGAGCGTAACATTCGTAAAAACGAAATGGTTTCGGAAATTATCTATGATAAAGAACTAGTAGATATGGTAAACGAAAACGTAACAAAAATCACGTTTTGGATTTTAATCATCAGCGGAATTTTAACGGTTGTGGCGATGTTGTTAATCAACAGTTCTATGCGATTATCAATTTATTCTCATCGTTTTACCATTAAAACCATGCAGATGGTAGGAGCGACAAAATCGTTCATTAGAAAACCTTTTATTTGGAGAAGTATTAAACTAGGATTAATTGGTTCTGGATTAGCTATCATCGGAATTATCGCTTTAGCTATTTATGTAGATGGTATATTCCCAAGTTTAGGCATTGCAAAAGATTACGTTTCACTTGGAATAGTAATTACAGGTGTTTTAGGAATTGGAATTCTAATCACTTGGATTAGTACCTTCTTTGCTACACAACGTTTCTTGAATTTAAAAACAGACGATCTTTATTAGTATTCAGTGTTCAGTTTACAGTGTTCATTGGATTTAAAAAAACATAAAAATGGAAAATAATAACAAACCGGAATTTCTTTTTGATAAGATAAACTATAAAATTCTTTTAGTTGGATTAGCCGTTATTGCTCTTGGATTTATTTTAATGAGTGGTGGCGGAAGCGACGATCCAAATGTTTTTAAAGCAGATGAATTATTCAGTTTTAGAAGAATCCGCTTAGCTCCAACTGTAGTTTTAATTGGATTCGGAATTACGATTTATTCGATTTTAAAAAATCCGAAGAAGTAACACTTTATGGATATTTTACAAGCTATCATCATTGCCATCATTGAAGGGCTTACGGAATACTTACCCGTTTCTTCAACGGGACACATGATTTTTACGAGTTCTTATTTTGGGATTGAAAAAGAGGAATTTACCAAACTGTTTCAAGTTTCCATTCAATTTGGAGCCATTTTAGCAGTTGTAGTTTTGTATTGGAAGAAATTTTTCGATTTCTCTAAACTTCAATTCTTTATTAAATTAGCTTTTGCCGTTATTCCAGCCTTAATCTTAGGAAAGTTATTTGACGATAAAATTGAAGCGGTTTTAGAACATCCCACACCAATTGCTGTTGTACTTATCATAGGTGGAGTAATTCTGTTATTTGTTGATAAATTTTTCAAAAATCCTACCATCTTTAAAGAAGAAGACATTACCATAAAAAAAGCGGTAACTATTGGTTTTTGGCAATGTTTAGCCATGATGCCTGGTACCAGCCGAAGTGCCGCAAGTATTATTGGTGGTATGCAACAAGGATTGTCACGACAAGCAGCAGCTGAATTTTCGTTCTTTTTGGCTGTACCAACCATGTTAGCGGTTACTTGTTATTCTATCTTTTTAAAATCGTATGAAGCGAGTGGTTTAAAAGGATATGAATTGATTTTAAAAACACCCGAAAACACAAAAATGTTCATCATTGGAAATGTTGTGGCTTTTATTGTAGCGGTTTTAGCTATTAAGTTTTTTATAGAAATCATCAAAAAATACGGTTTCAAACCGTGGGGTTGGTATCGTATTGTTGCTGGAATTCTATTATTAGCGTACTTTAATTTATACAAATAATGAGTGCCGAAGAATTTTTAGCAGGAAAAGTACTTTTAATTGACAAACCTTTGACTTGGTCTTCTTTTCAGGCGGTGAATAAATTGAAATACATTTTAAAACGCAAATACGACTTACCGAAAAAATTCAAAATTGGTCACGCTGGAACTTTAGATCCATTAGCTTCAGGTTTATTAATTATTTGCACAGGAAAATTCACCAAAAGTATTACCGAAATTCAAGCACAAGCTAAAGAATATACTGGAACTATAATGGTTGGAGCTACTACTCCATCGTATGATTTAGAAACGGAAGTTAATGCTACTTTTCCAACAGCACATATTACCGAAGAATTGATTTTCGAAACCACAAAACAGTTTTTAGGTGAAATCGACCAGAAACCACCTGTTTTTTCTGCCATTAAAAAAGATGGAAAACGTTTGTATGAACACGCACGCGCTGGTGAAGAAGTCGAAATTCAATCGAGAAAAACTACGATTTACGAATTTGAAATCACAAGAATTCAATTACCTGAAATCGATTTTAGAGTTAAGTGTAGTAAAGGAACTTACATTCGTTCGTTAGCATATGACTTTGGATTAGCATTACAATCAGGTGGACATTTAACAGCGCTTCGAAGAACAAAAATTGGCGATTATTCGGTTGAAAACGCAATTACTCCTGATGATTTTGCACAATTGCATCAAGATGAAAAATAAAATATTCCTTCTATTATTTCTTTTATTCCAATTTGGTTTTTCACAAAACGTAAAACTAAAAACAGGAGATATTTTATTTCAATCGATGAATTGCGGTCCTCTTTGCGAAGCAATTAACGAGGTTACTGAAGGTTATCAAGGGAAAGATTTTAGTCATTTGGGCATGGTGTATATCAAAAATGATTCAATTTTCGTAATTGAAGCTGCTGGAAAAGCAGTAAAAATAACTCCTTACGAAACCTTCAAAACCTACACAAAAGAAGAAATGTTCGTAGGAAGATTAAAAAGAAAATACCGAAAATACATTCCTGAAGCTATCACTTTTTCGTTACAACAAGTTGGTGTTCCTTATGATGACGAATATTTGTACAATAACGGAAAATATTATTGTTCGGAATTAATTTATGATGCGTTTTTGCATTCATACAAAAAACCACTGTTTGATTTATTTCCGATGACATTCAAATCACCAAAATCAAATCAGTATTTTGAAGTTTGGGCAGACTATTACGAGAAACTAAAAATGGAAATCCCAGAAGGTCAACTAGGCTGTAACCCTGGCGGAATTTCCACTTCTGATAAATTGAATATTATAGGTAGTATTCAATGAAATTTCAATATCAGGAACATAGATTGAAGAAATTTTAAAAATTATCCAAATTTTTATAATCTGTGTTCCAAAAAAAATCAACTTAAAACTTGCTCATGCAGTTCCACGATTTCATTCTGAATCGAAATTCCTTTATCGTGTAAATACCATTTTTGCAATTCTATTTTAGCGGTTTCATCAACAATTCCGTGAGCGGCTTTGTAATCTAAAATTAATTGTTTTGCTCCTGCTGGTCTTGGACCCCAATCCGCCACAACTTCTAAAGTTTCAGCATCTAAAAGGATTAATTTTGGAATTGCTTTTCCTCCATTCGTTAAGAAGTGTTGCATTAAGGCATCATTATCATCACGCAAAGCAATTTTTAATTCCACCTTATCTGATACTTCAGCCATTTTGTGAATCACAGGAACGATTTGAGCGGCATCGCCACACCAACCTTCGCTTAATACCAACCAAATGTATTTTTTGTCAAGATTTTCTAATTTAGCATTTACCTCTGGAGTTACTTCAATGGTTTTATCCAAACGATGCATTCTCGTTTCGTTTAATTCTGAATAATGAAGTAAATCGGCTGATTGTTCGTGACCTGTAGATTTTCCTTCAGCAATTAAACTCGTAACTTTTTTTCTGTAATCGGCATAAGAAAAACTATTTTCTAGTGCTTGTTTTATAGTATTTATCATCTTCTTAACTTTATTTGGCAAATTTAATCCTATTTTTGATAATAATATGTAAGAAATGTTACACATGGAAAATGCGTCAAAATCTATCGGAATCGTACTATCAGGTGGCGGTTCTAAAGGAATTGCACATGCAGGTGCTTTGCAATTTTTAACCGAGCAAGGAATACATCCTTCTTGTATTGCTGGAACAAGTGCTGGTGCCATAGTTGGCGGATTATTTGCTTTTGGGAAAACGCCCGAAGAAATTTTGGAATTTTTCAAGTCGATTTACTTTTTTCATTGGAAACATTTTACTTTCAAAAAAGCAGGATTGATTGATTCGGAATCCTTCAAAAGTTATTTTGCAGAAATTTTAGGTGATGTCACTATTGGTGATTTAAAAATTCCAGCTTACATCACGGCAACCGATTTGGTTAAAGGAAAACTGAAAATTTTTAATTCCGAAACAAAAGTTATTGATGCTATTTTAGCTTCATCCTCTTTTCCAGGAATGTTATCACCATATGAAATCAGTAAGAAATTATATAGCGATGGTGGTATTTTGAATCATTTCCCAACCGATATTTTACAAGGAAGATGTGATTATTTGATTGGTGTTTATGTGAGTCCAATTCAAAATATCGAATCCAAAGATTTAAAATCGATAAAATCTGTCACCAGTAGAGCCTTTGATTTGTTGTATGCGAATTATAATTATCAAAAATTCAATTTGTGCGATTGGGTTATCGAACCTAAGGAATTAGCCAATTTTAGTACGTTTGAAACTAGTAAAACTAAGATGGATACCATTTTTGAAATCGGCTACAACGAAGCAAAAAAATCGTTTCAGGAATTAAATTTATAATTATTCGAACATTTTTTCTAGAAAAAACCGATTTAACTATATTTGCACCAAAATAATACAACACGATGAAGTACAAAAGAATTCTTCTAAAATTAAGTGGTGAAGCTTTAATGGGCGATAGACAATATGGTATTGACCCACAACGCCTTGCAGAATACGCACAAGAAATCAAACAAATTCACGATAAAGGAGTTGAAATTGCCATTGTAATTGGCGGTGGAAACATTTTTAGAGGTGTAGCTGGTGCAAGCAACGGAATGGACAGAGTGCAAGGAGATTACATGGGAATGTTAGCCACAGTAATCAACGGAATGGCATTACAAGGCGCTTTAGAAGAAGCTGGAATGCAAACGCGTTTACAAACCGCTTTAAAAATTGAAGCTATTGCTGAACCTTACATAAAAAGAAGAGCTACTCGTCATTTAGAAAAAGGAAGAATTGTTATTTTTGGTGCTGGAACTGGAAATCCGTACTTTACAACAGATACAGCAGCAGTTTTAAGAGGAATTGAAGTAGGTGCTGATGTAATTTTAAAAGGAACTCGTGTAGATGGTGTTTACACTTCGGATCCAGAAAAAAATGCAGATGCTGTTAAATTTGACTTTATTTCGTTTGAAGATGTATTAGCAAAAGGATTAAATGTAATGGATACAACAGCTTTTACATTGAGTCAAGAAAATAAATTACCTATTATTGTATTCGATATGAATAAAGATGGTAACTTATTAAAAGTATGTGAAGGTGAAACTATTGGAACAACCGTTACCATATAATTAAAGTACGAAGTAAAAATATAGAGCGATGACAGAAGAAATTAATTTTATTTTAGACAGTGCAAAAGAAGCTATGAATGGTTCGATTGCTCATTTAGAAAAAGAATTCTTAAATATTAGAGCTGGAAAAGCTTCTCCACAAATGTTAGGTGGTGTTTTTGTGGATTATTATGGTTCGCAAACACCTATTTCACAAGTAGCAAACATTAATGCTCCTGACGCAAGAACGTTAACCGTTACGCCTTGGGAAAAAAATATGTTAGGCCCAATTGAAAAAGCAATTATGATTGCTAATTTAGGGTTAAACCCAATGAACAATGGTGAAAACATCATCATTAACATCCCAGTTTTAACAGAAGAAAGAAGACGTGATTTAGTAAAACAAGCGAAACACGAAGCTGAAGAAGCAAAAATTGGTATCCGAAATCACAGAAAAGATGCGAATACGGATATCAAAAAAGAAGAAAAAAATGGAACCGCTGAAGACATCTGTAAAAAAGCAGAAGAAGATGTTCAAAAATTAACAGATGCGTTCATCAAGAAAATTGAAGAGCTTTTAGCCGTTAAAGAAGCTGAAATCATGAAAGTATAAATTTTAAATCCCGATTCGTAGTCGGGATTTTTTATTTTGAATATCTTTGTAAGAAATAAACCCTTCATGAAATACTTTTGGCTTTTTTTGTGCTTTTTCATTTCTCTTAGTTCTGTAGCACAAACCAAAATTAAAGGACAAGTTATCGACTTTGATTCAAAAGTTCCCATCGCTTTTGCTTCAATTTCTTATGATAATAAAAAATTCAATGCCGATTGGGAAGGGAAATTTACAATTGATGTAAAAGATATCAAAATTCCAGCAAGAATAAATTTTAAAGGATATTATGAAAAGACCTTTTATCCACAAAAGGAAATTCAATTCATTACAATTAAACTTGTTAACGATTTAAACGAAAAAAAAACAGAAATTTACACTGATATTGAAGTAAATAATATCATCAAAAAAGTAATTGAAAACCGAAAATTAAACGACCCTGAAAAACGTTTAGAAAATTTTCAATACAAAAATTATGAGTACGTTCAAGTAACGGCAAATCCAGACAGTATCTCCTCTAAAATAGATACCATTTATAAAAAAAGACTCCTTAGAAGTCCAATTATGAAATTGGATTCAACAAATTACAAATTCAAAAAATTTTCGGAAAAACAACATCTGTATCAAACGGAGAAAGTAAATTTAATACAGCACCATCAAAAACAAAATAAAGAAACCATTTTAGCCACAAGAATGGCAGGTTTTGAACAACCTATATATGAATACTTAGGGTTAAAACTTATTTCCTATTCAGTGTATGAAAATCCATTTGAAATTCTTGAAATTCCAGTTCAAAATCCGATATCTAACTATGGCAGAAGACTCTACAATTATAAGCTAATTGATACGGTTAAAATTGAAGGAAGAAGCTCTTATCGAATTTATTTTGAGCCTAAAAAACTGAACACAAACAGGTTAAGAGGACTACTTTATATAGATACCGAAAATTATGCAATCGCACAAGCCTATTTCAGAATTTATGGAGTAGTAAATATTAATGCAACCTATACATTTGACTATAAAAAAGAATTTGATATCTGGTTTCCAAAAAACCGAAAATTTAGAGTTTCAAAAGGCAATAATCATGAAGACATTAAAATATTAGGAGGAACCATAAAATTTAGCTCTAGCCTAGAAGAAATTGAAAATAATAATGCCACAGATCATGCTTTTGTGGTCATTGAATCAACTCCTTTTGATATAGAAATTAATAAAAAAGTTGAAATTTCTAAACCAAGAGTAAAGATTGAAATTCCAGAGAATAGTTTAAAAAGAGATAACGAATATTGGTCCGTTTTTAAAAAGGACAGTTTAGATAAAAGAAAACTTCGGACCTATACTTCTATTGACAGTTTATCACTTTCCGAAAAAATCGAGCATAAAATATTTCTAGGTCGAAAAATTATTAATGGATATGTACCAATTTCTATATTTGATATTGACTTAAGAAGTATTGTAAAATATAATAATTTTGAAGGATTCCGTTTTGGCTTAGGCGCAGTAACCAATTCGAAATTATCTGATAAATACAAAGTAGCTTTTTATGGCGCTTATGGATTAAAGGATGACGAATTTAAATTTGGAATAACCCCTTCCTATCTAATTCACAATAATTCGGAAACTTGGGTAAGCGCTTCTTATACTGATGATATAAGCGAAATTGCTCAAACTAACTTTGTAACTGATTCACGAAGATTTAAAATCTATGATCCTCGACCAATAAATATTTCCACATTTTATAATAACAAGATGAGTTCGGCTTTTATTGAGAGTAAGTTTTTACCAAAAACCTCAAGCTATTTTGGAATTTCTCATAATCAAATTCAGCCTCTTTTTGATTACACATTTATAAATGACGGAAAATCTTATACCAATTACACCATTACTGCATTACAATTAGCAATTCAATGGAATCCGTTCAGTAATTACATGCAAACACCTGTTGGAAAAATTGAATATGAAAAAAGACATCCAAAATTTTCAATTCAGTATACCCAAACATTACCCAATTTACTTGAAAATGATTTCGTTTTCTCAAAACTAGATTTCAAAACTTATTATGAATTGCCATTTTTGTCAGGTCAAAAAAGTTCGATTTTACTACAAACTGGTATAGCATTTGGCGATGTTCCAATTACACATTTATACAGTATTGTTCCCAATAATTTAAATAGAGATGCCATTCTTCAACGAATAACATTTGCAGGAAAAAACAGTTTTGAAACCATGTATTTTAACGAATTTTTCTCTAACAAATATGCGTCTTTACAATTAAAACATACTTTTAATAAAATTCGTCTTGGATACAAAATTAATCCTGAATTTACAATCGTAACCCGAATGGCTGTTGGTTCAAACAACAAAAATAATCAACACATTGGAATAGGATATAAAACCCTTGAAGACGGTTTTTTTGAAAGTGGAGTTGAATGTAATAAAATCTTCAAAGGTTTTGGTTTAGTTGCCTTTTACAGATATGGACCAAATCAATTAGCACATATAGACGATAATATTGCTGTAAAAATTTCTTATTATTTAGATTTAGGCTTTTAAAATTAACTTAAAAATTCCGCTCAACACCAATATTTTAAGCAATAATACTTACCTTTGCAGCCTAATTTTTGAGAGATGTTAAAGTGGTTAAGCACCAGTTTTTGGGATTATATTGCCAGTAGAATTTTAAGAAACCGCGTTTTTTTATTAGTTCTTATTTTACTATTTACTATTTTCATGAGTTTTCAGTGGAAAAACATGCGTTTTACCTTCACTGAAGCTAATTTATTACCCGATGATCATGAAGTAAACATTCAGTACAATTCTTTTTTAGAAAAATTTGGTGAAGAAGGAAATCTAGTTGTCTTAGGATTTAAAGACAAAACCTTTTTTAATGAAAAAAACATTAAAGCTTGGGAAAAATTCATTGCCGAAATAAAAAAGGATAAAGCAGTTGAACTTACCTTATCTATTGAAGATTTAAAAGTACTTGAGAAAGATACATTAGAACAAAAATTCAAATTAGTTTCTTTCATCAATAATGATAGTATTTCTGACACCTACTTAAAAGAAAAGGAAAAAGAGTTTTTCAACGATTTACCTTTCTATGAAGGCATGCTGTTCAATAAAGAAAGTGGTGCAGTGCGTTTTGCTATTTACATGGATAAAAAGATTGTAAATACTCCAGCAAGAAAACAGTTTATTGAAAAATATCTTAACCAAAACAGAATTAATGCCTTTGAAAAAGAAACTGGATTAGATCTTCGTGTTTCTGGAATGCCATACATTAGAACACTGAATGCTAATAGCATTATTAGTGAAATTGGATTGTTCGTTGGTGCAGCACTTGGAATTACTTCATTACTATTCTTTTTCTTTTTTAGAAGTTTCAGAGCTACCATGGTTTCCATGTTTGTGGTAATTATTGGAGTAATGTGGTCATTTGGAACGCTAGGTTTATTACATTATGAAATAACCGTTTTAACAGCAATTATTCCTCCATTAATCATTGTTATCGGAATTCCTAACTGTATTTTCCTTATTAACAAATACCAGCAAGAAATTAAAAATCATGGAAATAAAGCCAAATCCTTACAAAGGGTAATCTCTAAAGTAGGAAATGCTACTTTGATGACGAATTTAACTACTGCTGCTGGTTTTGGAACATTCATTTTTACAGATAGTAAATTATTGAAAGAATTTGGAATTGTAGCTTCATTAAACATTGTTTTCTTGTTTATACTTTGTTTAATTATCATTCCAATTGTTTACAGTTATATGCCAATGCCTAAAGAAAAACATTTAGCTCATCTTGGCAAAAACTACATGGCTACTTTCATGAATTGGATTGAAAATACAATTAGACATCACCGAATTGCCGTTTTTTCAACAGCCATTGGTATTTTAGTGATGGGAATTATTGGTATTTATCAAATTAAAATTTCAGGAAGTATTATTGAAGATATGCCAAAAAAGGCACCTTTTTACAAAGACATTTTATTTTATGAAAAAGAATTTGATGGTGTTATGCCATTAGAAATTGTTATTGATACTAAAAAACCAAAAGGCGCTTTAAAATCAGTAACATTAAAACGAATAGAAGAACTTCAAGAAACAATTGAAGAAATTCCTGAATTATCTAAACCTGTTTCTATTGTTAATTTAGTCAAATATTCAAAACAAGCTTACTATAACGGAAATCCTGAATATTACGAATTACCTACCAAACAAGAAGAAGCTTTCATTTTATCGTACATAAAAAATTCGACAAAAAAAGGAAACGAGAATATGCTGAAAAGCTATGTTGATAGTACTGGGCAATATGCTCGTATTACAACTTTTATGCGAGATATTGGTACAGACAAAATGCAAAAAATTGAAGAACGTTTACAAGACAAAATCAATCACATTTTCCCGAAAGAACGCTATGAAGTTTCACTAACAGGAAAAGCTTATGTTTTTGAAAAAGGAACCCATTATTTAATTGACAATTTAGTACAATCGCTAATTTTTGCTATTGTTTTAATTTCGTTATTAATGGCATACATGTTCCGTTCTTTCAAGATGATAATCGTTTCATTATTACCAAACATATTGCCATTAGTAATGACTGCTGGATTAATGGGTTATTTTGGAATTCCAATTAAACCATCCACCATATTAGTATTTAGTATTGCGTTTGGAATATCAGTAGATGATACGATTCACTTTTTGGCGAAATACCGTCAAGAGTTAAAAGCTAACGATTGGAAAATAAAACGATCTGTTTACGCCTCTTTAAAAGAAGCTGGAATTAGTATGTTTTACACTTCTGTAGTGTTGTTCTTTGGATTCTCAGTATTTACATTATCTAGCTTTGGCGGAACTGTAGCATTAGGAGGATTGGTTGCTACAACGTTGCTTTTTGCAATGATTTCAAACCTAATCTTGTTACCAGCATTATTACTTTCGCTAGATAAAACCATTGCTAACCAACAAGAATTTTTAGAACCAACATTAGATATTTTAGCAGAAGATATTGAAGAAGAAAATTCAAACGAGAAATAGTATATTTGCATTATATAATACATAAAGAAATGAAACACTCAAAAGTTATAGACCTTTTAAACAGTACGAAAACACTACATGAAGTAACAGCAAAAGGTTGGGTTAGAACATTTAGAAACAATCAATTTATTGCGTTGAACGATGGTTCGACTATTCATAATATTCAGTGTGTGGTAGATTTTGAAAACACACCTGATGAAACCTTAAAAAGAATTACAACTGGAGCTGCAATTTGCGTTACAGGAACTTTGGCAGAAAGCCGTGGTGCTGGACAAAAAGTAGAAATTCAAGTAACAAAATTAGAGATTTTAGGCGATAGCGATGCGGAGAAATTCCCAATGCAACCTAAAAAACACTCGTTAGAATTTTTACGCGAAAATGCTCATTTACGTGTTAGAACCAATGCTTTTGGGGCTATCATGCGTGTGCGTTCAACGTTAGCATTTGCAGTACACCAATATTTCCAAGAGAAAGGATTTTTCTATGTGAATACACCAATCATAACAGGTTCTGATGCTGAAGGTGCTGGAGAAATGTTTCAAGTAACTTCTTTGCCAATCGATGGTTCGGCTCCAAGAAACGAAGACGGAAGCATCAACTACAAAGAAGATTTCTTCGGAAAACAAACGAATCTAACCGTTTCTGGACAATTAGAAGGAGAAACTTTTGCAATGGCTTTAGGTCAAATTTATACTTTTGGACCAACATTCCGTGCGGAGAATTCAAACACTTCTCGTCACTTGGCTGAGTTTTGGATGATTGAGCCAGAAGTTGCTTTCAATGATTTAGCGGATAACATGGATTTGGCAGAAGATTTCATCAAATACGTTATCAAATATACCGTTGATAAATGTGGCGATGATTTGAAATTCTTAGAAAGTAGATTGTTAGAAGAAGAAAAGTCAAAACCTCAAGCAGATAGAAGCGAAATGACGCTTTTGGAAAAATTAAGTTTCGTATTAGATAACAACTTCAAACGTGTTTCTTATACAGAAGCTATTGATATTTTAAAAGATTCAACTCCAAATAAAAAGAAAAAATTCCAATATATCATTAACGAATGGGGTGCTGATTTACAAAGTGAGCACGAACGTTTCTTAGTAGAAAAACACTTTAAATGTCCGGTAATTTTATTTGATTATCCAGCAAAAATTAAAGCGTTTTACATGCGTTTGAACGACAACACTGAACCAGGTAAAGAAACCGTTAGAGCAATGGACATCTTATTCCCAGGAATTGGAGAAATCGTTGGAGGTTCGCAAAGAGAAGAACGTTACGATGTATTAGTAGAAAAAATGAAAGCCTTAGGAATCGACGAAGAAGAACTTTGGTGGTATTTAGACACTAGAAGATTCGGTTCGGCTGTTCACTCTGGTTTCGGATTAGGTTTTGAAAGATTAGTGCTTTTTGTAACGGGAATGAGTAACATTAGAGATGTAATTCCTTTCCCAAGAACACCACAAAACGCAGAATTCTAAGCCGCAATATTTTGCCACAAAGACACTAAGGCACGAAGATTTAAAAATGCCTTGTAAAAATATATTATAAAAGCCAAAATCATTTATTAAAGCCATTAAAAAAACACCTTATATGCCAAATGAAAAAATTGAACAAATTGCCAAAATTATAGTAAATTCTGCTTTTAAAGTTCATAAAGAATTAGGACCAGGTCTATTAGAAAAAGTATATGAAGCCTGTTTAGTTTATGAAATTACTAAAGCAGGTCTTGAAGTGAAACGTCAGGTGGAAGTGCCAATTATTTATGACGGTGTAACTCTTAAAGAATATTTGAGATTGGATATCATAGTAGAAAATTCAATTATAATTGAAGTTAAAGCAGTTGATATTATAAATCCCGTTTGGAATGCTCAAATCATAAGTCACTTAAAACTGACTAACAATGAATTGGGATTTTTAATTAATTTTAATGTTCCACTTATTAAAAATGGTATAAAAAGATTTATTAATTCAAAATAATTAAAAAAAACTTGGCGTCTTAGCGTCTTTGTGGCTGATGCCAAAATTAGTGCCTTATTATGTTAAAACACAGTTTACAATTCAAATTATCTCAAAAATTATCGCCTCAACAAATTCAGTTGATGAAGTTAATTCAATTGCCTACGCAAGCTTTTGAGCAACGTCTTCAAGAAGAATTAGTGGAGAATCCTGCTTTGGAAGAAAGTAGCAAAGAAGATAATTACGATTTGGATGATTATGGAAGTGATACTGATGATTACGACGATTACGACAACGATCACATCGATACAGGCGACATCAACATTGACGAATATTTAAGCAATGACGAAACGCCAGATTATAAATACCAAACCAACAATTACAGCGATGACGATGAAGACAAAACGATGCCCTTTGCGGCTCCAGTGAGCTTTCATCAAGATTTAATCAATCAGTTGAATACTTTTATTTTAACTGATGAGGAACGTGACATTGCTGAATTTTTAGTAGGAAGCATCGACGACATGGGTTATATCAGACGCACAATTCAAGATATTGTTGATGATATGGCTTTCACTCAAGGTATTTATACCGATGAAACTACAGTTGAACGTATTTTGCATTTGGTACAAGAATTAGAACCAGCTGGAGTTGGAGCACGCGATTTACAAGAATGCTTGTTGCTGCAATTAAAACACAAAACGCCTTCGGATTCAATTTCTTTGGCTATTAATGTAATTGAACAACAATTCGATGCTTTTACCAAAAAACATTACGATAAATTATTGCAAAAGTTTGACGTTTCACAACAACAACTACGCAAAGCTATTGACGAAATTGAAAAACTAAATCCAAAACCAGGAGGAAGTTTTGATGGTAATCAAAAAGCAGTTGAACATATTGTTCCCGATTTTACGATTCGAATTATCGATGGCGAATTAGAACTTTCCTTAAACGGAAGAAACGCACCAGAATTGCACGTTTCTAAAGATTATCAGGAAATGTTGCAGAGCTACAAAGACACTTCTGAAAAATCGAGTTCGCAAAAAGATGCGGTACAATTTATCAAACAAAAATTAGATTCGGCAAAATGGTTCATTGATGCGATTAAACAGCGCCAGGAAACCTTATATGTTACGATGAATGCCATTATGCATTATCAAAAAGAATATTTTTTAGAAGGAGAAGAAACCAAACTTCGTCCAATGATTCTAAAAGATATTGCCGATATGGTAGGATTAGATATTTCAACGGTTTCTCGTGTAGCCAATAGCAAATATGTTGATACGCCATACGGAACAAAACTAATCAAAGAATTCTTTAGCGAATCTATGACAAACGATCAAGGGGAAGAAGTTTCGACTATAGAAATTAAAAATATCTTACAACAAGTTATTTCGGAAGAAGATAAAAGAAAACCATTGCCAGACGATCAATTAGCAGAAATTTTAAAGGAAAGAGGTTATCCAATTGCCAGAAGAACCATCGCAAAATACCGCGAACAATTAGACATTCCGGTGGCGCGATTAAGAAAGAAAATCTAATAAGATGGATTTAAAAAAAATATTACCTGTTTTCTCCTATATTTTTCATCCCATATTTGTTTCTTTATATGGGACTTTGTTTTTCTTTTTAATTGCCAATTCTTTCTTTTACAACTCACAAATTATCGTAACGTTAATTCAAGTAACGATTCTGACTTTGTTATTGCCTTTATCGATGTATTTTTTATTTCGATCATTAGGCGTTGTTTCCTCTTTTACCGAAGCCAGCATAAGCGAAAGAAAAATGCCAATTGCAGTTCAAGCTGTTTTATTATTTGTATTGATAAAATTCAGTGTTTCAAGAGATACAGTTGCAGAGTTGTATTTCTTTTTTCTTGGCGGATTTTTAAGCAGTGTAATCGTTTTAGCGAGCGTCATTTTAAAATTCAAAGCCAGTTTACACATGATTGGAATTAGCGCCTTAACATGCTTTATTTTTGGTTTGAGCATGTATTACCAAATGCCTTTTGTAAATCTTGTTGCCTTTTGTATTGTTTGTATGGGATTAGTTGCTTCCTCCCGACTATACATGAAAGCGCATACCTATCCTGAACTTATTGCAGGAATAATTATTGGAGCTGGACCACAAGTGTATTTGTATCAGTATTGGTTATAATACCTTGATGATTTTTATAAACTATACTTTTATTAAAGTAATGTAACTTTTTATTTTTTTAATTTTAACATCACCGTAATTAGTAACAAAAATCTCATCTAATTTATTAGATAATAAACATGTAATAATTATTGATTTTCCTGATCTCATTTTTTATCTTACCATAAAAATAATTTTCAAAAGGGAAATTTATTAATCTGCTTCTAAAAATTCGATTAGGTGACATGAAAAAAATAATTTCTTCAATGTCATTTTTATTCAAAAGCAAAATATCATTAACCCCTTGTCACTTTATAAAATCTGGCTCGAAATAATAAACATATCCTCTATTAAATTTATAATAATTATAATGAACAATACAAGTTGGCAACAGAAACAACAAAATGAAGGTTAATATAAGAATAATTTGAACATTTTGTTCAATAGCATCTTTAAAATAAAAAAAGAAAAAGAGGTAAATAGCTAAGAATAAAAGCAAATCAGACAACATTTTAACATTAGAATAAAATGTTGTTTTATACATAGTTTTGCGCCTTAATTTATCCAATTTTACTATAATTTAATTACAAAATATAAAACATCAAACCAATTTTCAACGACGTCATATTGTTTTCAGCAGCGGTTTTATCTTTGTCAAAATAAGGATTTAAACCATAATGAATGTAAGCATTCCAAGTGTTAAATCCGAAAGTTAAATACGTTGCGTACTGAAATTTATTCAACAAATCATTTATATTTTCAGTTCTAGGACCTAAATCTCCTTCATATTTAAACTTACCATTGATTAAATAACTTGCCATAACTCCCCCATAAATTCTCCAAAATTTATGACTATTTGGAGTAGCATTTCTCCAACGAATTTCTAAAGGAAAATCTAGATAATGTAATAGAATTCTACTTTTAACAATCTCTGAGGATGTATTATCAGAAATAGAAGAAAAATCAATATTCTGCTTTAAATCATTAAACGAGTATCCAATTCCTGGTGCAATTGCCCAACGTCTATTTTTAGATATAGGGAAATCTCTCAAAAAACCACCTGATAATCCTGTTGAAAAAGAATACTGACTAAAATTAGTCGGTGATTTTCGTAATACGTTATATGATACTGAAATATAAAATTGATCTTCTCTGAATAATGAATCAACCACAGTTAGAGGTTCAGTTTGTGAAAAACTAAAATTAAAAACTAGTACAAAAAGAAGAGGAAAAAAACGCATTCTATTTTTTTTATAAAAATAATAAAAAAAGGTACGCAATTGCGTACCTTTTTTTATTTTAAATAAATCCTATTCAACAGGATTTCCTTTTGCTGTAGTATAATTTACTTTTAATTGCTCTATTTTACGCAATTCTAATTTGATAGCACTTACTAATCCCATTTTTACATTTCTGTCAATTTTCAAGGATGCTGTAAGATATTTTTCATCTTCAGAGTTACGTTGTGCTCTTTCAGTAATTACAAAGTTTCTGATTTCTGAAGGCGAAGCCATTTTATCAGCTAATTGAATACGATCTGAACCGCCAAGAGTTGCTCTATATCTTTCACTAGGTTTACCAGCGTAAATATACATTACAAACTCTTTCTTGTGCAACTTAGCAGTTTGATTTGCTTTTGGTAAAGTATTTTCAATTTTTAAATCAGTATCCTTCATTGTAGTTGCTGTCATGAAGAAGAACAAAAGCATAAATACAATATCAGGTAAAGACGCTGTTGAAATTGCAGGAGTTTCGCCTGTAGTTTTCTTTTTAAATTTAGACATACTTTCTTAATATTATATTGTTATTTTTTAGGTTCAGCTTCTGAAAGTCTCATTGGAAACAACTCCTGAATCTTTTTAACTTTTGGTTCTAGATCTTCAACTAAACCTTCAGTTGCTTTAGAAGCAGGATCATTAAAAATATAATCCATCTCCGTAAAAGACATTCCAAATCGCTTCTTACATTCTCTATCTCTTAAAAAATTATATGCAGCTACAAGTTCATTTTGAACTGCAATATATGTTTCATAAGAAGTTTGCCCGTCATTATTTAATGAAATCACAGCATCCTCAGGACTATCTGAAGAATTTGGATCTTTTTTACCATTACAATAAGTACATGTCCCTTTACCATTATTCTCTAAGAAATCAATAGCAGTTTGTCTTAAATCTTTTATGTCAACCAATTTTTCTTCTACAAGTAACTGATTATCTTTATTTACTAAAACTGTTAATATATTTCTTTCATTAATTGGTGGTACAGGAGGATTCTCTTCATAACGAGGCAAAAGTCTATTAATCCCTTGGTCAACACCAATAGTGGTAGTAACTAAGAAGAAAATTAAAAGTAAGAATGCAATATCTGCCATAGAACCAGCATTCACTTCTGGCGGTGCACCTCTTTTTTTACCCATGATGATTATTTTTTAAATTTAGAAAAACCAGTCCATCCTAGTACAGCAACCGAAATAAAAGCAAGAATGTAAAATGTATTCAAACTTGTACTAATTAATTTAGAAGCGAATGAAGAAATAACTCCACCATCTTTTAATTTAACTTCAGTACTGTCAGCTAATATAAAAGCAATTAATATAACTGCTGCAAACAATCCCATCGAAATAAGAGCTCTTCTTAACTGATCTTTGTGTGTAATTAAGTTTTTAAATACAAAATAAACCACAGAAAAGAAAGCAACAGCCATTGCTAAATAAGATATATATATAAAGTAATCTACAATATAGGAATTATTATCCATAGATACTTCCATACCCAATGTAGATACGAATAATATCGAAGCAATAACACCAATTATAATTACTAAAATTTTTGAAATTTTGTATACGTTCATAACAACAATTTGTTAATGTATTATTTGTTTAATTTCTCTTTGAAGTAATCTGACAACATATCAACTAAGCTGATAGAAGCATCTTCCATATCATTAACGATAGAGTCGATTTTAGCTGTAATATAATTGTAGAATACTTGAAGAATCATCGCTACGATAAGACCAAATACCGTTGTTAATAACGCTACTTTAATACCTCCAGCAACTAATGATGGCTCCATAGATCCTGCTGACTCAATTTGGTCAAACGCAACAATCATACCAATTACCGTACCTAAGAATCCTAACATCGGTGCAAGTGCAATAAATAAAGAAACCCATGATACGTTTTTCTCTAATTGACCCATTTGAACACCACCGTAAGCAACGATAGATTTTTCAGCAGACTCTAATCCATGTGAAGAACGCTCTAAACCTTGATAGAAAATAGATGCAACAGGACCAGCTGTATTTTTAGCCACTTCTTTAGCAGCTTCAATACCACCATTATTTAATGCTGTTTCAACTTCAGAAACGAATTTTTTAGTATTGATAGTTGAAAGATTTAAATAAATAATTCTTTCAATAGCAATTGCTAAACCTAAAATTAAACACAATAATACTGGTGACATCCAAATAGGATCTCCTTCAATAAAACGTTTCTTCATAGATTGAGTAAAAGTAGCTTCTTCAGCTACAGCCTCATCAGTTGCCGTAGTAGCTTCATCGTTTGTTGCTTGTGTTGCTGTTGTATCAGCTACTTGTTCTGTAGCAGGAGCTGCTGCTTGTGTTGAATCTTGAGCTTGAACATTTCCAAAAGTCATAAGCCCCGTGATTGCTAAAATAGAAAATAATCTTTTCATCGCTTTTGTTCTTAAATTTAATTAGTTAATTGGGTTTAAAGATATAAAATATTTATAAAAATTTTAAAATTAATATCATTCTGCAGAGAGGAAGGGATTCGAACCCTCGATACCCTTTTGGAGTATACACACTTTCCAGGCGTGCGCCTTCGACCACTCGGCCACCTCTCTATCGAAACGATACTCGATTTTAAGGGTGCTAAATAACGTAAAAAATCTCATCTATAAAAATTTTATACGTTATTTTTACAACATTTCTCCTCTGATTCCTGTTTCAAAAATAGTCTTGAACACATTAATTGATACTTTTTGACCTAACAAGTACATTAATTTAGTGATTGCCGCCTCAGTTGTTATATCTTTTCCTGAAATAACACCAATATTTTTCAACTGGGTGCTTGTCTCATAACTCCCCATAGCCACACTACCTCCACTGCATTGCGTTACATTAATAACGTGAATATTGTTTTTTATTGCCTTTTCGATACATCTTACAAACCAATCCTCTGTTGGAGCGTTTCCAGAACCATACGTTTCTAAAACTATTCCTTTTAAATTCGGAATTGCGAAAAAAGCAGTCAAAACCTTCTGATTGATACCAGGAAAAATCTTTAAAATCGCCACATTATCATCAAAATCAGTATGCACTTTTAGCTTTTTATTTGCTTTTTGTTTCAGAATAACGTCATAATTTACTTTCAAGTGTACACCAGATTCCGCTAGTTCAGGAAAATTAGGTGACGTAAAAGCATTAAAATGTTCGGCGCTGATTTTTGTCGTGCGATTTCCTCTGTATAATTTGTACTCGAAATACAAACACACTTCTTGAATTACCGGTTTTTTATTCTCTTGAAGCGAAGCTACTTGAATAGCCGTAATCAAATTTTCTTTAGCATCGGTTCTTAAGTCGCCAATTGGTAATTGTGAACCCGTGAAAATTACTGGTTTTGCTAGGTCTTCCAACATAAAACTCAATGCAGAAGCGCTATACGACATCGTATCCGAACCATGTAAAACTACAAATCCATCAAATTTTGAATAATTTTCCTCAATAATTTTGGCCATTTTTTGCCAATTGGAAATATTCATATTCGACGAATCAATAGGAACAGCAAATGAAATAGTTTCAATTTGACAATCTAATAAATGTAATTCGGGAATTCTGCTTAACAACTCATTAAAATCAAAAGCTTTCAAGGCTCCTGTTTCAAAATCTTTTACCATTCCGATGGTTCCACCGGTGTAAATTAAAAGTATTTTTGGTTTATGAGATGTCATCAGTGTATTTCAATTTATTCACAACTGGATTGGCGTACATAGCTAAAAAACCTTCTCTCATGGTTTCGTTATCAGCATCAATTCGCATTTCTAAACGTCTTTCAAACAATTGACGTTCTTTTTCGTTGTACAAATGTTCAAATCGAGTTGTTTTGTATAAAATATCGTAAGCAATGAAGTTTGTTGGCCATAATTTATACGATTGTAAAATAGAATCATCAATTACTTGTGCCAAAGCTTGAATTTGCTTGTTATTGTTATCGTTTTCAGCAATAATTTTCTCGTATTCATTTTCTAAAACATCGCCTACATGAATGTGAATACGTTTCTTTTGCCCGATGATTCCACTTAATAACGTAATGAAATCTTCGTTTTTCTCCTTGATATATACTTCGTCTTTAGAAAGTGCGATTAATTGTGGCATTTTCAAAGCATCTGTTGGATCATATTCATACGAAATAGAAACCGGAACAATTTTTAATTTCTTGAAAAAGTTCATACAATTTGTTTCATCAGAAGCCATAGCAATCATTTTTAAAACACCTTGATGAGTAGCATCATTTCCGTCTTTTGTTCTTCCTTCACGCTGAGCAATCCAAACTGAACGATTTTCTTTAGACAATAAATGATACATGTATTCCGCCATCAACTTAGAACTTTGTAATAATTCTCTTGGTGATAAACCACGTTGAACAAGGAAGTTTCGATTTAATTTTGATAGTTTCAACAAGAAATCTTTTTGTACCAAATTATCTCCAATAGCAGAAGCCGTCATTACCAATCCATGATCAATCAAGGAAACATTCAATAAAGAGGTATCTAAAATAATATCACGATGATTAGAAATAAATAAGTACGAAGTATTTGGTTCTAATTGCTCAAAACCCGAAGTTGTAAGTCCTTCCGAACTTCTTTCTAAAACTCTTTGTATGGATTGATAAACAAAATTTACTTGGAAATCGCGAATAGAATGCGTTCTACTCAATTGTTCTTTCCAAACTTCATCTTCTAATTCTGGAAACGTAAAATCCATCATAGCCTTCATCATAGGATGATGCAACAAAGACTTTAAAGCTTCGTTTACTTCAGAATCATAATAAGGGCGAATAGAATCGAACTTTGTCATATTTATTTTGAAAACAATTCACAAAAGAACAAAAATTTTATGAATTGAAACTTTATTTTAGGTTAAATTCCGAAAATTTGTTTTGAGTTTTCTGAAGTAATTCTTGCAATTTCCTCAACAGGCAACTGATAAATTTCGGCTAACTTTTGAGCTACCAATAAAGTATAACTGCTTTCATTTCGTTTTCCACGATATGGAACTGGTGCTAAATATGGCGAATCGGTTTCTAAAACAATGTGTTTCAAATCGATTTCATTTAAAAATTGGTCTATTTTTCCGTTTTTGAATGTGGCAACTCCACCTATTCCGAGTTTCATTCCTAACGAAATCGCTCTTTGGGCTTGACCCAAATCACCGGTAAAACAATGAAATATACCGAATAAATCATCCGATTTTTCACTTTCTAAAACTTCGAAAACCTCATCAAAAGCATCACGACAATGAATGTTGATTCCTAATTTGTGCTTTTTTGCTAGTTGAATTTGGTGCTTGAAAGCGTGTTGTTGTTCTTTCAAAAAGGTTTTATCCCAAAACAAATCGATTCCAATTTCGCCAACAGCATAAAATTTTCTCGAAGCTAATTCATTTTCTACATGCGCCAATTCTTCCAAGTAATTTTCCTTCACATATGTTGGATGTAAACCCATCATTAGAAACACATTTTCGGGATATTGGCTCTCTAATTCGTACATTTTGGATGTGTAATTAGAATCGATAGCAGGAACAAAAAAACGAGAAACGCCAGCATTAATGGCTCTTTGCATCATTTCGTTGCGATCTAAATCAAATTCTTCTGAATATAAATGAGTGTGTGTATCGGTAAGTATCATTTGTGTTTTTGATTACAAAGCTCCAAAGTTACAAAGTTTGATTCAGAAATTTGATTTACTTTTGAACTATGGAAGATTTACAAGATTTTTTAAAAGGGAAAAAATATAAAAAAATAAAGTTTACGGTACTGAAAACCCAACATTTATTAATCAAAGGAAAGATAAATGGCGTAAAAGGCAACTTTATTTTAGACACCGGAGCGAGTAACAGTTGTGTTGGATTTGAAAGTATTGAACATTTCAAATTAGACGCCCAATTTTCAGAAACCAAAGCAGCTGGAGCTGGAGCTACTGGAATTGAAACCCAATTAGCTAAAAACAATGAAATTCAATTAGGCAGATGGAAAAACCACAAATTCCACTTAATTGTATTTGATATGAGCCACGTAAATGATGCGCTTCGTCATTACAAAACCAAACCAGTTGATGGTATTATTGGTGCCGATATTTTACTAAAAGGAAAAGCAATTATTGATTATAGCAATCATTGTTTGTATTTGAAATAACTAATTCGAATGATATTTCTTCAGTGTTCGATAAGCTAAAATCGTGCTAATCAACATGAAAATTCCACCTAAAATAAAGGGCGCTCCTGGAAATAAAAAAGGCGCTTCATCGTGAGTAAAATAATAAAAAACGGATGCCATCATCGGTGGACCTACAATTGAAGAAGCACTCATTAAACTAGTTAAAGTTCCTTGAATTTCGCCTTGTTCTGACGGAGGTACTTGTTCAGAAACTACAGCTTGTAAGGCTGGTCCAGCAATTCCTCCTAAACAGTAAGGAATTAAGAAAACAAACATCATCCAGCTTTCAGTGGCAAAAGCGAATAAGAACATTCCGATAGTATATAACGCTAATCCGAAATAGATACTTTTTACATTTCCAATTTTTGGATTGATCCAACGAATCAATCCTCCTTGAACAATTCCGACTAATAATCCGATGACTCCTAGAGAAATTCCTACCATTTTTTCTGTCCAATTAAATTGGTACATGGTGAAATAATTCCAGTTGCTTTGTACCGCATGAGAACCAACATAGAGAACAAAAATAGCTAGAACTAAACCAATCAAATTTGGATATTTTTTCAAATGTAATAAAGCTCCGATTGGATTGGCTCTTTTTAATTCGAATGCTCTTCTTTTGTCCTTATCTAAAGATTCTGGAAGAATAAAATAGCCGTATAGAAAGTTTAACATACACAAAATAGCGGCTGCAATAAAAGGAATTCTTGTTCCAAATTGTCCTAACAAACCTCCTAAAACCGGACCAATAATAAATCCTAATCCGAATGCCGCTCCCATCAATCCAAAATTCTTAGCTCGATTTTCATTTGTACTCACATCGGCAATGTAAGCAGAAGCAGTGGTAAAACTTGCTCCAGTAATTCCAGATAAAATTCTACCAATAAATAACCAAGTAATTGTGGGCGCAAAAGCTAACAATAAAAAATCTAAAGAAAAAGCAAACAAAGAAGTTAACAATACCGGGCGTCTTCCATATTTATCACTTAAATTTCCTATGACTGGAGCAAAAATGAATTGGGTAATCGCATAAGCGAAAGTTAACCAACCACCATATTTTGCTGCTTCGCTAATATCGCCATTGATTAGTTCTTTGATTAAATTTGGGATTACAGGAATAATAATTCCCCATCCAATAACATCTAACAAAACGGTAATAAAGATGAAACCAACGGCTGCTTGCTTCTTAGATTTTTTCATAGCTAAATTTTGACTTACAAAGTAAAGAAAAATCCCAAACTCTTTTGAAGTTTGGGATTTAATATTGTCTAATTTATTATTACTTAACTAATTTCAACCAAATGAAATCATTCCATCCTTCTATAAGTCTTGTAGGATCTTTCATTTTAGTTCTGTCTTGTTCTTCTATCGGAACTATTTTGTTGTTTTGAACCGTAAAATTGTAAACTCTTGGTTTTTTTTCATTTGAAAGAGTTACTTCTATTTTATAATTACCATCTTTTAAATCACTAAATTTTATTGCATCTCCATTTGGTTTGTCGATTGGTCTTAATGCACAATTAAATTCTTTCCAATCAGCACGTTCAACAATTGCTACGTTTTTATTTGGATCGTATTGTTTTGCAAATGGTTTACCATCTTTAAACATTTTCAAAGTCCAATCTACACTTATGCTTGTTTTATTAGCGTTAGAAGGATTTGGTTGTAAAATTTCATGATTTAAATAAAATCCAAAAATTAAGTTTCCAGATTCTGCATGTTGCATAAATGCGTAGTTACTCCAAGGTCCACGAGTAACAAAAATTTCATTTGTTTTTGCATAAGGATCATCGCTTACTATTTTAGCTAATTCAAAATCAAAAGTATAAAACATTTTATCTCCTGCATAAAAATCTAATCTGTAATTTCCAACTCCCCAATCTGTAATAAATGATTCTGACCATCCTACCCATTCACCATCACGTTGATAACGACTACTTGGCCAATTTAATTTTGTTTTTTTACCATCATCAAAAACTTGATCTCCTGAATATTCAAAATAATTCATGTATTGATTATCTTTAAATATTTTGATTTTCAAATATCCAGATTGATCAGCGAAGGCATGAACTTCTTTACCGTCTGCCGTTTTATGAGGAATAAAAGTAGCCGTATAGTTATCAATTCTTCCTGTGCTACTTCCTGTTCCATAAAGTAACGAATTGAAAGTAATAGCTGGAGTTTGTTTAAAAGTATTCCAATCTAACTTTAATGCTGCTGGTTCACCGCCTTTTTTCTTTTTACCTCCTTTGGTAATTTCTTTACCTTTTTCAATAACTTCAGATGCTTGTGAAGCTTGATTTTTAGCTTTACTAATCTTATTTAATAATTGTGCGTTACTACTACCAAATGACATTAGTAATAATCCAAATAATACTACTTGTTTTTTCATATTGACTTTAATTTTTTATGTTTATATTTAAGTATAGAATTTACTCTTTAATAATTTTTATTGTTCTTACTTCATTGTTAGAAATTACTTTCACCATATAAGTTCCTGCAGCTAAACCTGTAATATCTATTGAAATTTCATTGTTATTTACTGTTCTTGTAAAAACTTCTTGACCTAATAAATTATTTATAGAAACAGTAGTAATTTCATTATCTAATGACAGATTTAAAATATCTTTTACAGGATTTGGATAAAGCTTTAAATTTTTTATTGAGAATGATCCCGCAGAAAGCATTTGGGTGGTAAATGAACCTCCCGAAACCCTGTCAGATAAGGTAGCGCCACAATTAGATTGTACCCAAAAATAATAGGTAGTATTTGGTGTTAAATTATTTAAAACCGCAAAAGTCTCTGTCGTTGTTCCTGTAATTGCATTAGCCGAAAATGGGTCATTTACAATACTGTAAGTGTAAATATAACCATTACTTGGTGCAGGAATTGGTGCAGTCCATGCAATATTTACCAATGTTGACGATTCTGGATCAGTAAATAATTGCGTAGGAGCGTTACATTGAGATTGTGGATATGTGGTAAATGAGCCACCCGAAGCCCAATCCGTTTGTGTGTTACCACAGATAGATTTTACCCAAAAATAATAGGTAGTGTTTGGTAATAAATTGGTTAAATTCGCATAAGTCTCTGTCGTTGTTCCTGTAATTGCATTAGCTGAAAACGGATCGTTTACTGTACTGTAACAATAAACATAGCCATTACTTGGTGTAGGCACACCTTCTATCCATGCAATAGTATTTGTTGTAGAGGTTAACCCATCGTAATATATTTGCGTTGGTGCGTTACACCCAGATGCTGATGGATATGTGGTAAACGAACCACCAGAAGCCCAATCCGTTTGTATTTGTCCGCAATTAGATTTTACCCAAAAATAATAAGTAGTGTTTGGTGTTAAATTGGTTAAATTCGCATAAGTCTCTGTTGTTGATCCTGTGATTACGTCATCAGCAAACGGATCGTTTACTGTGCTGTAACAATAAACATAACCATTACTTGGTGCAGGAATCGGCGCTACCCATGCAATAGTATTTGTTGTAGAGGTTAACCCATCGTAATATATTTGCGTTGGTGCGTTACATCCAGATGCTGGATATGTGGTAAACGAACCACCAGAAGCCCAATTAGATTGTGTTGCGCCACAATTAGATTTTACCCAAAAATAATAAGTAGTATTTGGTGATAAACTATTTAAAGTCGCAAAAGTATTTGTTGTTGTTCCTGTGATTGCATTAGCAGAAAATGGATCGTTTACTGTGCTATAACAATAAGTATAACCATTGCTTGGTGCTGGATTTGGTGCCGTCCATGCAATATTATTTGAAGTTGAAGTTAAACCATCATAAAATAGTTGGGTTGGAACATTACAGCTTGCTATTGCAGCACATGTAATAGATCTTACTCTGTTTGTGTTTTGAGTTCCACAACTAGAATTGGCATTCAAATGGTATCTAACTACTCCAGAAGTTGTACCAGATAACCATGTTAAAGGAGTTAAACCACTAGCTAAAACCGTTGTCCCTGTAGCATTAGTTATGGTAATAAAGTCTGTGGAAACTGAACTTCTAAAAGTATATTGTTTATTTGACAAGACATTTACATTTGAATACTCTCCAGCATAAGCATCTGCAACGATTTGTTCTGAACTTCCAGTACAAGCAGGTGTAAAAGTTGCATCAGGATATAATCCATAAATTGCACCGTTACAAATTAACGCAGGTGGTGTAGTAAAACTACCACCCGAAACCCATACACCAGTTGTAGCTCCACAGTTAGAGCGTACCCAGTAGTAATAAGTCGTACCTGCCGCAACATTCAAATAGAGAGTAGTATTTAAGTTAGTTGTACTAAATAAGGTAGGAGTAGAATTTGCATTAGGGGCTATATTAGCTGTAACAATATAAATATCATAATGAGAAGAAGGCACTGGTGATGCCGCTGTCCAAGTCATTTTACAAGAATTGGATGTTATATTTGATA
>NZ_CALBSN010000103.1 GCF_937967675.1 uncultured Flavobacterium sp. | reverse complement strand
ATTGTTTTATTTAATGCAGTCAGGCGACCAATTGAAAAGATTAGGAATGTCAAATGAAATTTCTTTTGTTTATGCAAAAAACACATCCAAATTAGTAAAAGGATTATTTCCGCACCCAAATCATCCAGATTGTTGGAATAAATATGCAACCATTAAAGAAATAAAACCAGTCTTTAATGAATTTATGAAAGAAGTTGACATTTATGTAGATAAAATTCTTGAACAACAAAGTGTAGATTAAAAGATGAAAATATTAACTTGGAACGTTCAACGTCTTGAAAAAAATGAAAACAAAAAAATAGCAGCCAAACTCTACGGGTTTGGTGCAGATATTATTGTTTTGACTGAAACAAGTTCCATTTTAAATCTTGGAGAAAATTATAATTACCCGTTGTGCATTATTAAGCGAGATTTATTTTTAAGTTGTTAATGTTTCTTTGAAATAGAAATTTATTAAAAAATTGAATAGAAGTTAGAGTTGTAATTTTAGCCAAAATTCTAGTTTTAAACCCCTCAAAAGTTTTAGCGTAATTTCTTCTTATCATAAATTGGTCACACAGTTGAGAAAACAAAGTTTCAATTCTTTTTCTGTATTTTTTATACTGATAGTATTGAGGGTTATAATCTGCTTGATTTTTTCTTTTGGGAGTTTCTAACTCAATTTTAACTTCGTTAAACAAATCCAATTGAATGGTTTGCGATAAATATCCTTTATCCCCAAGCAGCACACAATCAGTTAGTTGTTTTTTTATATCTTGCAAATAATGAATATCATGTATAGAAGCAGGTGCTAAATCAAAACTTTGAAAAACACCATTTATAGAACACACAGCATGTAGTTTGTATCCGTAAAAATGTAAGTTTTGAGAGGCGCAAAATCCTTTATTAGGCAGAGCGTAATCTACTTCTTTACAAATTTTGCTTCTAGAAGAGCGGGATAATTTACATACTTCCAAAGGCATACTATCCACCACGAAATATTTTTCAAACTCATTCAGTTTTTTAACCATTCTCTTTCTAATTTCTTCAATATGAGTAAACAATCTTTTTTTCCTTTTGTTGTAAACACTTCGTTCTATTTTTGGTTCAATATCAAATCCTTTAATATCTCTAAATAATTGACATTCAGAGTCTATAGATTTGTACTCCGCTAAAATAATTAGACTAATTAACTCTATATCAGATAGTTTTGGCGTTACTGGTTTAAAATAAAAATTATCAGTATCTGAAATTTTACGTAATTCTTTTAAAATTAATTTGTAACTTGCTTCAAGGTTGCTCATTATTGTAATTGTTTGAAAGTCAATACAATTTAATCATTATTAATGATTTGAGCAACTTTTTTTATAATGCACAACGGGTTAATAAATGAAAATTACATACAATCTAAAACAGAACTAAACAAAAAAGATCGGAAGAGCACACGTCTG
>NZ_CALBSN010000102.1 GCF_937967675.1 uncultured Flavobacterium sp. | reverse complement strand
CAGGCGCTTTGTATTGGTCCCAAATTTCTAAAATTGTTTTTGGTGCTTCCGATGAGAATCGTGGCTTTCAAAAAATGGGAACACAATTACATCCGAAAACCCAAGTCATTTCGGGAGTTTTAGAAAAAGAATGTGCCGATTTAATGAAAGCTTTTTTTAAAAATAAGCGATAAATTCCAAAACGTAATGATTTTCTGTAACTTGGTATGAGTTTTGATACTACATTATTTGTAACCAACTAACACTGTTTCTTTATGGAAAACAAATTAAAATCAACCTTAGTTATTGGAGTTTCAATAATTATTACCGCACTTATTTTAGGCACAGCTTTTAAAAATCGAAACGAAAATTTAGACACTATTTCCGTTGTAGGATTAGGAACTACAGATTTTGTTTCCGATGAGATTTTATGGTCGGGAAGTTTTTCAACTAAGAGTTTTGATATTAAAGAAGCCTACAACAAAATGATTTCTGATCAAAAAATTGTGGCTGATTTCTTCATGAGCAAAGGATTTAAAAAAGAAGAATTTACTTTTGGAGCCGTTCAATTCAACAAACGATTTAGAGAAGTACGAACCGAAAATCCAGAGAATGCCTATCAAACCAAATACGAACAAGTATTTGATGGTTATGAAGCGACTCAAACCATCACTTTTTCAGCAAAGAAGAATCCAGATTTGATGAAACGAATCGAAGAAGTTTCAAGTAAAACATCGGAATTGATTAATTCAGGTATTGAGTTGACTTCTAATTCTATTCAATATACGTATTCTAACTTACCTAATTTGAAGCACAGCTTAATCGAAAAAGCTTCAAAAGATGCGAGCGAAAGAGCTCAAAAAATTGTAAAAACAGCCGATGGAAGTTTAGGTAAATTAAAATCAGCCAGCATGGGAGTTTTCCAAATTACAGGTCAAGGCTCAACCGAAGAAGACAGCTATGGAGGAAATTTTGATACCTACAGCAAAAACAAAACCGCAAGAATTACTGTACGATTAGAATATGAATTGGATTAAAATTTAAATTTTATATACAAAAAAACCGCCAATCTTTCGAAAGGCGGTTTTTTAATTTATTTAATTTCATTTCCTTCTTTGTCAAAGAAATGATATTCCAAATACGTGTAAGCGTCACGAGGTATAATTTTCACCCATTTCTTATGCTCAAAAAACCATTTCGAACGTAAGGATGGAAAACCTTTAGTAAGGTATGCTGCCACAAAAGGGTGTGCGTTTAAAACAACCTTTTTGTGGTCTTTAATAATGCGTTCAAGATCAGACGTAATTTTGTCAATAATTAAAATCGGAGCTTCGATTTCCCCATTTTCATTATTTGGGTCTTCTTCTCTCGTTTTAATATTAACTTCTGGTCTAACTCTTTGTCTAGTAATTTGAATTAATCCAAATTTACTAGGAGGCAAGATTTTATGCTTGGCCTTATCGTCACTCATTTCTTCTCTTAAGAAATCGTACAATACTTTGCGATTTTCGGGATTTTGCATATCAATAAAATCCACTACAATAATTCCGCCCATGTCTCTAAGTCGTAATTGACGTGCAATTTCGGCTGCAGCAATCATGTTTACTTCTAGAGCAGTATCTTCTTGGCTAGTTGCTTTTGCTGAACGATTTCCACTGTTCACGTCGATAACGTGTAGAGCTTCTGTGTGTTCAATAATTAAATAAGCACCTTTGCTCATGGAAACTGTTTTTCCAAAAGACGTTTTTATTTGTCGCTCAATATTATATTTTTCAAAAAGAGGCAGTTCCTTAGACTGATAGTGTTTTACGATTGACACTTTATCCGGAGCTATCTCTTGCAAATACTCCTTCGTTTCAAGATACAAATCTTCATCATCAACATGAATACCTGTGAAGGTATCATTAAATACATCTCGTAAGATAGAAGAAGCTTTATTCAGTTCTCCTAATACTTTTGATGGATGATGAGCCGTTTGTAATCTTCTACACATAGCAGACCAACGGTCCATCAATGTTTGTAGATCTTTGTCTAGTTCGGCTACTTTTTTGCCTTCGGCTACTGTTCGCACAATAACACCGAATCCTTTTGGTTTAATGGATTGAACCAATCGTTTTAATCGATCTTTTTCTTCTCTTGATTCTATTTTTTGAGAAACAGAAACACGATCTGAAAAAGGAACTAAAACTACGTATCTTCCTGCTAACGAAATCTCAGAACTAATTCTGGGACCTTTAGTCGAAATAGGTTCTTTCACTACCTGAACTAAAACTGATTGATTGGCGCTTAGAATGTCGGTTATAACGCCATCTTTATCAATTTCAGCTTCAAAAGGAAAATTTTTGAGTGAATAATCTTTTAATTTACCTGCGCTTACAAGTTTAATAAATTTCATCAAAGAAGGTAAATTTGGACCCAAATCGTGATAATGCAAGAATGCATCTTTTTCATGGCCTAAGTTTACAAAAGCGGCATTTAAACCAGCCACAGGTTTACGGATTTTAGCAATAAAAATATCGCCAACCGCAAAATTGCTTTGCTTTTCTTCTTCTTTGTGTAATTCTATTAGTTTTCCATCTTTTAATAAGGCAAAATCTACAGCATTTGAACCCGATCTAATAATTAACTCTTTGTTCATGCAGTACATTTTTATCCATACTTTTAAAGTTAGAAGTTAGAAATTAGAAGTTAGAAAAATTCTAAATTCTGAATTTTAAATTCTGAATTCTACTCGTACAGATGGATTAAACATTTTTTACAGGCAGTTGTACCTGGGAATCAACTTAAAATTGATTCATTTCAATGAACTTTTTTTCTAAAAAAGAAAAAGTAGTTTTAAACTACTTTTTCTTTTTATGACGGTTTGCTCTCGCTCTTTTTTTACGTTTGTGAGTTGCTACCTTATGTCTTTTTCTTTTTTTACCACTTGGCATAACATGTTGGTGTTTAGATTAATAAATAGTTTTTATACTGTAACTTCTGTTTTTTCTTTAACGCTTTCAACAAAAACTTTAGCAGGTTTAAAAGCTGGAATGTTGTGAGCAGGAATTTTAATTGTAGTGTTTTTAGAAATGTTTCTTCCTGTTTTTTCAGCTCTTGTTTTGATGATAAAACTTCCAAAACCTCTTAAATAAACATTATCACCTGATTCAAGCGAGTTTTTTACCTCTTCCATAAAAGACTCAATAGTTGCTTGTACATCACCTTTTTCAAGTCCTAATTTTTCTGAAATTTTCGCTACGATGTCTGCTTTCGTCATTTTCTTTCGTATTTATATTTATGTGTATTTTTTTGAGTTTGCAAATATAAGAATTAAAAAAACAATAATTCAACCTTAATTGATTAAATTTTAATTACTAAAGATTTATTTTTGTTGTCTCAATTTAAAAACATGGATTTTTCTAACTCTTTAATTCATTGGTATTTACAAAATAAGCGCGACTTACCTTGGCGAAATACGACTGATCCGTACCCTATTTGGCTTTCAGAAATCATGCTTCAACAAACGCGAGTGGCGCAAGGTTTACCTTATTTTTTGTCTTTTACTGAGGCTTTTCCAACTGTTTTTGACTTAGCCAAAGCTGATGAAGAACACGTTTTAAAACTTTGGCAAGGCTTGGGTTATTATTCCAGAGCTAGAAATCTTCATGCAACTGCAAAACACATTGCTTTTGAATTAAATGGCGAATTTCCTTCCAATTATAAAGAATTATTAAAATTAAAAGGTGTTGGTGAATATACCGCTGCCGCTATTGCCTCTTTTTCATTTAACGAAGCTGTTGCGGTATTAGACGGAAATGTGTTCCGCGTTTTGAGTCGTTATTATAATGTAGAGAGTGATATTTCTCTACCAAAAACAAAAACAGAATTTCAACAATTAGCGCAAGAAGTATTAGACAAAAAGAATCCTGCTCTATTTAATCAAGCGATTATGGAGTTTGGCGCTTTGCAGTGTGTTCCAAAAAATCCAAATTGTGAAGCTTGTATTTTAAATTCGAGTTGTGCTGGACTTCAATATAAAAAAGTAAACGAACTTCCGGTTAAGACAAAAAAAACAAAAGTCACGCCTCGTTATCTAAATTATCTCATTTTAAAAGATTCTGAATCAAGTTTCATTGTTCAAAAGCGCGAAGGAAAAGGAATTTGGGAAAACTTATACGAATTTCCAGTATTTGAAACCGAATCGCAATTATCGGAAAATGAAATTATCGAAGAAGTTTCTAAAATGGAATTCTTCAATTTGCAACCTATTGAAATAATTTTACTTCATAATGATATTAAACTGCATAAGTTATCGCACCAACACTTAAACATTCGTTTTTTTGAAGTGCAATTCGATTCAAAATTACCTGATTCAAAACCAATTACAGAAATAGAAAAACTACCTTTTCCAATAGTAATTCATAATTTTATTGTTGCAAATTATTGTAATTCACTTTAAATTACTATTTTTGATTAACCCTAATAAAAATATATAAGCCATGAACGGAACATTAAACAAGGTTATTTTGATAGGTCATTTAGGTGACGAAGTTAAAATGCATTACTTTGAAGGTGGTAATTGTATTGGACGTTTTCCTTTAGCGACAAACGAAGTATACATCAACAAAACCACTGGGGAAAAAATTACATCAACAGAATGGCATAACATTGTTGTTCGAAATAAAGCAGCCGAAATTTGCGAAAAATACCTTTCTAAAGGTGATAAAATTTACATCGAAGGTAGAATAAAATCACGTCAATGGCAAGCAGAAGATGGTGCTACAAAATACACTACTGAAATTCAGGTTACCGAATTTACATTCTTAACTACCAAAAAAGATACTGATTTAAGCAAATCATCTTTACCAACAGGTAGTGCTCCTGACGATTTTAATGTTTAACTAAATTGAATTAATTTGGATCCTGACCCGGCCAGTTTTCTCTCTTCGATAGATTTTGAATTCCTTTTTGGAATACTAGCAATTTTGATATTGCTCGCTTGTTCTGCCTTTATTTCGGGTTCAGAAGTAGCCCTTTTTTCTTTATCTCAAAAAGATATCGACGATATTTCAAACAAAGATTACAACAGTGGAAAGCTTATTTCGGGTTTATTAGAAAAACCTAAAAAATTGTTAGCTACCATTTTAGTCGCTAATAATTTTGTAAATATTGCTATTGTAATCATTTTCTCTTCTTTTAGCGAACGTTTGTTTAACGGAATCGATTCTTCAGTTCTTCGATTTGTTATGGAGGTTGTAGTGGTTACGTTTTTTATCTTACTTTTTGGAGAAGTATTGCCAAAAATTTACGCTAATAGAAACAACATTACTTTTGCAAAAAAAATAGCTATTCCAATTTCGATTTTGAATAATTTACTCTCTCCAATTAGTGTTCCCATGAGAAACGGAATTCTTTTTATCGAGAAGAAACTCAATATGCAAAAAGGAAATTTTTCGGTTGACCAGCTTTCACAAGCTTTAGAATTAACCTCACAAACGGATACAACTGATGGCGAACAAAAAATCTTAGAAGGAATTGTAACTTTTGGAAACACCGAGGTGCGTCAAGTAATGAGTCCAAGAATTGATGTTTTTGCTTTAAATATCGAAGAAGCTTTCGATCAAGTAATGCCAAAAATTGTTGAAAAAGGCTATTCTCGAATTCCAGTTTATAAAGAAAATATCGATCAAATTGAAGGAATCTTATTTGTTAAAGACTTGATTCCGCATATTGATAGTGAAGATTTTGATTGGACCAAATTATTACGACAACCTTTCTTTGTGCCTGAGAACAAAAAACTAGACGATTTGTTGAAAGATTTTCAAGGCATGAAAAGTCACTTAGCGGTAGTAGTGGACGAATATGGCGGAACTTCTGGAATTATTTCTTTAGAAGATGTTTTGGAAGAAATTGTAGGTGATATTAGTGACGAATTCGATGATGAAGATTTGATTTATTCCCAAATTGATGATAAAAATTTCCTTTTCGAAGGTAAAATTAGTTTGAAAGATTTTTATCGAATTCTAGATGTAGATGAAAACGAATTTGAAAGTAAAAAAGGTGAAGCTGAAACTCTAGCCGGATTCTTACTCGAGATTTCTGGAAATTTTCCAAAAAAAAGACAGAAAATAACATTCCATAATCTTATTTTTACCATCGAAAATGTAGATAAGAGAAGAATAAAACAAATAAAAGTTACGTTATTGTAATTATGATACAAAATATAGTAAAATTAAGTTGTTTGGGATTGTTTTTAAGTTTGATTTCTTGTGGAGATGAAACCTTACCAAAACCAAAAGGACAATTAAGTTTAGAATATCCAAAAGCGAAATATTCTAAATTAGATTCTAATTGTTCCTTTACTTTTGATAAAAATGATTTAGCCTTAATTAAAGATAAATCATGTGCTTTCGAAATCAATTATCCAAAGATGAAAGCTACGATTTACTTGACTCATAAAACAGTAAATAATGATATTGATAAATTATTACGCGATGCTCAAAAACTAACTTATGACCACGTTGTAAAAGCAGATGATATTCTAGAACAACCCTTTATTAACAACAAGAAAAGGGTTTACGGAATGTTCTACGAAGTTGGAGGAAACGCAGCAACAAATGCCCAATTTTACGTTACTGATAGCACTAAAAACTTTATCGTTGGAAGTGTCTATTTTTATGCAAAGCCTAATTTTGATTCTATTTTGCCAGCCGCTCAATATCTAAAAGATGATATGCGTAGGATAATGGAATCTTTGGAATGGAAATAATAAAAAACGCCCTGAGATAATCAGGGCGTTTTTTTTTATTACATCTTTTTCGACTCCGTTACTTTGTAAGAATCGCCGCCAGCTACACCTTCAATGGTTTTGGTTAGAGATTCTAATGATTGTTTTTCTGCATCGAATTTTACAGTAGCAATTTTAGTGTCGAAATCCACAACTGCTTGTCCAACACCTTCTTGTTCAGCTAATTTATTTTCAATAGTTTTAGCACAACCCATAGCGCAAGTCATTCCGTCGATAGTAAAACTTGCAGTTTGCATTTTGGCTAAATCCGCTTCAGAAACAATTTCTTTTTTAGTTTCTTCAACTGCAACTTCTTTGTTTTCTTGTTTGCAACTTGTTAATGAAAGTGTCATTAAAAGCGCTAAACCAATATTTTTTAAATTTTTCATACCAATAAATGTTAAATTAAAAGTCTCTAAATAAAGACTATGCAAAATTACAAAAATTCATAGTGTTATTTTCAAAATAAAGCCTGAATTTTGACGAACAATTTAGTGCTATGGAAAACAATTCGACAAAATGGTATTTATTAGGTTTTTTAGGTTGCGTTTGGGGAAGTTCCTTCATCTTAATGCAATTGGGTTTAAAAGGTGTGAATTCGGTTCAATTAGGAAGTTTACGAATTCTTTTTGCAGCTTTGTTTTTGATTGTTGTTGGATTTAAACAAATTCCTCAAATTCCATTGCATAAATGGAAATACATTGCGTTAACTGCTTTGTGTGGTACTTTTGTTCCAGCTTTTTTGTTTGCTTTTGCACTTTCAAAAATTGACGGTTCCATCAGTTCGATTTTAAATTCGTTAACTCCTTTAAATACCTTGTTAGTAGGATTGCTGTTTTTCGGAATGAGCGTTCAAAGAAGTCAGGTTTTTGGAGTTATTATTGGGTTTATTGGTTGTGCTTTGCTTGTTTTATTTGGTGAAGGAGAAAATACAACTGAAAATTATTACTACGCAATTTTAATTGTAATTGCTTCGATTTTTTATGGTATCAATGTCAATTTGATAAAAAAATACTTATCTGATTTAAAACCATTAACAATAAGCACAGGAAACTTTTTGATTATGTTTTTTCCGGCTTTGATTGTTTTGTATTTTACGGGCTTTTTTGATATGGTTCACGAAACAAAAGTGCAAACCTCATTAGGTTTTATTGCGATTTTAGGTATTGTTGGGACAGGATTTTCGAATATTTTATTCTTTAAGTTAATCCAATTGTCGTCACCTGTTTTTGCTTCTTCGGTAACTTATATTATTCCAGTGGTGGCTTTTATATTAGGTAATTTATTTATGGAAGAAACACTTTCTGCAATACAACTACTAGGAGCTTTAATTGTTTTAGTTGGAGTTTATTTTTCGAGTAAAAAATAAAAAAGCGCCCAATTTCTTGAGCGCTTTCCAGATTCATGTTTTGTTTATTATTTGAAATCTGCATCCGTTACACCTTCGTTAATTTTAACTTCAGTAGTAATTAATTCGATTTCGATACCAACATTCATGATGGTTTTATATGGGAATTTTAACCCTTTAACATCTTTATAATCTTGATAGTAAGTAGTCTGAGTCATTTTTTGACCACCTTGCTCTAACTCTTTAGCTTCAGCTACTTTGTATCCTGTTTTTACATCATAGAAATAAGTAGATTTTCCATTTTTGATAGCATAAGCGTCAGCACCATTAATATTTTCAATACCCGTTAAAGTAATATCTTTATCTGTTAATAATGCTAATTCTTTAAAATTATCCGCCATATCTTGCATGTCTTTCAAATCTTGGTCTTTGAAATCTTTTCTTTGACCTTGTTGTACCATGTAAGCTTCTTTTTCGTTAACCACTTGTTTCATCATTACCATTCCCATAGCCTTCATTTCAACGCCTAATTTTTTAGGAGCTGTTTTTACAACTAATTCTAATGGAGTTCCTTGAACTGTACCTGATGACATTACTGCTAGTGTTTTTACGTTTTTAACGGCTTTTTCTCCACCAATAACATTGATGTAGTTGTTTAATACGGTCTGAGCTGTTACGCCTGCAGGAATAGGTTTTTTAACTTCTGGCTTTTCTGTTGGATTACCATATTTGTCAAAGTAGAAAATTGGTAATTTTTCTCTTTTACTCATGGCTTCTAATCCAGGTAAGACATCAGCCGCTTTTCCTACTATAACTACTCTCGTGTAGTCAGATAAGAAATATTTGTTAGCTGCATTTTTGATATCTTCTGCAGTAACTGCATTGATGTTTTTTATGTAGTTTTCATAGAAATCTTCAGGTAAACCTTGTGTTTCTTTGTTTAAAGCGTAACCTGCGATAGTTGATGGTTTTTCAATTTGCATTACGAAGTTACCTACATATTTTGCTTTTGCGTTTCTTAAATCTTCTTCAGAAACTAATTCTGTTTTGATTCTTTTTAACTCATTGAAAAATTCTACAACTGCGCTATCCGTTACTGTGTTTCTAACTGACGCACTTGAACGGAATTTGTTGATGTATTTTCCAGCTCCAATTGAAGAGTAAGCTCCGTATGTCCAACCGTGTTTTTCACGTAAGTTTAAGAATAATCTTCCTTCTCCGCCGCCACCTAAAATTTGGTTAGCTAATAAAACTGAAAAATATTCTTTATCTGTCATTTTTAGGTTAGACAAGTTAACTAAAGCGATTTCAGATTGTACTGCATTTGGAGCGTCAATAAAGTTAATTTGGCTGTATTGAACGTCTTTTGGATTTGAATAAGTTAACTGTGGAGCAGTGGCCTTTTTCCAGGTTCCAAAAAGTCTTTCTACTTCTTTTTTAACTTCTTTAAAGTTAACATCTCCTACAATTACTAAATAAGCATTTGCTGGAACGAAATACGTGTTATAGTTCATAACAACGTCGTCTAATGTTACATTATTTAAAGTTTCTTCACTAGTAAATTCTCCTTTGTAGTGCTCTTTTCCAAATGTTAATACGTTTTCTACTCTACGAGCAATAGCGGTAACACTTTTTTCATCTGATTTTAAACCTTCGATGATTTTTTCTTTTTCTTTTTCGAATTCTTTTTGGTCAAATAATGGGTTTAATGCACCATCTGCCATTAATTCTAAAATTCTTTTGGAATATCTAGAAAGTCCATTTGCTGAAGCTCCAGAGGCATAAAAATTGATATCCGCTCCTAAGAAGTCGATTTCTTCGTTGTACGCATCTTTAGTAACAGTTTCTGTTCCATTACCTAACATTCCACTTAAGATATCAGAAACTCCTTTTTTATTTCCTTCAGCATAAGGTGGATTGTCCAATGTTAGATTGAAAGAAACACGAGGTAATTTATGATTTTCCACAACTAAAACTTTCAAACCGTTCTTAAGTACAAAACTTTGTGGTTTATTAATGTTAATTGCTGGAGAAGGTCCTGCTTTTGGTTGTGGTCTGTCTTGTGCTTGCATAGTTATTGTTAAAAATAAACTGACTGCTATATAAATAAATTTTTTCATATTCTTCAAATCTTAGTTTTGAGCTTTGTCTTTAGCAGGAACATAATCTAAAATCATTCTTTGGTTTGAGTTTAGATATTTTTTTGCAATGTCTCTAATTTCTTCTCTTGTGATAGAACGGTAAATGTCGATTTCAGTATTGATTAAATTGATATCGCCATATAACATATAATAGGTTGCTAAATTATCAGCTATTCCTTCAACAGAAGCGTTATTGCTTACGTAGTTGCTTTCAAATTTATTTTGAAGTTTTTGGAAATCTTTTTCAGAAATTAATTCGTTTTGCATTTTTGCAATTTCCTCATCAATTTCTTTTACTATAGATTCTGTTGTATTTTGTCCCATTGGTAAACCATAGATTAAATACATTCCGTAATCTTCTTGGCTGTAGTTGAAAGCTCCAATTTGTAAGGCCATTTTTTTGTCGTCTACAATTTTCTTGTATAATTTCGAACTTTTACCATCGGAAAGGTAAGAAGAAATCATATCTAATACTCGAGCATCACGAGATTTCATAGATGGTGTTCTGTAAGACGCTACCACCATTGGAATTTGAATATTTGGATCTTGCCAAGTTGCTTTAAATTCCTGTGTTATTGGTGCTTCTTCATATTTCTGACGCGTTATAGGTGCGCCTTTAGGAATTGAACTGAAATATTTTTTCACCCATTCTTTTGCTTGCGCTTTATCAAATTGACCTGCAATTACTAAAACTGCATTGTTTGGCACATAGAATTTTTTGTTGAACGCTAAGAATTCTTCTAAAGTAGCTGCGTCTAAATGCTCCATTTCTCCAATGGTTGTCCATTTATATGGATGCACTTTGAACATGTTTTCTTTAACTGCTTTAATTAAATTACCGTAAGGTTGATTATCTACGCGTAATCTTTTCTCTTCTTTAACTACTTCGTTTTGTGTGTCAACACCAATTTGATTGATTACAGGATGCATTAATCTTTCTGATTCCATCCATATAGCTAATTCTAAATTGTTTGATGGAAAAACTTCATAATAATACGTTCTGTCATCAGTTGTATTTGCGTTATTATTTCCACCGTTAGCGGTTACTAGCTTAAACCAATCGCCACGGGCAATATTTTTTGTTCCCTCAAATAAAAGGTGTTCGAAAAAATGAGCAAAACCAGTACGGTTTGGTTGTTCGTCTTTAGCTCCTACATGATACATTACAGAGGTAATTACAACGGGAGCGGAATTATCTTGGTGCAGAACAACGTGTAATCCGTTGTCTAAATCAAATTCCTCAAATGTTACTTTTTGAGCAGAAGCAGTTCCGCCAAGCATTAGTGCAGTACTCAAAGCCATCAAAGATTTTTTCATACGTTATTAATTAGTTTTGATATAATTATATGAGACGCAATTTCGTGATATTGTTACAATTTCAATCGTAAAAAACATTAAAAATTCTATTTTGATATATTTTATTTAAAAGTATAGTTGTTTGGTTTATAAATTATTGTATATTTGCAACCTTAAAATTTTTAACTAAAATCATTGTTA
>NZ_CALBSN010000101.1 GCF_937967675.1 uncultured Flavobacterium sp. | reverse complement strand
GGGCATTCGAGTATAAAAACCACGACTGTTTATACACATTTAACGAAAACTGCTGTTGATAGGATACAGAGTCCGTTAGATCGCATGGTTGACATAAAAGGTAAGAAAAAACTTGAAGAATAATTTTTAAAGTTAAAAAAAGTTGTATATATTTGATGATATTTACTAGTTAGCAGATATTGTTGAAAAATCGAACGCAAATAAGACATTTCTTCAAAAATCTAACTTGAACAAAATATTTGTTAACGGCGGGAAATAAGCTGAACAACCGAAAGCCGAAAATGACTTTTTACACCAAAAAAGCATAAAATAAAGTAAGCACAAAACAAAAATTTACATTAATGAAAACAAATTTTTTCAAAGCGACAATTTTAGCATTAGTCACAATTTTTACAATTTCTTGTTCAAAAGATGACGATTCAAGTTCAACAGAAACAGGTGGCGGTTCATCTACAACTACAAACACTTGGGTTAAATTAACAGCAACAACTTCAGCAGGTGTAGTAAAACCAAACTACATTATTATGATGTTTGACCAACCTGTAACTTCAACAAGTGCATTGCCTCCAATTAAAAAACAAGTAACTACAGATGCAAATGGTTTAGCATATTTTGACTTAAACACAATGATTACTAGCACTACTCCAACAACTTATTATTTTGAAGCATTTGTATCTAATGGTTCAGGAGGTTATGTTTGGAAAAGCGTAACTCATTACCAAACAAATTTAGCTAAAGGAACAATGGCAACAAGTTCAATAATCGTAAACTAAAATAAAACAATGAAAAACAAAATTTTACTATTTGGCTTAACTCTATCTTTAGCAAGTTGCGGAAGCTGGAACAGAATTGGAGATTTAACAACAATCGGAAACAGAAATGTTGATGACAGTAAAAAATATACTTTATTAACTCGTGAAGTTGAAGCAGTTGCCGAAGCAGATGCAGACGCAATGGAACAAGCAGTAGATAACTTAACAAAAAAATATGAAGGAGAATTTTTACGAAACGTAAAAGTTTATGTAAAAAGCAACGGAAAAAAAGTTAAAATTATTGGTGATGTTTGGGGGACACAAAACACTTTAATAAATGTATCAACCGAAGCAAATGCAAAAGTTATTTTAAATGTTGGAGACAGCGTAGTTTTTAAAAGAAAAGGAAAACTCACAGACGGTAAAATTATTGGAGTTAATTCAAACTTGGTAATTGTCGAATTTGACGGCGACAGAAAAGTGGAATTAAAATATGATGAAGTAACGAAAACGAATAAATAAAAATTACAACATCTGCTAACAGCAGTTTGGCAAAATGGCGGGTTCAGTGCTAAATTGAACATTCGGTTTTCAAATGAACATTAGTGCTAAATTGAGAGTAAGTGCTTCTAAATCCGCCACTTCGCCAAGCTGCAAAACGTTGGCGGTAATTTTACCAAACAGAATGTTAAACATAAAAAAATATAATCCGATGAAGCTATAAGTAACTGTCCAAAATAAATAAACTCAAACTTTTTCATTGCTTTTAAAAAGTAATGGAGTTTTCTATTATTAATTTTTAAAAATTAGAAAAATGACACAGTTACAAATGATTGACAAAACAAAATTATTAGCTCAACAAGACGAAAATATTTCCGCCGTTTTTATGTATGGTTCATTTACAAAAAACGAAGGAGACCAATATTCCGACATCGAATTTTATATTTTCTTGAAAAGTAAAGAAGACTTTTCAGCCGAAAAATGGGTAAACCAAATTCATCCGGTTGCATTATATTTTACCAACGAATATGGAAGTGAAGTGGCTATTTTCGACAATATGGTCAGAGGAGAATTTCATTTTTTAAAAACGGAGGAAATTGAAATTATCAAATCCTGGGACGGAATTGTTGAATTTAGCGATTTTGACCAAATGAATCTAATCGACAAAGACGGACTTTTAACGAAAACGCTTAATCAAATCGGAACAAAATCCCCAGAAAGAATAACAAATGAAAATATCTTGTGGTTAAGCCAATCATTACTTAATGTTGTACTGACAACAAGCAACTTGATTAAAAGAGAAGAATTTGCTCACGCTCATCACAGTTTATCAAATGTTCAGAAATACTTGCTTTGGCTTATAAGAGTAAGAACAACCAAAACGCAACATTGGGAAAGTCCGACTAAAAATCTCGAAAAGGACATTGATGTAATTTGGTATTCAGCGTATAAAAAAGTAACATCTGACTTAAATCCTAAAAACATCGTTTTGGCTTTTGAGAACTCCTTAAATTTATCGAAAAAACTATTTGACGAACTTAAAATTGAACCCAAACTGAAAGAAATCCTGAGCAGAATAAGATAAAAACTACCGCCAACAAGGGTTTGTCGCAATGGCGGGTTAAGTGATTAATTGAAAGTTTCGGCTTTCTATGTCGCAAAAGCCAATTACATTGACTTTTTTTCTTAAATTTATTCAATGAATTGGCTTTTGCTACGTGTCGTCTAAATCGAAAGCTTCGTCTTCGATTTTCCGCCACTGCGTCAAGCCCCGAAACGTTGGCAAACATTAAATCTTATATTAACACTTAAACTATTTAAAAATGAAAAAAAAATACCTTTTACTAATAAGCATATTTTTCGCACTAAATTTGTCTTTTTCTCAAACCTCTTATACAATTATTGGAGCAACTTCTGGAACTAATTGGAGAAGTTGCAACCAATTTGCATGGGCAGGCCAAAACATTACAACAACAAACTGCGGACTAATTACTAATATTACGGTCGATGTCCGAGATGTGACAACTTCTGGAACTGCAGAATTAAGACTTAACAGCGGTACTAATACAGACACACCTAGTTATACTCAATCAATTAATGTCACCTCAACTGGAACTTTAGTGATTCCTCTATCTACACCTTTCCCTGTTGATGCAAACTCAAATTATGCTTTTAGTCTGAAAGGTATTGGTTCTACTGAATTTACAATCAAAGGTGATTTAGACTTTAGTGGTGATGTTTATACTGGTGGAGTGGTCACGGCTAATTTTCCAGGCGGACATAGTTTAGGAAGTACAAATGAAGGAGACCTTATATTCAGTGTCGATATAGCTGAAAGTTACGATATTATTGGAGCAACTTCTGGAACTAATTGGAGAAGTTGTAACCAATTTGCATGGGCTGGCCAAAATATTACAACAACTAGTAGTGGGGAAGTTACCGATATTACGATCGATGTCCGAGATATGACAACTTCTGGAACTGCAGAATTAAGACTTAACAGCGGTACTAATACAGACACACCTAGTTATACTCAATCAATTAATGTCACCTCAACTGGAACTTTAGTGATTCCTCTATCTACACCTTTCCCTGTTGATGCAAACTCAAATTATGCTTTTAGTCTGAAAGGTATTGGTTCTACTGAATTTACAATCAAAGGTGATTTAGACTTTAGTGGTGATGTTTATACTGGTGGAGTGGTCACGGCTAATTTTCCAGGCGGACATAGTTTAGGAAGTACAAATGAAGGAGACCTTATATTCAGTATTTCTGTTTCAGAATGTAATAATAATACCTTGTCTTTAGTTGAAAATTCTACTTTAGAGAATTTAAAAGTTTTCCCAAACCCAACTAGTGGAGAAATTACAATCCAATTTAATAGACTTCAATCGAATTTAGGTTTGGAAATATTTTCTATCAACGGTCGTTTGATGAATAGCAAAAACTTTAACAACACTTCTTTAATCAATCTTAATTTAGACTCTCAACCCGGAATTTACATTATGGTGATAACAAATGAAAACAGAGAAAAAAACTATCAAAAGATTATAAAAAAATAACGATTTGCCAACACCGTGTATAAGCAATAGCGGTTTAAGTACAAACTTGAACCGTTTTTGCGTTTAATTAAGTATCTTGTATTCTGAAAGGTAGTAGCTATAAATCCGCTACTGCTCATACACCAACCGTTGTAGGCAATGCGACCAAAATTGCGTATAAACTCGACCTCCTAAAATTCAACCATTTTTTTTTGTAAATTGCACTCAAATTTTAACAGACAAAATAAATGAGTTTAAAACAGACAATAAGTATTAATGAATTTGACGGCAAAAGCTATCAAATTAGACTTGTTGAAGGCGTTGAAGACAAAGCCGTTTTGACACATTATCTGCATAATTATAGAAACGGCGTAAAAAAGCATTACGAAAAAGATGCAATTTCAACTTTAAAAAATTTCGTAGAATATAAACAAGAAGAAACTGAACTTCCGATTGTTGCAGAAGATGCTTTACAACAACTTTTATTTGAAGTTGAAAACGTTCCGTTTCCAACTCCAGAAAATTACAGTTTCAAATTCATTGACTTATTTGCTGGTATTGGAGGATTTAGATTAGCATTGCAAAATGTTGGTGGAAAATGCGTTTTTACAAGTGAATGGAACAATGATGCACAAAAAACGTATCGAGAAAATTTTGGAGAAGTTCCGTTTGGCGATATAACAAAAGAACGAAACAAAAATTATATTCCTGAAAAATTTGACATTTTATGTGCAGGTTTTCCTTGCCAAGCATTTTCGATTGCTGGTTATCAGAAAGGTTTTGCAGACACAAGAGGAACTTTGTTTTTTGACATTGAGCAAATTGTAGAAAAACACAAACCAAAAGTTGTGTTTTTAGAAAATGTAAAAAATCTTGTTTCCCACGACAATGGGAATACATTCAAAACAATTATTGAAACGCTTGAACAAAAATTGGGTTATAAAACATTTGCAAAAGTTTTAAATTCAGCAACTCACGCAAATGTTCCGCAAAATCGTGAACGAATTTTTATAGTTGCTTTTGACCCAAAACAAGTGAAAAATTATGCGAAATTTGAGTTTCCTAAACCAATCAAATTAACAAAAACAATTCACGACTTTTTAGATAAAGAAAAGCAAGATGATATTTTTTATTACAAAAAAGACCATCAATATTATCCTGAACTTGCAAAAACAATGTTGTCAAAAGATACTGTTTATCAATGGAGAAGAGTTTATGCAAGAGAAAACAAAAGTAATCTTTGTCCAACATTAACCGCAAATATGGGTTCTGGTGGACATAATGTTCCGTTGATAAAAGACGATTTTGGAATCAGAAAATTAACACCAAAAGAATGTTTTGCTTTCCAAGGTTATCCAATCGAAAAATATATAATTCCAAAACTTGCAAATAGTAAACTTTATATGCAAGCAGGAAATTCTGTAACGACAACTTTAATTGAAAGAATTGCAAATCAAATAATTGAAGTTTTATGAAATCGTTTGCAGAAATTGACATAGAAAAAAACGGAAATTATTTGAAACTGCTTTCAGCAGTTTCAAAGCTTTCTGGTTTGTTCAGTGAAAGTGCAATTCCTTTCATCAATTATAGAGTTGCAGAAAATATTTTTTGCAGAAGTTTTGATGCGGGAAATCTTTCTCGTTCTGACACGGCTTTTGACGCAAATTATAATTCTATCGGTGTTGGTTTGAAAACCTTTACCTGCAATACAAATAACAGTACTGAAAAGGTTGCCGAATTTAATTCACTTTCAAGAATTTTAGCTGAATTTAAAGGCAAAGATTTGGCAATTAAATTGGGTGAATTTAGAAACGATAGAATAAATTTAGCAAATAGGCTTTACAATATTGAAAGTTCACTTTATCATATCGTTGCGAGAAAAGAAAAAGAATTATTGCTTTATGAAACTGATTATAACACCATTGATATTGCAAATATTCATTCGGTAAAAGACAACAAAGCAAGTTTGCAATTTGAAGATGGAAACAACTTTTATTCTTTCAATTATTCAAAAAGTACACTTTTTAGAAAATTCATCATTCCGCAAAATGCGTTTCGATTACCGATTGATATAATTGAAGACCCGTATTCTTTGCTCCTTGAATTATTCGAGGAAAACAAAAATTTAAAACCAGCAACAGACAAACTTGTAAAAGGAGAAAATTATGTGATTTTACCACTTTATGGTATTCATAAAAAAGAGAAATTTATTTTTGAACGAAGCGGTTTAAATCAATGGAATGCAAACGGAAGAAAAAGAGATTTTGGCGAAATTTACATTCCAATTCCTGCGGAATTGCACAGAAAATATCCAAATTTCTTTCCGCCAAGAGATGAAATTTTTAATTTACAAATTCCAACAGGAGATATTTTTTCTGCAAAAGTTTGTCAAGAAAATTCAAAAGCATTGATGACAAATCCAAACAAAGCATTGTCAGATTGGCTTTTGCGTAAAGTTCTACAACTAAAAGAAGGAGAACTTGCAACAATGGAAAAATTAGACAAATTAGGTTTTGACAGCGTAATAATTATGAAAGACAAAAATGGAGATTTTAAAATTGACATTATGAAAACAAATACTTATAACGAATTTAACAACGAAACTGAATAAAAAAGCACTGCCTACAACAGCAGTTTGGCAAAATGGCGGGTTCGGTGCTAAATTGAACATTTGGTTTTCAAATGAAGTTTAGTAATAAATTGAAAGTAAGTACTTCAAAATCCGCCACTTCGCCAAGCTGCAAAACGTTATGCGTCACCCTATGAGCGACACTACTAATCATCAACATTAGACTAAATGACAAACAAAATAACTTCATATATTGACAAGTTTGTAAAACTGACAGAAGAAGAAAAGAAGCTTTTTAGTTCTTGTTTCAAAGAAGAAAAAATTAAAAAACGACAATTCATAGTTCAACCAAACTTTATAGCCAAGCACAGACACTATGTTTTGCAAGGAGCATTTAGGGCTTATTTTGTGGCTGATGAAGGGCAAGAACACACAATTACTTTTGCCATTGATGACTGGTGGATTACAGATTATAACAGCTATATTTTTCAACAACCTGCGACAATGTTTGTGGTTGCATTAGAAGACAGCATAATTTTACAACTTGACTATGAAAAAGAACAAGAACTAAAATTACAAAATCACAAATTTGAAACTTTTTTTAGGATAATGGCAGAACGAGGACTTGCTGCTCAACAGAGAAGAATAATTTCAAACCTAACCCAAACAGCCGAAGAACGCTACGAAACTTTTTCAAATAAATATCCTCAAATCGTGCAAAGAGTTCCTCAATATGCTTTAGCTTCTTATTTAGGAATGACGACTGAATTTTTATCCAGAATAAGAAATAAAAGGGTTTCAAAGAAAAGTTGAACTACATCAACCAAATTTCCTAAACTACATCATTTTTATCTATTGTAAGTCATCGCACCTTTGTATCGTCAATAAAGACAAACAATATTTAAAAAATAATAAAATGACAACATCAGAAAAAAGAACTTACACGGTTCCAACAAGAGAAGAAGTATCTGCAAACAATCAAGGTATGTTTGACAACCTCCAAAAAGGTTTAGGTTTTGTTCCTAATTTGTATGCCTATTTCGCTAAAAATGAAACAGCATTAGGCGACTATTTAACGCTTCAAAATCGAAAAAGCACATTAAGAGCCAAAGAAAGAGAAGTGATAAACTTGGTAACAAGTCAAATTAATGGTTGTCGTTATTGCCAATCGGCTCACACAGCATTAGGAAAAATGAATGGTTTTTCAGACGAACAAATTTTAGAAATTCGTAAAGGAACAGCAAGTTTCGACAGTAAGTTAGACGCTTTGGCAAAATTCACAGCATCAGCAGTTGAAAATCGTGGACGTGCAACCGAAGAAAGCAAAGAAGCATTTTTTGGAGCAGGTTACAGCGAAGCCAATATGATAGATGTAATAATAGTTGTTGGCGATAAAATTATTAGCAATTATTTACACAACTTGACAGAGTTTGAAATTGACTTTCCTGTTGCAGAAAAATTATAATTGGTTGAAGCGTAAAAATAAAACGTATTTTTCTCTAAGCAATCACCCCAATTTTTTCAATTACAATTCTTTTAAAAATAAATAAAATGAGTAAAATAAATAAGTTAGGCTATAAAATAGCCGTTTCAGGTGTCGTCGTTGTATTACTTTGGATTGGTTTTTTTAAATTCACACCATCGGAAGCTGTAGGCATAAAACCTTACGTTGAAAACCACTTTTTGATGTCGTGGATGTACAAAGTGTTGAGCGTTCAAGTCGTTTCAAATATCATTGGGCTTTTCGAAATCATTGTTGGTATTGGTTTAATATGGAGTTTATTTAAACCTCAAGTTGGAAAAATATTTGGCTGGGCAGCAGTCGTTATTTTTGGCACAACTCTAAGTTTTTTATTGACAACGCCAGGTATTAATAAAATAATTGATGGTGTACCCACTACAGACTTTTTTGTTTTGAAAGATATTATGGCATTGGGTATTTCGTTAATGGTGGTTTATAATGAAACGGGTTTGGTTGAAAAGTAGTCTTTTATCTCCTTAGTATAAACGCTCTGGTTTATATTTTTACATCAAAAAAGGCGTTTTTACCGAGGGGGCAATTGTAATATTACCGAAACAATTATTCTTTTAAAAATAGAAAAATTACTGCAATAAAAACCGTGGACGTGCAAACGAAGAAAGCAGAGAAGCATTTTTTGGAGCAGGTTACAACGAAGCCAATATGATAGATGTAATAATAGTTGTTGGCGATAAAATTATCAGCAACTATTTACACAACTTGACAGAGTTTGAAATTGACTTTCCCATTGCTGTAAAAATCTAACCTAAATAGACAAATTTCATTACTTTTTAAGCGGATTTTGAAGATGTTATTTATCTTTGAAGTCTGCTTTTTGTATTTAATATTACCTAAAAAAGACATCAATATTGGATACTAAAACTATTACAGGAAAAGAAGGGCGAACGCATAACAGCGGTTTGGCAAAAGTGGCGGTTCAGTGCTCCGCAGACACATTTGTGGTTAATCAAAGTTTGGTTCTCCGCATCAACATTTGTGGT
>NZ_CALBSN010000100.1 GCF_937967675.1 uncultured Flavobacterium sp. | reverse complement strand
TTTATCACACTGTAAATCAATTACATTACACTTTAACCCATTGTTAACAAAATTGCCTTGAAAAAACCATAAATAATTGTATTTTTACGGCTTAAAATTTTCAATAATCAAATGGGTAAAATCATTGCAATTGCCAATCAAAAAGGTGGTGTAGGAAAAACAACTACATCAGTTAACTTAGCAGCTTCTCTTGGTGTTTTAGAAAAAAAAGTACTTTTAATCGATGCTGACCCACAAGCTAACGCGAGTTCGGGCTTAGGAATCGATGTAGAAAGTGTGGAAATTGGGTCATACCAAGTTTTAGAACACAGTGCAACACCAGAAGAAGCTACAGTTTCTTGTACAGCACCAAATGTTTCGGTAATTCCGGCTCATATTGACTTGGTGGCTATCGAAATTGAATTAGTAGACAAAGAAAATCGCGAGTACATGCTAAAAACGGCATTGGAAAGCGTGAAAGACAAATACGATTATATTTTAATTGATTGTGCTCCTTCATTAGGATTGCTAACATTGAATGCCTTAACTGCTGCTGATAGTGTAGTTATTCCAATTCAGTGTGAATATTTTGCCTTAGAAGGTTTAGGAAAATTATTAAACACGATTAAAAGTGTGCAAAAAATACACAATCCAAATTTAGATATTGAAGGATTATTGTTAACTATGTACGATTCTCGTTTACGTTTATCAAACCAAGTGGTTGAAGAAGTTCAAAAACACTTTAACGATATGGTTTTTGAAACGGTAATTCAGAGAAATATCAAATTAAGTGAAGCTCCAAGTTTTGGAGAAAGTATCATTAATTATGACGCTACGAGTAAAGGAGCTTCTAATTATTTGAACTTAGCAGAAGAAATTATTAAGAAAAATCAATAATAGAGTAAGATGACAAAAGCGGTAAAAAAACAAGCCTTAGGAAGAGGATTATCGGCTTTATTGAAAGATCCGGAAAACGACATTAAATCGGTTGAGGATAAAAACGCAGATAAAGTTGTAGGAAATATTATTGAATTAGATATCGAATCGATTGAAATTAATCCATTTCAACCAAGAACGAATTTCAACGAAGAAACCTTACAAGAATTAGCCAAATCGATTAAAGAATTAGGCGTAATTCAACCTATTACTGTTAGAAAATTAGAGTTCAATAAATACCAATTGATTTCGGGAGAACGTCGTTTGCGAGCTTCTAAATTAATCGGATTAAAAACGGTTCCGGCATACATTCGTTTAGCTAATGATAATGAATCATTGGTTATGGCTTTGGTGGAAAACATCCAACGTCATGATTTAGATCCGATTGAGGTTGCCATTTCGTATCAAAGATTAATCGAAGAAATCAATTTAACGCAAGAAGAATTGAGTGAGCGCGTTGGTAAAAAACGTTCTACAATTACCAATTATTTACGCTTATTGAAATTAGACCCAATCATCCAAACAGGAATGCGAGATGGTTTTATTTCGATGGGACACGGAAGAGCGTTGATTAACATTGATAATCACGATGTTCAAAGCGATATTTATCACAAAGTAGTAACGCAAAATCTTTCTGTTAGAGAAACAGAAGCTTTGGTAAAAAATTACCAAGATAGTTTAAAACCAAAAACGGCTAAACCTGCAAAAGGTAACTCATTTGACGTAAAAGAGGAAGAGAAAAAAGCGTTTTCTAACTATTTCGGAACAAAAGTTGACGTTAAAGTAGCGGGTAACGGAAAAGGTAAAATAACGATTCCATTTCACTCTGAAGAAGACTTTAATCGTATCTTGAAACTAATCAATTCTTAGTGAGAAAGCTACACTACATATTTATTTTGACTTGTCTTTTTCTAAGTTTTAAAGGAAGAGCACAAGAGGAAATGACATTAATAACACAAGATACAGTTAAAGCTGTTATTGACCCTAATCGTCCTGCTAGAGCGGCTTTTTATTCGGCTTTAGTTCCAGGACTTGGACAAGCTTATAACAAAAAATACTGGAAAATACCTTTAGCTTATATTGGACTTGGATTGGGTATATATTCCTATACTTGGAATCAAAACAAATACCATGATTATAGAGACGAATATAAAAGAAGATTAGATGGTACTTCAAACCCTAATCATCCTATTTATGGTGGATTAGACAATGATAGATTAATTCGTGCTCAAAAATTTCATCAAAGAAATAGAGATTTATCGGCTTTAATAACCGCTGGAATTTATATTTTAAACATTGTTGACGCAAATATTGATGCCCATTTAATGCAATTTAATGTTAATGATAATCTTTCGTTAAAACCTGACATGAATCAAAATCAAATGGATTATAAATTCAACTATGGTATGACATTAACGTACAGTTTTTAACAAAATATTAGGTAACATAATATCAAACCTAACAACTAACTATTATGAAAATTGCACTTTTAGGATACGGAAAAATGGGAAAAGTTATTGAAAGAATAGCTTTAGAACGAGGTCATGAAATCGTATTAAAAAAAAATCAAAATAACACATTCGAAGGATTATTAAATGCTGATGTTGCTATCGACTTTAGTGTTCCAGATAGCGCAGTTGAAAATATTTCTGAATGTTTAAATAACGCAATTCCTGTTATTTCAGGAACTACAGGTTGGTTAGTAGATTACCCGAAAATGGCACAATTGTGCGAAGCAAAAAACGGTAGTTTTATTTATGCTTCTAATTTTAGTTTAGGTGTAAATGTGTTTTTTGAATTGAATGAATATTTAGCCAAAATGATGGCTAACTTGAAGCAATACAACGTTTCAATGGAAGAAATTCATCACACTCAAAAATTAGATGCTCCAAGTGGAACAGCCATTACATTAGCAGAAGGTGTTATCAAACATACAGACTATGCGAATTGGACACTAGAAACTCCAATTAGCAACGAAATTCATATTGAAGCAAAGCGTATCGAAAATGTTCCTGGAACTCATAGTATTTTCTATGACAGTGAAGTGGATCAAATTGAAATCAAGCACACCGCTCATAGTCGTGAAGGTTTTGCTTTAGGAGCTGTTGTTGCTGCTGAATGGTTAGTAGGTAAAAAAGGGATTTTTAACATGAAAGATGTTTTGGGTTTAACCTCAAAATAAAACAATTATAAAATTTAACAAGTAAACGATATTAAAAATGGAAATATCAGGTTGGTTAATCTTTATCTTATTCATTCAAGTAATTCACGGAATTGGAACTTGGAAATTATACGTAAAAGCAGGTAGAAAAGCATGGGAAGCATTTGTTCCAGTTTACAACGGAATTGTATTAATGCAAATCATCAACCGTCCAAAATGGTGGATTTTACTACTTTTTATTCCGGTTATCAATTTATTTTTATTTCCAATCATTTGGATTGAAACCTTAAGAACTTTCGGTAAAAAATCAACTGTTGATATGGTTTTAGGAGTAGTTACCTTAGGGTTTTACATCGCTTATGTAAATTACACACAAGAAACAACTTATCACGCGAATCGTGATTTGACTGCACCTAACAAAACTATGGATACTTTAGGTTCATTATCGTTTGCTATTGTTGTTGCAACTTTAGTTCATACTTATTTTATTCAACCTTATACTATCCCAACTTCATCTTTGGAAAAATCTTTGTTAGTAGGTGACTTTTTATTTGTAAGCAAATTCCATTATGGAGCCAAAACACCTATGACACCTATAGCTGCCCCGATGGTTCATGACACTTTACCAATTATTAAAACAAAATCATATTTAGCAAAACCTTCATTACCTTATTTTCGTTTTCCTGCTTTACAAAAAATAGAACGTAATGACATTGTAGTGTTTAACTGGCCTGCAGACACTTTGTTTCACATGTACAAAGCGGCAGATAAAAGATATGATAAACCTATCGATAAAAAAACCAACTACGTAAAACGTTGCACCGCTATTCCTGGTGATAAAATTGAAATTAAAGATGGTATCATTTTTATTAACGGAAAAGAATCGATTCTTCCTGAAAGAGCAAAACCTCAGTATTTTTATTTGATTAAAACCAACAATGTGAACGCTGATGAAATAAAAAATTTCTATCAAATTACAGAAGGCTATCCTTTGTTCGAAATCAAAAATGAAATTTGGAACAAACCTGAATTCAAGAATGAGCTAATCAGTAGATATGAATTTGAAGAAATATCTAGAGACACTTTAACTACAGCTGTAACAGGTCAGGTTGACCAGGAAATTTATAATAAGTTAGGTTTGATGATTTCTCCAAATTATTTTTATGGAAACTTAACAGCTGAAAAATACGAACAACTCAAATCTGACAGCAGAATTAGTTCGGTTAAACGTCAAATTAGCAAAACAGCTGAAGATGGTATTTTTCCTGACATTCAAGATGGAAAGCCTTCTGTAAAAAATAATTGGAATCGAGATAACATGGGTCCAATCTATATTCCTGAAGCAGGAAAAACTGTTACTCTAAATAAAGAAAACTTACCGCTTTATAAAAAGATAATTGGTGAGTACGAAGGAAACGACTTGAAAGTAAATGGTGATGAAATCCGCATTAATGGTCAGGTTGCCACTTCTTATACTTTTAAACAAGATTATTATTGGATGATGGGAGATAACCGTCACAATTCCTTAGACTCTCGTTATTGGGGATTTGTCCCAGCAGATCACATCGTTGGAAAACCAATTTTCATTTGGATGAGTATCGATAGCATTAACGACGGAATTAAAAACTGGAGCATTCGTTGGGATAGATTATTCACTACTGTTAGTGGTGATGGCCAACCAAAATCGTATTTCCAATATTTCTTAATTGCTTTAGCAGGTTATTTTGCTTTTGATTACTTCAGAAAAAAGAAGAAAAAGAAAGAAGAAGCTTAATATAATTTTAACCGAATTTCACTAATTAGCACGAAATAACTTGTGATAATTAGTGAAATTCGTGTTTTTAAAAACAATATTTTATGATGAACAACATTCTTATACATCCAACTTATTTTCCATCAATTAGTCATTACGTAGCGATGCTTCAAGCAGATTCGGTAACGTTTGAAATGGAAGACAATTTTCAAAAACAAACGAACAGGAATAGGATGTACATTTATAGTCCAAATGGAATTCAAATGTTGAATATCCCTATCAAACATTCAAAAGACAAACATCAGAAATACAAAGATGTCCGCATTGAAAACGATTTTGGATGGCAAAAAAATCACTTTAAATCGTTAGAAGCTGCATACCGAACTTCGCCTTTTTTCGAATATTTTGAAGATGATTTTCGTCCGCTATTCGAAAAAAGACATGAATTTTTAATGGATTTGAATTTGGAAATTTTTGAATTGGTAAACGAGTCTTTAGGAATAACTATCCAAACAGATAAAACAACTGAATTTTTCCATGATGTTCCAAATTTTAAAGATTTTAGACATTTGGCAAACGGGAAAAAAGACACAACTCAATTAGAGGAATACACGCAAGTATTTGAAGAAAAACACGGTTTTATTAACAACTTAAGCATTTTAGACTTGCTTTTTAATGAAGGAAGATACGCTGTGGATTATCTGAAAAATCAAAAGATTTAAATTATTCTTCTGTTTTTTGAACTAGATTTAATCTTGTTAATTGTGGAAAATGATCGCTTTGAACAAAAGAATCTAGAGAAGTAAATTCTTTCACCTCGATATTATTTTCAACGAAAACATAATCAATCCTGGCTGGATAATATTTAAAATTATACGATTTTCCAAAACCTGTTCCAGCTTGTTCGAAAGCATCTTTCATATCCCCTTTCACCGTTCTATATACATAAGAGAAAGCACTATTATTCAAATCACCACAGATAATTTTTGGATAGTTACACGCATCAAAATGTTTTTTAATAATTTCTGCTTGTTGCTGTTGAAGCGTAAATGCTTCACTAATTCGCATAAAAATAAACTTTGATTTTTCTTGATTAAGATCTTCGTGTATATCGGTACTGATTTTAATAGATTGCAGGTGCATACTATAAATTCGCAAGGTATCTTTACCTTTTAAAATATCGGCATAAATAACATTATTGCTTGTATTAGGAAATTGAATTTCTCCCTTCTCAATCATTTTGTAATTGGAATAAATGGCTTGACCATATTTATTTTTTCCACCATATAACTTTACAAAACTATGTGGGTATTTTTTTACTGACACTTTATCGTTAGGCGAAAACTCTTGTAAACACAAGATATCAGGATGCTTTTCATCAATTAATTTTGAGATTTGTTCAGGAACATCACCTTGAGGAAGCCATTCATACAAATTAAAAAGTCGGACATTATAACTCATTAAAGTAAAGTCGCTATCTTCTGGTGGAAGATTGGTTTCCGAAAATTTATAAAAACGATTAATGAAGGTAATTCCAAGTAATAATACTAATCCTGAAAGTAACATTTGTCTTTTTAGTTGCAATAACCAAAAAACAAAAAAGAAGAAATTCAAAATCAAAAACAAGGGAAGAATTAGTGTCAATACACTTAAAAAAGGAAAGGCTTTAGGCGCTAAGAAAGGCAACAAATACGCAAGAAAAGTCAATACAGTAAGCACTGTATTAAAAAAAAACATAATTCTACTAAACCAAGATTGTTTTGGCATTATTTTCCTGCTTTAAAAAGAAATTCCTTTTCCTCTTTTGTTAAACTATCATAACCCGATTTACTAATTTTATCTAAAATATCATCAATCTGTTTTTGTGTAATATCTTTTTCTGAGAACGAATTTACTACTTTTTTTGTTGTATTGCGATGTACTTTTTTAAATGGGGTTTTCTTTTTTGGTTTAGAAAGATTCGCAAAGAAATCTAAAACAAACAAAATTCCTTTACTTAAATCGGTTCCCGATTGTAATAACTTAACGTAAAGAAAACCAAAAAGTGCACCACCTAAATGCGCTATATGTCCGCCTGTGTTATCTAAAGGCAACTGAATTAAATCTAGTAATAAAATAACAAATGTGACATGCCATAGCTTCACAATTCCAATCAATGGAATACGCAACAACATAAAGGGTGCATAAGTCGTAACGCTAAGCAAAATTGCCATAATAGCACCACTAGCTCCAACCAGCAAACCTGATTTCCCAATTAGAATATAGGAAAGCACAAATATAATTCCAGAGAAAACACCACCTAAAATGTAAACACCAAGCAATTGTCTATCTGTAAAATATGTTGAAAACAATCTTCCTGCAAAATGAAGCACTAACAAATTAAAAAATAAATGTAAAAACTTAGCATGAAAAAAATTAAACGTAATTAATGTCCAAGGCGTTCTAACTAAATTACCAAGATCAGACGACAAAGCAATCCATGTTGGAATTTGAAATTTCCCAACAGAAAAACTATAAAAAAACACCAACGAAAACAAGAAGAAACCAATGTTCCAAAAGATTAACTTTTGCACCATGCCACCTGTTCTGTATTGTAGTTTTAAATCGTCTAAAATGTTCATCTTTTCTCTTTGTTCTTTATTCTTTTTTCTAAAAAACTTATCTATCCCAACGGTTTTGATCAAACTGATTTTTCTTCCAATACCACATCATAATAAAACCAATTAAAGCACCACCTACATGGGCAAAATGGGCAATATTTCCTCCAAAAAGACTAAATCCTGTTACACCCGAGAACAAATCTAACAATACAATCACAGGTACAAAATATTTAGCTTTAATAGGAACTGGAATAAACATCATCATCAACTCGGCATTAGGAAACATAAAGGCAAAAGCTACTAATAACCCGTAAATAGCACCTGAAGCTCCCACGGCAGCGGTTTGATTTTTTATTGCAGCATTAAATAAAATTTTAAAATCATCTCCATTTAAATTTAATTTATCAAAAGTAGCTTGTGCATTTTCATACAACAATTGTCCCTGAAACTGATTTCCGCTAACAAAATCGGTGTTTAAAATAGTATGAATATCTGCTGAAGTTATCGCTGAATTTTGTAATTGATCTAGAAGTGAATGAATTTCATAATAATTAACGCCCGAATGAATCAAAGCAGCTCCTAATCCACAAGATAAATAGAAAAATAGAAATTTCTTAGCTCCCCAAAAATGCTCCAATGCGCTACCAAAAGAAATCAATGCAAACATATTAAAGAAAATATGCATAGGACTTCCGTGCATGAACATGTGCGTTATAGGTTGCCAGAATTGAAATTTATCACTTTCAAAGTAATATAGCGCCAATAAATCATTCGATTGCGGCACCACAAAACTTCCAATAAAACACAAAACATTAATTATCAATAACTGCTTAACAGTATCGGTCATGTTATTCATCATATCGCAAATTTTTTATCTAGATCTTCTACCGTTAACGTGATAAAAGTTGGTTTTTGAAAAGGCGAAACATTGGGTTCTTTACACGCAAATAACGAATTTACTAAATTTTCTTGTTCCCTTTCGGTTAAATAAGTTCCGGTTTTAACGGCCATACTTTTCGCCATCGATTTGGCAATGCTATCACTCTGTGAAAAACTACTTTCTGGAATTTCATTTTGTAGATTCCCAATTAATTCTTCTAAAACAATGGATATTTCACTTTCAGCCATTCCAATTGGCAATCCTGAAATTTGAATAGAATCAATATTGAAAGCATCAAAAACAAATCCAGTGTTTTCTAAAGAAGACTGCAATTCTTTCAATAAAATCATCTCATCAGAAGAAAAATACAATTCCAATGGAAATAACAACTGCTGGCTAGAAGCTTTCTGAACCGTAATATTAGTCAGAAATTGTTCATACAACACACGTTGGTGCGCTCTTCCTTGATCAATAACCAACATTCCCGATTTTATGGCGCTAACGATATATTTTTTATGAATTTGATAGGTTGATGTGGTTTTAGTTTCCATCACATCATCTTCAAACAATTTACTAGTAACTTCTTCACTTTCAAATGAAAAAGTTTCTATTTCTTGAGTGTCCTGCTTTAATCCAACGTATAAACTTTCCCAACTTGCTGTTGACGTTTCCTTTTTATAACTTCCAAAAGAAGACAACGGCTTCGAACTCGGTTTTTCAGCCGCAAATGGATTAAAACTAGAATCTACTTGAATTGTTGGAAAATCAGCTTCTCTATTTTTATATTCGTAAGGCGTGTCTAAATTTGAATCGCGCTCAAAATCTAAAACGGGCGCTACGTTAAATTGCCCTAAACTATGTTTCACTGCTGAACGCAAAATCGCATATAACGAATGTTCATCGTCAAACTTAATTTCAGTTTTTGTAGGATGAATGTTGATATCGATAGTATGAGGTGGCACTTGCAAATACAAGAAATAACTTGGTTGATTACCTTCTTTCAACAAACCTTCGTAAGCACTCATGATAGCATGATGCAAATACGCACTTTTGATATATCTATCGTTCACAAAGAAAAACTGTTCGCCTCTACTCTTTTTTGCAAATTCAGGTTTTCCTACAAATCCAGAAATGGTAATTAACTCGGTTTCTTCCGAAACTGGCACTAACTTTTCGTTTGTTTTTCCACCAAAAATATTCACTATTCTTTGACGGTAATTAGAACTTGGTAAATTGTATAATTCACTCCCGTTATGCATCAAAGTAAATGAAATCGACGGATGCGCCATCGCTACACGTTGGAATTCATCCATCACATGACGAAATTCTACTGTTTCCGATTTCAAGAAATTTCTTCTGGCTGGAATATTGAAAAACAAATTCTTAACGGCAAACGAGGTTCCTTTTGGTAAAACCGCAACATCTTGGGTTACCAATTTACTACCCTCAATAACAATATGAGTTCCAAGTTCTTCTTGGTCTTGTTTTGTTTTTAATTCCACATGAGCAATCGCAGCAATTGATGCTAATGCTTCGCCACGAAAACCTTTGGTATGCAAATCGAATAAATCTTCTGCTTTTCGGATTTTAGATGTAGCATGACGTTCGAAACACAAACGGGCATCGGTCATATTCATACCCAAACCATTATCAATTACTTGAACTAAGGTTTTTCCGGCTTCTTTAACGATTAATTTAATGTCCGTCGATTTGGCATCAACGGCATTTTCCAACAACTCTTTCACAACAGAAGCTGGGCGTTGCACCACTTCTCCAGCAGCTATTTGATTAGCAACATGATCCGGTAAAAGTTGAATAATACTCGCTGCCATTATTTTCTTCTAAATATGGAAAAATCAAAATCGATGATAAAGAAAAAGATCAAAACCAAAATTAAGGCAATGACAATAACACGCATATTGAAAGAACGATTCTTTCTATTTCTGCTAGCGTCTCTAGCATCGCTCCACATTGCTCTCATATCGTTATAACTTGCGGTTTCTCTATCGCGTCGTATTGCAGAATCAAAATCAAATGGATTATCTACTGTTTTGCCTTCGTAATGACGAGGCGTGTAATTAAATCTTTTGTTCTTTGGCATTCTACCTTTTCCAAACTTAATCATGTCGCATTATTTTTTTCAAATTTAAGGATTTTTACGCGTTTAATCTCCAAATTTTTGTTAACAAAAAATCCCGATGAAAATCGGGATTAGTATATTGTTTTTAAAGAAAATCCTTTATTTTCTATTCAAATCAACCATTTTGATTGCTGCAATTGCTGCTTCTACTCCTTTGTTTCCGTGTTTCCCACCACTTCTGTCTAATGACTGTTGCATGTTGTTATCGGTTAACACACAAAAAATAGTTGGTACATCGTACAAAAGATTTAAGTCTTTCATTCCTTGAGTTACTCCTTCACATACAAATTCGAAATGCATGGTTTCGCCTTTAATCACACAACCAATCACAATTACGGCATCAAGCTCTAGTTTTTCGTGCATTTGGCGTGCTCCGAAAATCAATTCGAAACTTCCTGGTACGTTCCAACGGATGATATTTTCTGGCAAAGCACCGCAATCGGTTAAAGCTGCAAAAGCTCCGTTATACAAACCTTCTGTAACTTGCTCGTTCCATTCTGAAACAACAATCCCAAACCGAAAATCTTTCGCGTTTGGGATTGTGT
>NZ_CALBSN010000099.1 GCF_937967675.1 uncultured Flavobacterium sp. | reverse complement strand
ACAATATCGTTATCGGCATAAACCAATTTTATGGCTTCTTGCGTTTTACCTTCGACCTGAATTTTCTGCAAGCCACCAAACTTTCCAATTCCGTGATCGATGTGCGTTACATAATCGCCCACCGACAACGAAGTCAATTCTTTTAACGTTATGGTTTGTTTTTTCGAATAACCGTTTTTGATGGAAAACTTATGGTAACGTTCAAAAATTTGATGATCGGTGTAACACGCTATTTGATTTTCTTCGTCTATAAAACCTTCAAATAAAGGCAACACCATGGCTTTGTATTGTTTACGAATACTTTCATGATTAGCTTCGTCGATATCTTCAAAAATATCATGAAAACGACTCGCCTGATTTTCATTAGAACAACACAAATAATTTTTGTAACCGTTGAAATGATTTTCGCTCAAATTGTTCAACAACAAATCAAATTGTTTGTTGAACGAAGGTTGCGGTTGAATATGAAATTCGACTTTTTTATCGGTTTTGAAAACAGCGTTCGTATGTAATTCTATTACTGAAAAATCAAGTGCACGTTTTAAAAACTGTTTTTGATTTAGGAATAATTCTTCGGGTTTTGCGTGTTGGATATCTTTAGATAATTTCTCGAAAGCTTCATTGGCTTTGTCGAATAATTTATCCAATTGTTGTCCTAATAATTCCGTATTTTGAATGACTAAAACCGTTTTTTCGTTGATATAATCTAAGAAACTTTCGCGGTTTTCTTGTAGTAGTTTGTTTTCGACATTGGGGATAATCGAAATCTTTTTCAGCTTTTCAACTGATAATTGGGTTTCCACATCAAAACTTCGAATGCTATCAACTTCGTTGCCGAAAAATTCAATTCGGTACGGATTATCATTGGAAAACGAAAACACGTCTATGATTCCACCACGAACGGAAAATTCACCCGGTTCCGTAACAAAATCAACACGTTTGAAGTTGTATTCGAATAAGGTTTCGTTGATAAAATCAATAGATAAATTATCGCCAACCGACAATTTCAAGGTGTTTTTCTCTAATTCTTTTCGGGTAACGACTTTCTCGAAAATGGCTTCGGCATACGAAACAATAATCGCAGGTTTTTTGCGCGAATTGATTCGGTTTAGAACTTCAGCTCGAAGTAATACGTTAGCATTATCGGTTTCTTCAATTTGATACGGTCTTCGGTACGAGCTTGGGTAAAAAAGTACGTCTTCGGTATTGATTAATTGTTCTAAATCGTTCAAATAATACGCAGCTTCTTCCTTATTGCTGAATAAAATCAGAAACGGAAGTTCGGATTTTTTAAACAACGAATTTGCCACAAAAGACAACGACGAGCCCACCAAACCCGTCATTTGAGACTTTTGGCGCGCTGTAAATGTACTTTCTAAAACGGCAATCTTTGGTGACTTATCGTAAATGGATATAATGTCGGACTTGCTCAAAACTTTCTTTATTTTTTATCTGAAATTTCCATCTTCTTTCGCATTTCATCTGGATTCGCATTTCTTGTTGTATCCAAAGCTTGCAACATCAATTCTTCTCCAATTTCCTTTGGAATCGCCTTTTTGATAATAATTTCATCCCATTGTTTGTATAAACCTTTGATTTCTTCGTTAATTTCTGGAATTAATTTAGCAATTCGTTGTTCTGGAATTACTCGTAAATTCATGAAGGTCTCAAGTGATTTTAATTTCGTATTCAAAGTCGTAATTCTACTTAAAATCTGAGGTTTGTTATATTCGAAAGGAACTGTCAAGACCAAAGTATCTGCTTTTTTTGATAAATTTTTAGTTTTCATCTGAAAAGCAGACAAAGTAGATTGTGGTTTTTGACGCATTTCGATTTCAAATTGACGCCACTCGTTCCATCTGCCTAAAGTAGCTGCTACTTCAGGTCTAGGCGTTGGAAAATTAAATTGCCACATTTTCGAAATGTTCTTAAAAACAGCTTCGTTTTTTTGAGCTACTTTTTGGGCTTCTAGTTGCTGATTTTCATTTTCGCATGAAATCAAGGTTAAAACTAAAAGCGATAAACTACATAAGAAAACTTTCATTCGGATAAATTAAAAAGCAAAGGTACAAATGTTTGCCGAATGCTGCATTTTTTCTAATATTATCTTAACACCAAATTTGTTAATCAATTAAGAAAAACCATTTAAAAGATGTTAATTTATTAAATATTTAAATTTTGGTTGCAATTTGTAAAAATATCACAAAAATCCATCGGCAAAATAACGGTAAAATACTATATTTGTTACCTCATTTACACAACAAAATGGATACGAAAATTTTAATAATTGGTGCTTGTGGTCAAATTGGCACCGAGCTTACAGCAAAACTTAGAGCTACCTACGGAGTTAATAACGTTATCGCATCAGATATCAGAAAATTAGAAAATGATGTAGTTAATAACGGAATTTTTGAAGTGGTAAATGCGCTTGATTATAATCAAATTGAGCATTTACTTGAGAAATATCAAATTACCGATGTGTATTTAATGGCGGCATTGCTTTCGGCTACAGCTGAGAAAAATCCGGCTTTTGCTTGGGATTTGAATATGAATTCGTTGTTTCATGTTTTAAATTTAGCCAAAGCAGGAAAAATTAA
>NZ_CALBSN010000098.1 GCF_937967675.1 uncultured Flavobacterium sp. | reverse complement strand
CTTCGCTTGTTGCGTAAGAGAAACGAATACAATTTGGATTTCCAAAAGCGTCTCCAGTTACCGTTGCTACATTTGCTTCCGCCAATAAGAACATGGAGAAATCAGTTGCGTTTTTAATTTCGGTTCCTTTGATGGTTTTTCCAAAGTAGTAAGAAACATCAGGGAATACATAGAACGCTCCTTCTGGAACATTCAATTTGAATCCTGGAATTTCTTTAACTAATCCAACAACTAAATCTCTACGGTTTTTGAAGGCTGAAACCATTTCGTTTAAAACACTTGGATCTGCTTCAACAGCAGTAATTGTTGCTCTTTGTGCAATAGAATTCGCACCCGAAGTAACTTGTCCTTGAATTTTAGTACATGCTTTTGCGATGAATTCTGGTGCTCCGATATAACCAATTCTCCAACCTGTCATTGCGAATGCTTTTGCAACACCGTTAACAGTAATCGTTCTTTCTAACATTCCTGGTATAGAACCAATACTGCAAAATGTTCCTGAAAAGTTAATGTGTTCGTAGATTTCGTCAGAAACTACATATACGTGTGGATGTTTTTCTAAAACTTTGGCCAAAGCTGTTAATTCTTCACGATTGTAAACCGAACCACTTGGATTACAAGGAGAACTGAACCACATCATTTTTGTTTTTGGTGTGATAGCAGCTTCTAATTGTTCTGGTGTAATTTTGAAATCGCTTTCTACAGAAGTAGGAACTTCAACAGGAACTCCACCAGAAAGTTTAATGATTTCGTAATATGAAACCCAATATGGAGCAGGAAGAATTACTTCATCACCATCATTCAACATTACTTGAGCAATGTTGTATAATGATTGTTTTGCTCCTGTAGAAACTACAATCTGTGATGGTTTGTAGTCTAAATTATTATCTCTTTTGAATTTTTTGCAAATCGCTTCTTTCAATTCTAAGTAACCTTCTACTGGAGTATACGTACTGTAATTTTCGTCGATAGCTTTTTTTGCAGCTTCTTTAATGAATTCAGGAGTATTGAAATCTGGTTCTCCTAAACTAAGGCTAATAATGTCTTTTCCTTGTGCTTTTAATTCTCTTGCCAAAGCCGCCATAGCTAAAGTTTGAGAAACGGCTAAGTTGTTGATTCTGTCCGATAACGGGTTCATTGTGTGTTAGTTATTATAGTTAATACAAAAGACGCGATTCCTCGCGTCTCTTCTTTATTATGCTAATTGTGGTTTTCTTCCTAATTCTCTCAAATGCTTGAAGTGAGAAGCGATGGCCGCTCGAGTCGTTTTGAACTCGTGATACGGCAAGTTACATTCTGCTGCGGTTTGCTTTACAATTTCAGCAATTTTATCATAGTGAATGTGACTGATATTCGGGAAAATATGGTGTTCAATTTGATGATTTAATCCACCTGTATAATAATTTACAATCCAGTTTTTAGGAGCAAAGTTAGCTGTTGTGAACAATTGGTGAATAGCCCAAGTATTTTCGATTTCTCCGTTTTCATCTGGCATTGGGTTAACTGTGTCTTCTACAACGTGCGCTAATTGGAATACTACACTCAAGATTAATCCTGCAGTATAATGCATTACTACGAATCCTAAAAGTACTTTCCACCAAGTTACTCCAACAATTATTGGCAATACAATCCAAATAGAAAAGTAAATAACTTTAGTAATGATAAGTGTAGTCCATTGGAAAGCTGGGCTTTTTGCTTCACCATATGATAGTTTTCTTTTTAAGTAACGTTTCATCTGTAGAAAATCAGTTGTGATTGCCCAGTTGAAGGTTAATAATCCGTATAAGAAAACAGAGTAATAATGTTGAAATCTGTGGTGACTGTACCATTTAGCTGTTTTTGAGAAACGTAAAATTCTTCCTGCTTCTAAATCTTCATCATGACCTATGATGTTCGTATATGTATGGTGTAATACATTGTGTTGTACTTGCCAGTTGTACACATTTCCAGCTAAGATGTAGATACTTCCGCCCATTAATTTGTTTACCCAAGACTTGGTTGAGTAAGCACCGTGATTTCCATCGTGCATTACGTTCATTCCAACACCTGCCATTCCAACTCCAATAACTACGTTTAATAATAAATATACCCAAAACGGCATATCCATAGCTAATAGGAAGAAATAAGGTGTTAAGAAAAGACCGAACATTACAATTGTTTTTAAGTGTAATTTCCAGTTTCCAGTTTTGTTGATTTTGTTTTCTTTGAAATAGTCGTTTACTCGTTTATTTAAAGTTCTGAAAAATTTCAGATTGTCCTCTTTTGAAAAAATCGGGGTTGTGGTATTCATATTTTAATATTCAAATTTCGTCAAAGATAATTATTATAATTTTTTCATTTATGATAATCATCATTTTTTATTCACTAAAAAGCGTATTTTTGTGTAAAATTTAACGAATGGAAGAAATTTTAAAGCAATTTCCTGATTTATCTGAAAATCAAATACTTCAGTTTCAAAAATTACAATCGCTGTATGAAGATTGGAACTCTAAAATTAACGTGATTTCACGAAAAGATATAGACGAATTATATACACGTCATGTTTTGCATTCGTTAGGAATCGCAAAAATCATCGAGTTCCGTCCAGGTTCAAAAATTATGGATGTCGGAACAGGTGGTGGTTTTCCAGGAATTCCATTAGCGATTTTATTCCCAGAAGTTGATTTTTATTTGATTGATGTTATTGCAAAGAAAATCAAAGTAGTGAATGAAGTAGCTGCAGGTTTAGGATTAAAAAACGTAAGAGCCGAACAAAAACGTGCTGAACTAGTCAAACAAGAATTCGATTTCATCGTTAGTCGTGCCGTAACCAATATGCCTGATTTTGTAAAATGGGTCGATGATAAAGTTTCAAAAAAACAAAACCACGAATTAGCCAACGGTATTTTATATCTAAAAGGTGGCGATTTAACCGAAGAATTAAAGGATTTCCCAAAAGCAACGCAATATAATTTATCGGATTTCTTTTCAGATGAGTTTTTTGAAACGAAAAAAGTGGTGCATTTGCCGTTGAAGTATAAGAAGTAAGTGATTAGTGAAAAGTAATTAGTAATTAGCTATAAAAAGCAAAACCCGATTCTCAACTGAAAATCGGGTTTTTTATTTCTACTTCGTATTTCGGATTAACCTAAAAACGGATATTTATAATCTTCTGGTGTTACGAAGGTTTCTTTAATCGTTCTAACAGAAGCCCAACGCAATAAATTTTGTGCCGAACCAGCCTTGTCATTAGTTCCAGAACCTCTTGCGCCTCCAAAGGGTTGCATACCTACAACAGCACCTGTTGGTTTGTCGTTGATGTAGAAGTTTCCTGCTGCATTTTGTAAAG
>NZ_CALBSN010000097.1 GCF_937967675.1 uncultured Flavobacterium sp. | reverse complement strand
TAGCTTACACTTTAGCACAAGCAAACGAATATTTCAATAGAATTCCAGCTATCAACCAACCGATTACAATTGAAGTAGCTGTTGGAACAAATTACTTTTTTGAAATTGCTAAACTGAGAGCCTTACGCCTTTTATTCAATACATTAGCTTCAGAATTCAATCATAATTTTGATTGTCATATCATTGCAACACCAACAAAACGCAACAAAACCTTATACGATTACAATGTAAACATGTTGCGTACGACTACCGAATGTATGTCGGCGATTTTAGGTGGAGCTGATGCGGTTGCGAATTTAGCTTACGATGCGATTTATCACAAAGACAACGAGTTTGGCGATAGAATTTCGAGAAATCAATTGTTAGTTTTAAAACACGAAAGTTATTTCGACAAAGTAAACAATCCAGCTGATGGTGCGTATTACATTGAAACGTTAACAGAACAATTAGCCGAAAAAGCTTTGGAATTATTCAAAGATATCGAGAAAAATGGCGGACTGATTTCGCAATTAATCGATGGAACAATTCAGAGAAAAATTAACGAAAGTGCACAAAAAGAACAAGAACTTTTCGATTCAGGGAAAGAAGTTTTACTAGGAACCAACAAGTATCCCAACAAAAACGACCAAATGAAAAACGACTTGGAATTGTATCCTTTCGTGAAACAAAACGCCAGAAAAACATTAATCACACCAATCATCGAAAAACGTTTGGCTGAAAAATTAGAACAAGAACGATTAGCTTCGGAATAATTATGGGAACTTTATTTTTCATTTCTTGGTTAATTTCAATAATTCTTATCGTTGTAGGCTTAACATACCTAGCAGTCGGAATTACTTACAAGAACTTGAAAAAATTTTTAATCTCAATATTAATAATTATGCTATCAATATTATTTTTTTTTCTACCTTACTGTGTAGCAATAAATAAGTTGATAAAAAATTAGTAAAGGAACGATTAGCTTCGGAATAATTTAGTAACTTACAGAAAAAGAAGACCATGGAAGCAATTAGAAGATTTGTAAAAGTAAAAAATCATCAAGTAAACATTACTTTACCTGAAGATTTCAATGCAGAAGAAGTAGAAGTAATTATTCTTCCAACTTCCAAGGAATATCAAATTCCGCAATGGCAAATTGATGAAGTTAGAGAACGAACTGAAAACTATTTGAAAAATCCAAAAAGTGCAACAGATTACGAGGATTTTTTAAAAGAGATTGGAGATGAACTTTAAGATTATAATTTTAGAAGAAGCTAAATCTGATGTTCGTGAAAGTATCACTTGGTATAAAAACATCAATCCAATGCTTTCAAAAAGATTTGCTAATTCTTTTAATAATAGTGTTAAACAAATAAAAGAAAACCCATTTCGATTTCAAATTAGATATGATGAAATTCGAGTAGTTTTGTTAAAAACATTCCCTTATCTAATTCATTTTAGTATCGATAATGAAACAATAGTGATTAAAGCTGTTCTTCATACATCAAGAAACAGCAAAATCAACAAAATATTTTAATTGCTAAAGCAATGAGAAAAAACATACAACATTTAACTTTGGAGAAATCCAAAAACTTGAAACCTGAAACGTTAAACTTGGAACAAAAGTTCACAACTGCCGAAGGAATTGAAGTAAAACCAACCTATTCAAAAGAAGATATTTCTAATTTAGAGCATCTTGGTTTTGGAGCTGGTTTTGCACCAAATTTACGCGGACCATATGCCACCATGTACGTTCGCCGACCTTGGACGATTCGTCAATATGCTGGATTTTCAACTGCGGAAGAAAGTAATGCTTTTTACAGAAGAAACTTAGCGGCTGGACAAAAAGGCCTTTCTGTTGCCTTCGATTTAGCAACACACAGAGGTTACGATTCTGACCACGAACGAGTGGTTGGTGACGTTGGAAAAGCTGGTGTTGCGATTGACTCGGTGGAAGATATGAAAGTACTTTTCGACCAAATTCCGTTAGGGGAAATGTCGGTTTCGATGACGATGAATGGTGCAGTTTTACCAATTATGGCATTCTACATCGTAGCAGCAGAAGAACAAGGCGTTACTCCTAACCTATTATCGGGAACGATTCAGAATGACATTTTGAAGGAATTCATGGTGCGAAATACTTATATTTATCCACCAACGCCTTCGATGAAAATTATTGCGGATATTTTCGAATATACGAGTAAAAACATGCCAAAATTCAACTCGATTTCGATTTCGGGTTACCACATGCAAGAAGCGGGAGCTACTGCTGATATTGAATTAGCATACACTTTAGCAGACGGTTTAGAATACATTCGTACCGGTTTAGCGGCTGGAATGGATATTGATACCTTTGCTCCTCGCCTTTCGTTTTTCTGGGCGATTGGAATGAATCATTTTATGGAAATTGCAAAAATGCGTGCCGGTCGTATGCTTTGGGCAAAACTATTGAAACAATTCAACCCAAAAGACGAAAAATCATTAGCATTAAGAACGCATTGCCAAACTTCGGGTTGGAGTTTAACCGAGCAAGACCCTTTTAATAATGTGGCTCGAACTGCTATTGAAGCAGCGGCAGCAGCCTTTGGAGGAACACAATCGTTACACACCAATGCTTTAGACGAAGCGATTGCTTTACCAACCGATTTCTCAGCTCGAATTGCTCGTAATACCCAAATCTTTTTACAAGAAGAAACTAAAATCTGTAAAACGGTTGACCCTTGGGCAGGAAGTTATTATGTAGAAAGTTTAACAGCTGAAATTGCTGAAAAAGCTTGGGCTTTAATTGAAGAAGTAGAAGCACTTGGCGGAATGACGAAAGCCATTGAAGCAGGAATTCCAAAATTAAGAATTGAAGAAGCAGCCGCACGAAAACAAGCACGTATCGACAGCGGACAAGATATTATTGTTGGGGTGAACAAATACCGTTTGGAAAAAGAAGATCCGTTACATATTTTGGATGTGGATAACCAAATGGTGCGCAAACAACAAATTGAACGTTTAGAACAAATCAAAGCCACTCGCGATAACGCTAAAGTTGCTGAATGTTTAGCAAAATTAACCGAAAGCGCTAAAAATGGTGGTGAAAATTTACTATCTTTAGCCGTAGAAGCAGCACGAAACAGAGCTACATTAGGCGAAATTAGTGATGCTTTAGAAGTAGTTTTCGGAAGATATAAAGCACAAATTAGAAGTTTTAGCGGCGTGTATAGTAAAGAAATTAAAAACGACGAAAGTTTTGAAAAAGCAAAACAATTAGCCGATGCTTTCGCTAAGAAAGAAGGGCGTCGTCCTCGTATTATGATTGCGAAAATGGGACAAGACGGTCACGATCGTGGCGCCAAAGTGGTAGCAACAGGTTATGCCGACGTAGGTTTTGACGTAGACATTGGTCCGTTATTCCAAACGCCACAAGAAGCTGCCAAACAAGCCGTTGAAAACGACGTACATATTTTAGGCGTTTCTTCATTAGCAGCGGGACACAAAACTTTAGTACCGCAAGTGATTGAAGAACTAAAAAAATACGGAAGAGAAGATATTATGGTAATTGTTGGTGGCGTTATCCCAGCACAAGACTACCAATTCTTATTCGACGCCGGAGCTGTAGCCGTTTTTGGTCCTGGAACTAAAATTAGCGATGCCGCGATTACGATTTTAGAGGTTTTATTGGAGGAGTAAATAAAGACTTGTCATGCTGAACTCGTTTCAGCAACTAAAAATAAAAAACACCAGCAGAAATGTTGGTGTTTTTTATTTAATCCCATCCACCGCCATCACACCCTCCAAAAAATCAATCCCTTTCACTTCTTCAAAAAAGTCGATTTCGGTTTCGTGTGGTAAAAAATCGGAGATG
>NZ_CALBSN010000096.1 GCF_937967675.1 uncultured Flavobacterium sp. | reverse complement strand
CGTTGCAACTATATCGTGCTGGAGCTTCTTCGCTTGGTTCTAAAACTAAAGTTTGAATATCGAATTTTCGAGTTTCGGTCAAAAGCATTTTCCCTAATTGACCTCCTCCTAAAATTCCTAATTTAAAATCAGAAGAAAAATAATTCATTTTGTTGTGTTGTTGTTTGCGCAAAGATAAGAGTAAGAATTTAGAATTCAGAATTTAGAATTCAGAAAATACTATTTGTTGAGTTTCTTTAATAAATTTCGAGTAGTCGCTTGGTAAGCTGCAGAATGATTCGAATAATCTTGCTCTATGATGGATTTTAATTCATCGTGAACCCAATCGTATTTCTTACCCAAAACAAAAAGCGCTTTCATAGCATACACTTTTGCAGCAACTTTTTCGTCTTGAATTAAACGGTCAATTAAGGCTTCTATTAAATTGTGTTCTTGTTGTTGTGTGAGAGAAATTCCGTTTTTTCTGTGATTGCTTTTCACTAAAAAGAAAGCAATTTTAGTCGCTGGTCGTAACGCTGAATCGTCTTTTATTTTGGGAAGAATGGTGCAGAAATCTTCAATGTAAGGAACAAATTGTTTTAGTTTCTTTTCGCAAACCAAATCTAAACTCCAAAACGCTTTTACATGTAATTCATTTTTGATGTCAAAAGCTAGTTCAATCATTTCGCTAAGATTTTTTTCATCTTTCATAGCAAAATTACTCACCATTTTTCGGCTGGCTACATGACAAGTGCTTTCATCGATTTTCTGATACATTTGGCTTTTCATTTGGTAAATATATCAAATTTGCAAAAAAGTTAAAATACTTTAGAGCTATTCATTTGACTTTCTTAAATTTGTTGTTTATTTCTAAATCTAACTAAAAGTGATACAACTACACGATAAGAAATTTGAAGTTTTTATCTCGGGAGAGGAAATTAATTTCGCCATTGAAAACATGGCCAAACAAATTGAAGACGATTTTTGTGATGATGTTCCTGTTTTTATTGGCGTTTTGAATGGCGCTTTCATGGTCGTGGCTGATTTATTAAAAAAATACAGTCACAATTGCGAAGTTTCGTTTGTGAAAATGGCTTCGTATGAAGGAACGCAAACTACCAATGAAGTAAAAGAACTGATTGGTTTGAATCAAAGTTTAGAAGGTCGTTCTGTAATTATCGTGGAAGACATTGTAGATACTGGAAATACGATAGAAGAATTAAAAGCCATTATGAAGCATCACAATGTGAAACATTTCAAAATTGCTACTTTATTCTTAAAACCAGAAGCCTATACAAAAGACATTAAATTGGATTACGTAGGGATTCGAATTCCAAATAAATTTATCGTAGGATATGGTTTAGACTACGATGGTTTAGGAAGAAATTTAAAAGACGTATATCAATTATCAGAATAACTAACTATTACACTTAACATAACAAAGCAATGATCAATATCGTATTATTTGGTAAGCCAGGAGCAGGAAAAGGAACACAAGCCGATTTTTTAAAACACAAATACAATTTAGTCCATTTATCTACAGGTGATATTTTTAGATTCAACATTAAAAATGATACCGAATTAGGTAGATTAGCTAAAACCTTTATGGATAAAGGTGATTTGGTTCCAGATGAAGTAACGATTAAAATGTTGCAAAGCGAAGTAGATAAAAATCCACAAGCAGCAGGTTTTTTATTTGATGGTTTTCCAAGAACAATTGCGCAAGCAGAAGCTTTAGATGCATTTTTAGCAGGAAAAAATCAAGAAATTACAGCGACAGTTGCATTAGAAGCTGATGATGAAATCTTAGTGCAACGTTTGCTAGAAAGAGGAAAAACTTCAGGAAGACCAGACGATCAAGATGAGGAAAAAATAAGAAATCGTTACCAAGAATATAACGAAAAAACCGCGCCATTAATGGATTATTACAAAACGCAACACAAATTTTACGCAGTCGATGGTATTGGGTCTATTGAAGAAGTGACTGAAAGATTAAGTTTGGTTTTGGACACATTTATATAATAAAATAAGGCTCGAGAGATAAATTTCGGGCTTTCGATTTTTTTTTCGATATTTGCACACAGAAAAGGAGCTATTTCCGTAATTTGGGATTTTAGCTCTTTTTTTATAATTTTAACTATGGAAATTTTAATCATTCTCTTTCTGATTATTTTAAACGGTGTTTTCTCAATGTCGGAAATCGCATTGATTTCAGCTCGTAAAAACCGATTAGAAACAGCGGCTAAAAAAGGAAATAAAAATGCAAAAGTAGCATTAGATTTAGCCAATTCGCCAAACGAATTTTTATCTACTGTTCAAATCGGAATTACTTTAATTGGGATTTTAACGGGTATTTATTCGGGAGATAAAATTACTACCGATGTACGAAATTTTGTAGCTACTTTTGAAGCATTAAAACCGTATTCGGAATCTATTGCTGTGGGAATTGTAGTAGTGGTATTAACATTTTTCTCTTTAGTTTTAGGTGAATTATTGCCAAAAAGAATCGGTTTAAATTATCCAGAAGGAATTGCAAAAGCAGTTGCGGTTCCCATGAAATTAGTTTCTACCATTACAATGCCTTTTATATGGTTGCTGACTATTTCAACTGAATCTTTGATGAAACTTTTGCAAATTAAACCAACAGCTGACGGAAAAGTTACAGAAGAAGAAATCAAAGCCATTATAAAAGAAGGAACTGAAGTAGGTGAAGTTCAAGAAATTGAGCAAGATATTGTGGAACGTGTTTTTCATATTGGCGATAGAAAAGTTAATTCATTAATGACGCACCGAAATTCAATTGTGTATTTGTCTTACGAAGATTCCATTGAAGAAATCAAAGCGAAAGTTTTAGATGAATTGCATTCGGTTTATCCAGTATGTGCGGATAATTTAGACGATGTAGAAGGAATCGTTTTGTTGAAAGATTTGTTTGCCAGTTTTGAAAAAGGAAATTTCGATTTAAAATCGATAATTAAAGAACCGGTATATTTTATTGAGCAAACATCGGCATATAAAGCATTGGAAAATTTCAAGGTTTCAAAAGTGCATTATGCTTTGGTTACCGATGAACACGGTGTTTTTCAAGGAATAATTACATTGAATGATATTTTAGAAGCGTTAGTAGGAGATGCGGCTGATTTCTATGAAGACGAATTTAAAATTGTAGCAAGAGAAGACGGTTCGTGGTTAGTTGACGGACATTATTCGCTGCACGATTTCTTAACTTATTTTGATATGGATGAGTTAATTGGAGATTACGAAGTAACAACAGTAAGTGGATTAATCATAACAGAATTAGGAGTAATCCCAAAACAAGGACAAAAGTTAATTTGGAACAAATTAGAGTTCGAAGTTATCGATATGGACGGTGTTAAAATTGATAAAGTTTTAATTACCAATTTAAAAGAATAATAATTAAGTATTCAGTGTTCAGTATTTAGTATGCAGTTCTAAATAGTGTCATTGAGAATAACAAATTGTTATCAGAAAAGAGGTTTTGTAGGTTGGAAAATTACTGAACACTCAACACTGATAACTGAACACTAAGAAAAGATGACAGAAGGAAATTTTGTAGACTACGTAAAAATATATGTTTCTTCCGGAAAGGGAGGAAAAGGGTCGTCGCATTTACACAGAGAAAAATTTATTGAAAAAGGTGGACCCGATGGTGGTGATGGAGGTCGTGGTGGACACGTATATATTAAAGGAAATAAAAATCTTTGGACTTTATTTCATTTAAAATTTTTGAAACACGTTCGTGCGGGTCACGGTGGCGATGGAGGAAGTTCAAGAAGTACAGGTCATGATGGAGAAGATAAATTTATTGAAGTCCCATTAGGAACAGTTGTAAAAGATCAAGAAACGGGTGATGTTTTGTTCGAAATTACAGAGCACGATGAAATGAAAATCATAGCAGAAGGTGGAAAAGGAGGTTTAGGGAACTGGCATTTTAGAAGTGCTACGAATCAAACGCCTCGTTATGCACAACCAGGTATGCCTGTAAAAGAAGTAGATGTAACTTTAGAATTAAAAGTATTAGCAGATGTAGGTTTGGTAGGTTTCCCTAATGCAGGAAAATCAACTTTGTTGTCAGTTTTAACTTCGGCAAAGCCAAAAATTGCCGATTATCCATTTACAACTTTAAAACCTAATTTAGGAATTGTAGCTTACAGAGATTTTCAATCGTTTGTAATGGCTGATATTCCTGGAATTATTGAAGGTGCAGCAGAAGGAAAAGGTTTAGGTCATTATTTTTTGCGTCATATCGAACGAAATTCAACTTTGTTGTTTTTAGTTCCTGCGGATGCCGATGATATTAAGAAAGAGTACGAAATTCTGTTAGATGAATTACGTCGTTACAATCCAGAAATGTTAGATAAAGATCGTTTAATTGTGATTT
>NZ_CALBSN010000095.1 GCF_937967675.1 uncultured Flavobacterium sp. | reverse complement strand
GTAAGTGAATTTTAGATTTTCCACTCCATATTTTTGTATGTCTAAAGCAAAAGGTTTGCTATCCGAAGGTTTTTTCTCTTCAGCTTCTTTTAGTGCGATGTCAAAATTACCCACACCATCTTTATTGAAAATAATGTTTACAATTCCATCAACAGCACTAAAACTTTCTAAGCTCATGGTTTCGCCTTCACCTTTAAAAAGTTCTTTAACGCTCATGGTAACATTGGTTTCACCAGCATATAAAAGCGTATCACCAGCGAATGGTGCTTTGTTGATAATGCTAAGTTTATCGATAGTAACATGTGCTTGTGGAAAACTCTTGAACAAACTCAAATCCACATCTTCAAAAGCTATGTTTGCATTCACATTTTCGTTTAATGTTTTAGCAATCATTTCTTTTATTTTGTCTTTAAATAAAAATGGAGCTGCTGCCAATGCGATTATGGCAAATAATAAGAAAATACCAAGGCCTTTTAAAACTTTCTTTAACATAATGATGTAATTAGGGATAATTGTGATTTTGTATTACAAAAGTAGTACCAATTGTAAATTTACGCATTAAATTTGAGTAAAATATATAAAAAAATCCCAAAAACGTTTCGCCTTTGGGATTCTAGTGTTTATAGTATTAATTAATGAATTTCTATTTCATAAGGCATCATCGCTTGAATACCTTTTCTGCTTTTTACACGTTTGATTTGCTCTAACATTTGGAAACCTTCTTCGCCAAGTTGTTCTTTTAATAATTGTTCTTTAGTTTTAAACATTGCCATTCCAGTGAAATTAGCTAATAAATCTTCAAAACTTTTTTCATATTCTGGGAAATTTTCGGTTCTATATGAATCTGTTTTTCCAAGTTTAGCAGCGTATTTAATGGCATCATCTAAACCACCAATTTCATCTACCAATCCTAGTTTTTGAGCGTCAACTCCGGTCCAAACTCTTCCTTGTGCAATAGCGTCAACTTCCTCAGTTTTCATTTTTCTTCCATCAGCTACACGTTTTAGGAAAGTTGCGTATGTTTTTTCGATACTTTCTAAAACAAAACCTTTAAAGTTTTCATCGATAGGTTCAAAAACACTGTAACCGCTAGCGTTTTCATGCGTTTTTACTTGTTCGGCGTTAATTCCGATGTTTTT
>NZ_CALBSN010000094.1 GCF_937967675.1 uncultured Flavobacterium sp. | reverse complement strand
TATCAATTTTATCTATTGTTCAATTATTTGAATGCAGGGAAACCAGTAACATCCATACCTGTAATTAACAAGTGAATGTCGTGAGTTCCTTCGTAAGTCACTACAGATTCTAAATTCATCATGTGTCTCATGATTGAATATTCACCTGTAATTCCCATTCCACCTAGCATTTGACGTGCGTCACGAGCAACAGTTAACGCCATATCAACGTTGTTTCTTTTTGCCATCGAAATTTGAGCTGTAGTAGCTTTTCCTTCGTTACGTAAAACACCTAATCTCCAAGTTAATAATTGTGCTTTTGTGATTTCAGTAATCATTTCAGCTAATTTCTTTTGTTGTAATTGAGTAGCTCCAATTGGTTTGTCAAACTGAATTCTTTCTTTTGAATAACGTAAAGCCGTATCATAACAATCCATTGCTGCTCCAATCGCTCCCCAAGCAATTCCATAACGTGCCGAATCTAAACAGCCTAGTGGTGCTCCTAATCCAGATTTGTTTGGTAATAAGTTTTCTTTTGGAACTTTTACGTTGTCAAAAATAAGCTCTCCAGTGGCAGAAGCTCTTAACGACCATTTATTGTGAGTTTCTGGAGTTGAAAAACCTTCCATTCCTCTTTCCACTATTAATCCGTGAATTCTTCCTTCTTCGTTTTTAGCCCAAACTACTGCAATATCAGCAAAAGGTGCATTCGAAATCCACATTTTAGCACCATTTAAAAGATAATGATCACCCATATCTTTAAAATTAGTTACCATTCCACCTGGATTTGAACCATAATCTGGTTCTGTTAAACCAAAACAACCAATGAATTCTCCAGTGGCTAATTTTGGTAAATATTTCATTCTTTGTTCTTCGTTTCCATATTTCCAAATTGGATACATTACCAATGAAGATTGAACAGATGAAGTCGAACGTACACCCGAATCTCCTCTTTCAATTTCTTGCATGATTAATCCATAAGAAATTTGATCTAATCCAGCACCACCATATTCCACTGGAATATACGGACCAAATCCACCAATTTCTCCCAAACCTTTTACGATTTGTTTTGGAAATTCTGCTCTTTGCGCGAAGTCTTCAATAATTGGAGATACTTCTTTTTTTACCCAAGCACGTGCAGCATCACGCACCATTTTATGTTCGTCAGATAATAATTCGTCTAATAAATAATAATCTGGGGATTGAAATAAGTCTGGTCTCATAGTTTTTGATTTGAAAGTCACAAAAGTAAGTAAAGATTTTTAACAAATCAACGAACAA
>NZ_CALBSN010000093.1 GCF_937967675.1 uncultured Flavobacterium sp. | reverse complement strand
ATGTCAACAGAAGAAAAATCATTGAATTTTATAGAACAAATCATTGAAGAAGATTTAAAAAATGGTTTGTCAGCAGATAAATTACGTTTTCGTTTTCCACCAGAGCCAAATGGGTATTTGCATGTAGGTCACGCGAGTGCTATTTGTTTAAATTTTGGTTTAGGAATCGATTACAATGCGCCAGTTAACCTTCGTTTCGACGATACCAATCCATCAAAAGAAGAGCAAGAATATGTTGATGCTATTAAGCGCGATGTGGAATGGTTAGGCTATAAATGGGATAAAGAATGTTATGCTTCGGATTATTTCCAACAATTGTATGATTGGGCAGTGGAATTAATCAAGAAAGATAAAGCGTATGTAGATAGCCAAACTTCGGAAGAAATGGCGCAACAAAAAGGTACGCCAACTACTCCAGGAACCGATTCTCCTTACAGAAATCGTTCTATCGAGGAGAATTTAGATTTATTTACACGAATGAAAAACGGAGAATTCGAAAAAGGAACTCACGTTTTACGTGCTAAAATTTCGATGGGCGCTAATAATATGTTGATGCGTGATCCAATCATTTACCGTATCATGCACGCACATCACCACAGAACAGGAAACGATTGGTGTATTTATCCAATGTACGACTGGGCTCATGGTGAAAGTGACTATTTAGAGCAAATTTCGCATTCATTTTGTACGTTAGAATTCTTACCTCACCGTGAATTATATGATTGGTTTTTGAATCAAATTTATGATCCAACTAAGGTACGTCCAAAGCAAAGAGAATTTGCACGTAGAAATTTATCACATACTGTTGTTTCTAAACGTAAATTATTGCAATTAGTTGAAGAAAAACATGTTACAGGTTGGGATGACCCAAGAATGTCAACGATTTCAGGGATGAGAAGACGCGGTTATACGCCAGCTTCTATCCGAAATTTTGCTAAAACTATCGGAATTGCAAAACGTGATAATTTGATTGATGTTTCGCTTTTAGAATTCTGTGTTCGTGAAGATTTGAATAAAATTGCACCACGTGTAATGGCAGTTTTAGATCCTGTGAAATTAGTAATTACGAATTATCCAGAAGGTCAAGAAGAATGGTTAGAAGCTGAAAATAATCCTGAAGAAGAAGTAATGACTTACAGAAAAGTGCCGTTTTCTAAAGAATTATATATCGAAAGAGAAGATTTTCAAGAAGAAGCACA
>NZ_CALBSN010000092.1 GCF_937967675.1 uncultured Flavobacterium sp. | reverse complement strand
TCACTGGAGTTGCAGGATCATCTTATAGAGTAAAAGTGGCATTATTGAATAATGGAGTTTGGAGTTCTTATGGATCAGTATGTAACGTCACGTTACCAGGTACAGCACCAACAACAAGAGAAGAAGTTGTTATTACGGATTTACCAAGTGAAGTATTCTATACAGTTAAGGGATATCCGAACCCATACAATGCATACTTTAATATAACATTAGAAACGCCAAGCGCATCTATGGTTTATGTACGAGTATTTGATATGATAGGAAAACTAATCGAAGAAAGAGAAGTGAAACCGTCAGCATTAGAAGGGTTACAATTAGGCTCTGAATGGGCACCGGGTGTTTACAATGTAATTGTAGCACAAGATGACCAAGTGAAAACCATTAGAATGGTTAAAAAAGAGTAGTGATATAAGTATTGTGATTATAACACATACAAATTCATTATAAACAAGAGGAGGCTGTCAAATGACAGCCTCTTTTTTTTGAATAAAATTGTAGCTATTGAAAAAAACTGATAAAATAATACCAACTCTTCTTCTAGTTTATATTATTTTAACTTATAAAAAATATTTTATATATTTTTAAGTAATAATATGTTCTTATTTGTTATTTTTTTAAGTTAATATATTGTTAATTTAAATTTTAAATTATGAGTACTTTTTTTTAAATTAAAAGTATTTAGGTTTTACTTATAAAGTATAGTGTTACTTTTAATTTGAATAAGTATCTAAACTTGATTTTTTTTAATAAAAATTTTGGTTTTAATTCTTTTTCGCTCCCAAATCCATAAAATTAAATAACCTGTTTAATTCTTTTTTAAAATGATGTAAAAACGGTGATCGGCAGCCGTAAATGCTGAAATAATATATTATTAACAAACAATTAACTTTATGGAAAACAATTATTTTTCGCGAACGAAAAGCTTTTTTGAAGCTTTGTTTGCAAAAAATGTCCTCCTTTTAGCGCTGACACTGTTAGCTGCTTTAGGGATGGAGGCGCAGACCACTGTGTCGATTGGAGCTGGTTCGCCAGTAGGTGCTTCTCGAAGTACTGTAATTCCAATCAATTCTAATTATGGTTATACTTATTCCCAACAGGTGTATCTCGCCAGCGAGTACAATACTGCCGGAGGAACAGGTTTAACCTCAATTAGTAAATTGCGCTTTTATTACAATGGTACAGGATCAGGTAGTGCTGTTGGTTCTTCAACAACCACAACCACTTTTGACAACTGGACCATTTACATGGGGAACACTAGTAAATCTAGTTTTTCCAGTACAACAGATTGGGTGCCTAGTTCGGCATTAACTCAAGTGTTTTCAGGAACAGTTACTTTTCCAGCTCCAGGAAATTGGATGGAAATTACGTTTGCTACCCCTTTCCTTTGGGATGGGACTAGCAACTTAGTAGTAGCAGTTGATGAAAACAAAGATAGTTATGGTTCTTCGGTTTATTGGGGGGCATTAACATCAGGGGTAACTAATAGAGGAATCTCTTATCAAAGTGATTCTACTAATCCTAATCCAGCTTCTCCTCCAACAGGTACAAGAAGAAATAATCTTCCTTACGTTCAGTTCGTAGCACAAGCAGCAGCTGGATGTCAAACACCAGCAGCGCAGCCTACGGCTTTAGCGTTTTCAAGTGTAACGGGCACTTCATTAAGCGGTTCTTTTACAGTGCCTTCGCCAGCTCCTACGGGTTATATGGTGGTGCGAAGTACAAGTGCTACTGCACCAACTGCACCAACAGACGGAACTGCACTTACGGTCGGTTCAACAGCTTTAGGAGCAGGGACTTATGTAGTTGCTAATACAGCTACAGGATCTTTCACAGATTCGGGCTTAACAGCTAACACATCATATTATTATTATATCTATGCATACAATTCTGGTTGTGTGGGAACACCACCAGTATATTTAACTACAACCCCTTTAACAGGAAATGTAGTAACATGTATGCCTACACCGGTTTCATCTGCTGCCACTGGGTTGTCAACATCAAGTTTTACAGCAAATTGGACAGGTGCTGCAACTGATGCAGGATATGAATTAGAAGTTTCAACAAGTAGTACTTTTACTACTTTACTACCCGGATTTCCTTTAGCCATTACAAACAATGGTACTGGTATTGGTTCTTATGAGGTTAGTGGGTTATCATCTGCAACTACTTATTATTATAGAGTGAGAGCCACTGGAGTTACTTGTAGTAGTGCTTACAGTGCTACTCAAACAGTACTTACAAGTTGTGGGTTTGATAGTGTTCCTTCAGTTACTCAAACATTTGCTACCTATACTCCAGTGTGTTGGTCTGAAGCTACAGGTGCTTTGGGATCGACATTAACTTTAGGAAGTAGTGCATGGGGAACCGTAGCAGGTATGGGGAATACAGGTTCAAATGCTGCAGCAAAAATTAATTTGTATAGTACTAAAAACGATTGGTTAATTTCTCAATCAATCAATTTAGGTGCTGGTGGAAATTATACGGCAAATTTTGACATGGCGGTTACCAATTATAATGGAACAACAAGTCAAACTACTTTAAGCAGCCATTCCGTAAGAGTGATAGTTTCAACTGATAATGGTGTAACATGGTCTCCTGCCAATGTAGTAAGAACCTATACAGGTACAGATACTTACAGTGCAACAGGGGCAGCTCAATCCATTAGTTTAGCAGGTTATTCTGGAATTATCAAAATTGGGTTTTTAGCAACTACGACTTCTACATCTCCGGATATTGATTTTCATATCGATAACTTCCAAGTTGTAGCAGCCCCACCAGTAGTAACAAGTTTTTCACCTGTGGCTGCATGTGTAGACAGTGGTGCTTCAGTTACTATTACAGGTGCTAACTTATCTAATGCTACTGGGGTTACTGTTAATGGTACTCCAGCTACAATTACAGCTAACACAAATACATCTTTAACTTTTACAATGCCAAATGGAGCATCTACAGGTTTAGTAGCGGTAACAACTGCTGAAGGCACCGGATCTAGTGCCACTAACTTTACCGTAAATGCTTATCCAGTTTTGGAAGATATTGTAGGAGGAGAAGTATCATTGTGTAAAGATGGAACAGTTCAGTTGTCAAATACTACCTCTGGTGGTGTTTGGACAAGTTCGAATACTGCAATTGCAACAGTAAGTAGCGCAGGATTAGTAACAGCAGTTTCTGAAGGAACAGCTGTAATTACTTACACAGTAACTGTTAGTGGTTGTGCTACAGCAAAAACTACTTCAATTACCGTAAACAATCCTCCTGTGATTACAGCTCAAGCTAACAATCAAATTGTGTTAGATGGGGCTGATGCTTCTTATGCAATTACAGCAACAGGCACAGGTATTTCTTATCAATGGCAAGTAAGTACAGATAATGGAGTAACATGGAACAATATTGAGGGTGCTACTAATGCTAGCTACACACTAGTAGGCGCTTCTTCAGCAGACAATGGAAAACAATTCCAATGTGTGGTTTCAGGAACAGCTCCTTGTACGGCGGCTACTTCAAATGTGGTAACTTTAACAGTAGGATCTGTAAGTATTACAGCGCAACCAACAAATCAAATAGTTTGTTCTGACGCAGGTGCTACTTTTACGGTAGGTACTTCTGGTGAAGTAAGTTCATACCAGTGGCAAGTAAGTACAAATGGTACTTCTTGGACAGATTTAGAAGGCGCTAACGCTACATCATTAGTATTAAATGGATTAACTTCTTCTAACACAGGTACACAATACCGTTGCGTTTTAAATGGAGGAGATGTTATTTCTGATGGTGCTTCTTTAACAGTATTTGATGCAGTAGCAATTGGAACACAACCAGCTAATCAAACGGTTTGTTCTAATGCTGCTTCTGTAACTTTTACTAGTGTTGCAACAGGTTCAGGATTGTCATACCAATGGCAAATGAGTACTAACGGTACAGATTGGTCAAATGTAACAGGGGCTACTTCAGCTGCTTATACAATCAATACACCAAGTGTTAGTTTAAATAACAACCAATACCGTGTAGTAGTATCAGGAACAGCTCCTTGTAGTGCTGTAACTTCTGATGCAGCAACATTAACAGTTAATGAAATAGTTGCTATTACAGCTCAACCTGTAGCGGTAACTCAATGTTCTACTGAAAGTACGGCTTCATTTAGTGTAACAGCAACAGGTACAGGTTTAGGTTACCAATGGCAATATGCTACTAATGGAACAACATGGAATGATTATGTTGGTGCAACTTCAAGTACACTAACAGTTGATGCTCCTGCTACATATGCAGGAAATTCTTTCCGCTGTGTGGTTAGTGGAACAGCACCTTGTACATCTGTAACATCTAACGCAGTTGTGTTAAATGTTTCTCAAATTTTAGGAGGAACGTACACAGTAGGTACAGGTGGAAACTATGCAACAATAACTGCAGCAGTTACCGCTTACAACAATGCAATTTGTTTTTCTGACAATGTAGTATTCAATCTTACGGATGCTACTTACTCAACAGCAGAAACATTCCCTATTGTTATTAACCAAAATGCAAACATAGGTGCTTATACTTTAACTATTAAACCTGCTTCAGGAGTTAGTCCAACAATTTCAGGGACTTCAACGGCAGCAATTATTAAAGTTAATGGTGCTGACAATGTGACGATTGATGGTAGTAATAATGGTTCATCATCACGTGATTTAAGTATTGTTAATAATAGTACTTCTGGTTCTTCTGTAGTATGGATTGCTAGTACAGGAGGTGCAACAAGTGGTGCTAACAACATTACTGTTAAGAATACAAAAGTTAAAGGAGGTTCAGGATCAACGTCAGGAATTTATGGAATTGTTTCTTCAACAACGTCTTCTTTTACTACAGGTGCAGAAAATAATGATAATTTAGTAATTCAAAATAATGAGGTTACTAAAGTTTATAACGGAATTACTGCATTTAATAATTCTACAAGTACACAAGATGGATTACTTATTTCTGGTAATACAGTAGGTTCTACTGTTAATGCAGACCGAGTTATTTTCAGAGGTATTCAAGTAACTTATGTTAACGACCCAATAATTTCTAGTAATTCAATTATAGAGTTAGTTACAACTGCCTCTATTAATATTGCTGCTATTGATTTAGGAGCTGGAGTAGTTAATGGTTCTGTGATTTCTAATAGAATTAATAACATTAAGAATACTACAACTTCAGGTTATGGTGCTTATGGTATTAACTTCTCATCAGCTACTGGTACTACTGGAACTTTAGTTGCCAATAATATGATTAGTAATATTGAAACAGCTAACTATAGTGCCACAAGTAATACATTTAATGCTTTTGGTATTCGTGTAGGAGCTGCCATTCCAAACTTGAAATTCTACAACAATACAGTAAACATGTATGGTAATGTAACTTCGGGTTCGTCAGCTGGTATGTCTGCTAACTTTGTGACTACAGCAGCGGCTACTAATATTGATATGAGAAATAACATTTTTAGAAATGTTCAATCTTTTGCAACTAGTGGTTCATCTGCTTATAATGTCTATTTAACATCAGGTACTACCTTTACAGATATTAATTATAACAACTATGTTGGTGCTACAACAACGAGCACAACTTATAGATTAGGTTATAATGGTTCTGCTAACGTAGCTGATTTAGCATCATGGAGAACGTTTACCACTAAAGATTTGAATTCGGTTGCTATTGCTCCAAATTTTGTGTCGAACACAGATTTACACTTAGTAACAGGTACAAATGCAGCTTTAGATAATATAGGAACACCAATTGCGGCAGTTACTACAGATTTTGATGGTGATACACGTTCTGCTACCCCAGATATGGGAGCGGATGAGTTTTCTACTTCATATTGTGGAGAACCAGCTGTTGCTGGTACAGTAACTGCTACACCAGCTTCATTATGTACTTCGGGTTCTGCAACTGTTGCAGCAACGGGTTATATGAATGGAGTAGGTACTACTTATGAGTGGGAATCTTCAGCAGACGCTGAATTTACTTCGCCTGTAAGTATGGGGGTTGCATCAGCAATTTATGCTGACGTTTCAACTGGAGAGATAACTGCTACAACTTATTATCGTTTAAAAGTTACTTGTTTAACTGGAACTCCAGTTTACAGTGACCCTATAGCTGTTGTAGTTAATACACCTGCTATAACAACAGTTTCTCCAAATGTAACTGTTTGTTCTGGTGATTGGGTGGAGTTAACTGCAAGTGGTGCAATATCTTACACTTGGTCTCCAGCTACTGGTTTATCTGCTACAACTGGAGCTATAGTGCGAGCAGAGCCAGCACAAACTACTACTTATACTGTTACAGGTACTGACGCAAACGGATGTACATCAACAGCAACAGTAACAGTAACAATTAATTTATATCCTAGTGATATTACCATAGTTCAAGGTGCACCTACAATTTGTACTGATGGTGTGATGTCATTAACGGCTAATGGAGGAACGGTAACTATACCTCAAACACCATCAGCTTACATTATGAATGGTACTTCAGGTACTTACTCTGCAATTACAGGTACTACTTTGAGTAGTTCAGCTATTGGTGATGATGTTGGAGTAGGTAACTTACCTATTGGGTTTGCATTCCCATATAATGGAACAACTCAGACTGTTTTTGCAGCTTCTTCTAATGGTTTACTGTTATTAGGAAATACATCTGCAACTATTTCTGGTTTTTCTAGTAATGCTTTAGCTTCTACTGCTAATGCAATTGCACCATTATGGGATGATAACAATACCACAGGTGGTTCAATAACTTATGCAACTACAGGAACAGCACCTAACAGAGTTTTAACAGTTCAATGGACAAATATGCACGTAGCTGGAGCTGGTAGTTCAACTAACCCGACCATTTCTATGCAAGCGCAATTATTTGAAAATGGTAATATTCGATTTATTTATGGAAGCACAAGTGCAACATTGTCTTCGCCAACGGCTTCTATAGGTATTTCTGGTGCATCAGGTAATTACTTGAGCGTAACACCACTTTCTCCAATTGGAACATCAACAGCTTCTTCTACTGCAGAAAATACGTCAGTAAATACAGCTAATATTCCAAATGGTACAATTATTAATTTTGTAAGACCAGTTCAGCCTTCGATATTAAAATCTTGGTATCCCTTTACGGACTTGTATACCGATGCTGCCGCTACTTCTCCATATACAGGTCAAGATGTAAATGTAGTATATGTTAAACCTACAACTGAGGTAACTTATATTGTTACAGCATTTAATGGAGATTGTACTAGTGAAGGTACTACAACAGTAACTCCATTACCATTACCAGAAGTGGTTGCTTCTGAAGGTGTAACTATTTGTAGTGGTGATACAACAACTTTAACTGTTTCAGGTGCTAATACTTATGTATGGTCACCAGCAACTGGATTGTCTTCTACAACAGGTAATACTGTTGACGCTAATCCAACTGTAACTACTACTTATACTGTTACAGGTACAAGCGCAGATGGATGTCAATCTACTGATACAGTTACCGTTACTGTAAACAATCCTATTGTTATAACCTATCAAACTCCGGGACAGTCTGTTTTACCGGGTGTTTCTTCAACTATTTCTGTTACTGCAACTGGTTCTATATCTGCTTATCAATGGATGGTAAGTACGGATGATGGTGAAACTTTTGAAGTTTTAGAAGCTAATGCAACTTATGAAGGAGTTGATACAAATGCATTAACAATAAACAATATTGATTTAAGTTATGCAGGTTTACAATTCCAATGTGTAATTTCAGGTACTACGCCTTGTGCTGACGTTACTTCTGAACCTTATGCATTAAAAGTAAACAATGTAGCTATTCAATCTAATCCAAATAGTGTATCTATTTGTGAATCAGGTAATACTTCATTTACTGCTTCTGCAACATCTACTGATGAAACGGTAACAATAACTTATCAGTGGCAAATGAATACTGGTAGTGGTTTTGTTACTATTACAAATGGTATTGATGCTTCAGGATTAACATTTGATGGTGCAACAACAAATACTTTAAATGTTTCGGGCATTACATTAGCTAATACGGGATATATTTTCCGTGCACGTGTTAATGATTTTATTAATACTACAAATGCAACATTAACTGTAAATAACCCAGTGCTAATTACGGCATCTCCAGCAAACCAAACCGTTTGTGTTAATGGTGGTACTGCTTCTTTTGTAGCTACAGCAACTGGTGATAATTTGTCATATCAATGGCAAATGAGTTCAGATAATGGTGCAACATGGAATAATGTAGCTAATGCAACTGCAGCTACTTTTACGGTAACTAATCCTACTTTAAGTATGAATGGTAACCAATATAGAGTAGTGGTTAATGGGGCAACAAATTGTTCAAGTGCAACATCAGATGTCGCTACATTAACTATTAATAATCCTACTATTACTTCACAACCAATAGCTGCTACTGTGTTAAGAGGAAATACAGCTACATTCTCGGTTGAAGCAACTGATGCTATTTCTTATCAATGGCAGTTCTCAACTGATGGAACAACAGGTTGGGCCAATGTAGACACATTACCAGCAGGTGTAACTTACAGTGGAGCTGATACAGCTACATTATCTGTGATTACTTCTGCTTCTACAGCAACAGGTGGAGCAAAATACTACCGTTGTGTAATTGATAATAATGGATGTGCAGTAAATTCTTCTGCTGCCTTATTAACGGTTAATTGGTATTGTACGCCAGCTCCATCTTCAGTAGATGGTTCAGGTATCGTTAATGTTACTTTGGGAGATATTAATAACTCTACTGGTTCTGAAACTGGAAATTATGGTGATTATACTGCTCAAAGTACTTCTTCAACTCAACTATCAACTGTAAACTTTAGCATTACTTATGCTACTGGTTATACGTATGGTACTAAAATTTGGATTGACTTTAATGATAATGGTGATTTTACAGATGCTGGAGAGCAAGTGTATTTCGGATTATCAACAAGTGCTAATCCTACTACATTGTCAGGAAGTTTCAATATTCCACTAACAGCTCCATTAGGTGCTCATAGAATGAGAATTGGAGGTACTGATAATGATGCCGGACCATCAACACCATGTTACACAGGTGCTTATGGTTCATTCGAAGACTATACGATTACTATTACACCAGCTCCTACTTGTGATAGTACACCAGTAGCAGGAACTGCAACTGCAGGAAGTGCTTATGTGTGTTCAGGTGCAGCAACAAATGTAGCTGTAACAGGTCAAACAAGTGGTGTGTTAGGTATTTCTTTACAATGGTATGCTTCAACAAATAACGTTGACTTTACGCCAGTAGCAGATGCAACAGCAGCTACTTTAGCAACAGCAGCGTTAACAGAAGGTACATATTTCTATTGTACAGTAACTTGTGCAACTAGTGGTTTAAGTGCTAACTCTAACACTGTTTTTGTGGAGGTTTACAACCCTGCAATTACAGCTACTACAGATGCAGCACGTTGTGGAACAGGTACAGTAACGTTAGGTGCAGAAGCAAATGCTTCAGCAACTATCAATTGGTATGCTGCTGAAACAGGCGGTGCATCATTAGGTACAGGTACAACATTCACTACACCAAGTATTGCAACTACTACTACTTTCTATGCAGAAGCATTTAAAGGTGGTGCAGTTGAAAATGTAGGGAATCAAGATACAGCTGAATGGTCAGAAGCTAATTTCTATACAACTTCTTCATCAGATGCAGGTATTGTATTTACTACAACTAAACCAAATGTTACGGTTAAAAAAGCATACGTTTATGTAACAGGTACAGGTACATTAACCTTTACATTGAGAAATGCAGCAGGTACATCTATTGCAACTCATACTGAAAACGTAACAAATGCTACTTCAGGTACTGCCGTAGAAGTTTCGTTACCTTCTACTTTCAGCGCTGCTACAGCTGCTGCAGGATATAGATTAACGATGACTAAAACAGGAGTTACTTGGTATTATTTTACAGGTAGTTATCCATACACTTCTAGTGCTGTTAACATCACTAGCGGATGGGGTTGGGGAGCTACTACTACAGAGGTTAGAGGTATTCATAATATTGATTTTGAAGCTGGTTGTACTTCTGCTAGAACAGCTGTTGTAGCTACTGTAGGTCAAAAACCTACTGCTTCATTAAGTTATGCAACTCCTTTCTGTAGTTCAGCTACAAACGGTAATGTTACTTTAACAGGAACTAACGAATACCAAAATGGTACTTTCTCAGGTTCTGAAGGTTTAAGTATTGACCCTGTAACGGGAGCTATTGATGTAATGGCAACTTTACCAGGAACATATACCGTTACTTATACGATGTTACCAACTACTTATTGTGAGGCACAAACGGCTTCTACAACTGTAGTGATCAACCAAGAATTAACATCAAACTTTAGTTATGATGCAGCTGCTTATTGTACTTCAGCTACTACTATTACTCCAACAGTAACAGGTACTGCAGGTACATTTACAGCTTCTCCATCAGGATTATCAATCAATGCTACAACTGGAGCTATTAATTTAGCTACTTCTGCAGCAGGAGAATATACAATTACAAATACAGTAAGTGTGGCAGGTTGTGCTAATAGTGTATCAACAGCAGTTGTTACGGTTAACACAGCAGTGGCAATTACATCACAGCCAGGTAATAGTTCTGTATTACCAGGAGCAGATGTTAATTTCGCTGTCACTGCAACTGGAACTGGTTTAACTTATCAATGGCAAGTAAGCACAGATAATGGTTCAACTTGGACTAATATTGAAGGGGCTACTGCAGCTACATTAAGTTTAACATCTGTTTCTTCAAGTGCTCAATATCAAGTAATTGTTTCAGGAGCTACAGCTTGTGATACTGTTACAAGTAATGTAGCTACATTAACAGTAAATTCAGCAGCTATTGCACAAAACCCAGTAAATTTCACCGCTTGTAGCGAAGGAGCAAATACTGCTACTTTCTCAGTTACAACTACAGGTGAGGTTACAGGATATCAATGGCAAGTAAACGAAGGTTCAGGTTGGTCAAATATCACTAATGGTGGTATTTATGCTGACGCTACTTCTGCTACTTTATCATTGTCTGGTTTAGCTTTAGTAAATAATGGATGGCAATTCCGTTGTGTGGTAAATGAGACTGTGATTTCTAATCCAGCTACATTGACTATCAACACAGCAGTTGCTATTACTACACAGCCAGAAAATACGACAGCATGTTCTAATGGTTCTGCTACATTTACAGCAGCAGCTACAGGAACAGGCATAGCTTATCAATGGCAAATGAGTACAAATGGTACCGATTGGACAAATGTGGCTGGTGCTACAAGTGCTACTTTAACACTTAATGCAATTACGCCATCAATGAACGGTAACCAATACCAAGTGATAGTTTCTGGAACTGCACCATGTAGTCCAGTAACTTCAAATGCAGCTACATTGAATGTTAATACAGCAGTAGCTATCGCAACACAACCAGTAGGTGCTACTGTTTGTATCGATGGTGCTGCAACATTTACAGTGGCAGCAACAGGTTCAGGTTTAGCGTACCAATGGGAAATGAGTACTAATGGTACTTCATGGTCACCAGTAGCTGATGCAACAGAGGCGTCTTTAATCGTTTCAGGAGCTCAGTTAGCTATGAATGGTTCTCAATACCGTGTAGTTGTTTCAGGTGCTACAGCTTGTAGCTCGGTTACTTCAAGTGCGGTTACATTAGTAGTAGATCAACCAGCGGCTCCAGTTTTCACACCTGCTGCACCAATTATTTGTGAGGGTAATGTTCAAACATTGTCTGTCGCATCTAGTTCAGTAGCTCAAAATGGTGTAATTGGTTCTGGTTCAGTTTCAAATACTACTAGTACTCCATTTAAAGGATATTGGGGAGGAATTAAAGTTCAATATTTATATAGTGCATCAGAATTACAAGCTTTAGGTTATACTAATGGAACTGTAATTACTTCACTTGGAATGGATATTACTTCTTTTTCTAGTCCATATACTTATAATAATTTTACTGTGAGTATGAAAAATACAGCTTCTACTGTATTAACTTCGACTTTTGAAACAGGTGCAACAATAGTTAAAAACACTTCAAATTATGTGTTATCAGGTACTGCACCATTTACTGTGACTTTACCATTAGATAATTCATTCGTTTGGGATGGAAGTTCAAGTTTACTAGTAGAATTCTGTTTCAACAATAATAATGGAGGAGGAACTTCTAGTAACTCTGCAAACGTTAAGTCATCTACTACTTCAACTAATATGACAACATATTATTCAGCAGATAATACAGCTACTGTTTGTACTAATACTTCAGGAACTACTTCTACAACGAGAACAAATATGCGTTTTGGAGTTAGTGGTGGTACTTTAGTTTGGAGTCCAACTACAGATTTATATACCAATGCAGCAGCGACTACACCTTACACAGGAGGTCATGCAAGTACGGTATATGCTAAACCAAGTACTACAACACAGTACACGGTTACAGCTACAAATAGTAATGGATGTTCAAATGTGTCAACTGTTACAGTTACGGTGAACCCTAAACCAACATTAGCTTCAGTAGCGCAAGCAGCTGCAGTTTGTGAAGGATCAACGGCTACAATTAACTTAACAGGTTTAATTGCAAATAGTACATTCTCATTTGGTTATAAAATTGGTACTGGTGCAACAGTAAACGTACCAAGTTTAACAGCTGATGCTTCAGGAAACGCAAGTTTCAATATCAACGTAGTAGCAGCAAACAATAACCAAACATTAACTATTACAGCAATTCAAAGTGCAGGTTGTACACAATTATTAACAGTTAATAATACAACTACTTTAAATGTATTACAAAATGTTACATATTATGTTGATGCAGACGGTGATGGTTTCGGAGACGCTACTTCTACAGTAGTATCATGTCAAGGAGCACCAACAGGTTATGTGTCAAACAATACAGATTGTAATGATGCGAATCCTTCAGTTAATGCAACTGCATTATTCTATGTAGATGCTGATGGTGATGGATTTGGTTCAACTGCAGCTTCATATTTATGTGCAGCTACAGCGCCAGCAGGTTATGCTTCAAACAATACAGATTGTGATGATAGCGATACTTTTGTATGGCAATCAGCAGTATTGTATGTAGATGCAGACCAAGATGGTTATGACAATGGTTCAGCTACAGTTTGTTATGGTGCATCAGTGCCAGCAGGTTATGCAACTTCAACAAGTGGTGCTGATTGTAATGATGCTTTAGCTAGTATTCATTCAGCAGTTACTTACTATGTAGATGCAGACCAAGATGGTTATGGTTCAACAACAACAGTTTCATTATGTGTTGCTACAGCGCCAGAAGGTTATGCTGTAAACAATACAGATTGTGATGATACCAACAGTCAAGTATGGCAAACAGGTAGTTTCTATGTAGATGCAGATGCAGATACATACGGAGCAGGTCAATTGGTTTCATTATGTTATGGAGCTAATACACCAGCTGGTTATGCTCTAAACAATACAGATTGTGATGATGCTAACGTTTTAGCATGGCAAACAGGCAGTTTCTATGCAGATGCAGATGCAGATACATACGGAGTAGGTCAATTGGTTTCATTATGTTATGGAGCTACTACACCAGCAGGTTATGCTTTAAACAATACGGATTGTGATGATGCTAATGCATTAGCATGGCAAACAGGTAGTTTCTATGTAGATGCAGATGCAGATACATACGGAGCAGGAGAATTAGTTTCATTATGTTATGGAGCTAATACACCAGCAGGTTATGCAGTAAACAATACAGATTGTAATGATACTAAACCAGCAGTTTGGAGAAGCGCTACATTCTATGTAGATGCAGATTCAGATGGCTATGACAATGGATCAGCTACAGTTTGTTATGGAGCAGAAACACCAGCAGGTTATGCAACCACAACTAATGGTTCAGACTGTAACGATTCTAATGCGGCTATTCATACAGCAGTTATGTATTATGTAGATGCAGACGGTGATGGTTATGGTTCAACTACAACAGCGATGTTATGTGAATTAACAGCACCAGAGGGGTATTCATTAGATAATACAGACTGTGATGATGAAGATGCAGCAGTTTGGAGAAGCGCTACATTGTATGTTGATGGGGATGCAGACGGATATGATAATGGATCAGCAACAGTTTGTTACGGAGCAACTACACCAGTAGGTTATGCTACAACAACAAATGGTTTAGACTGTGATGATACCAATGCAGATGTATGGCATACAGGAGATTTCTATGTGGATGCGGATGCAGATACATATGGAACAGGAGAAGCGGTTTCTTTATGTTATGGAGCAAACACTCCATCAGGCTATGCGACACGTGCCGGGGATTGTAACGATTCAAGTGCATCGGTTAATCCGGGAGCTACAGAGATTTGTGGTAACTCAATTGATGACAATTGTAATGGACAAACAGATGAGGGATGTGGAACACAAGTTCAATCTTCACAATGTGGAGTTGCTGTTGCTTCATTCAGTACAAATGTTTTAGCTGATTTAGTTACTGGTGCTACTCAATATAGATTTGAAGTTAGTAGAGGAGCTACTGTATATGAATA
>NZ_CALBSN010000091.1 GCF_937967675.1 uncultured Flavobacterium sp. | reverse complement strand
TGTGATTGTGCATGATGGTAAAATCATTGGCGAAGGTTGGCACAAAAAAGCAGGCGAACCTCATGCGGAAGTCAATGCTGTGAATTCAGTAAAAGACAAATCGTTGTTAAAAGAAGCTACAATTTACGTGAGTTTAGAACCGTGTAGTCACTTCGGGAAAACACCTCCATGTTGCGATTTAATCATTGCTAATAAAATCCCGAATGTTGTAGTTGGAACCGTTGACCCTTTTGCAAAAGTGGCTGGAAATGGCATTAAAAAATTGGTCGAAAGTGGAAAAAATGTAACCGTTGGCATTTTAGAAGACGAATGCAACAAACTCAACAAGCGATTTTTTACCTTTCATCAAAAGAAAAGACCTTTTATTATTTTGAAATGGGCCGAAACCGCTGATGGATTTATTGCCCCGATTTCGAGAGAAGAAAAAAGTCCAGTTTGGATTACAAATCCATATTCTAGACAATTAGTTCACAAATGGCGCACAGAAGAACAAGCTATTTTAGTAGGAACAAATACTGTTTTAGACGATAATCCAAAATTGGATACACGAGATTTTTCAGGAAACAATCCAATTCGAATTGTGTTGGATAAATCAGGAAAAATTTCTGAAAACTATCATGTTAAGAATAATTCCCAAAAAACAATTTTTATTACGGAAAGCGAAAATTTCATTTCAACTGAAAATTGTATCTATGAAAATGCTATCTTTGATATTAACCTGATTCCTTCAATTTGTACTATTTTATATCAAAACGACATACAATCTGTAATTATTGAAGGTGGTTCTAAAACGTTGCAATCCTTTATAGATGCAAATTTATGGGATGAAGCGCGAGTTTTTATTGGACAAACAACATTTCAAAACGGCACATTAGCCCCTGCCTTTTCCGGAAATTCGGTTGCTGGTTTTGACATAATGAATGATGAACTTAAAATTTTCAAGAATTATGATTGAGGCGATTATTTTTGATTTTGGCGATGTTTTTATTGATTTAAATAAACAAGCTATTGAAACAGAATTTAAAAAACTCGGTTTAACCGCTTGGCATGACGATTTGGATGCTTTAAATAAACGATACGAAATTGGAAAAATTGACGAACTCGAATTCATGCAAGGTTTTCAAAAGCATCTACCAAATGCAGATTTACCTGAAATTAGAGCCGCTTGGAATTCTATTTTGGGCGATTTTCCTTTATATCGATTGGAATTTTTACAAATGATTTCTTCAAAATACCGTTTATTTCTTTTAAGCAATACCGATCATACTCATATTGAAAAATTTGAACATGATGAAGGTCAAACTTTCGCAAGAGATTTTTATAGTTGCTTTGAAAAAGTATATTTCTCTTATGAAATTGGCTTAAGAAAACCTGATGAAAATGCGTTCAAATACGTTATTAACAATCATAATTTAAACCCAAAAAAAACATTATTCATTGACGACAAAAAAGAAAATACAGATGTTGCTGAAAAATTAGGGTTTAAGATTTGGAACATTCAACCCGGAGTTGAAGATGTCACCCAACTATTCGATAAAAAAATAATTTAAACCATTGTGATTTATTTACTACTTAGCATTTTATTTAACGCTGTCCTATTTGTTATTATTAAGTTATTCGCCAAATTCAATATTGATGCCTTACAAGCTTTAGTAGTAAATTATTTCGTTGCGTTTTTGGTAGGGCTTTTCTTTTTAGATTCGAGTATTGTACCAACAGAAATTATTAAGGAAGATTGGTTTAAAGGAAGTGTTCTTCTTGGTTTTGTGTTTATATCTACTTTTTATGCCACCACATTAACATCTCAAAGGAACGGACTTTCGGTGGCTTCTGTGGCTTCTAAAATGTCTGTGATTATTCCAATTTCATTAGGCGTTATATTATACAACGAACAACTTGGTTTTATTAAGATTATTGGAATTCTATTAGCTTTAATTGCCGTTTATTTTACTTCAAAAAAAGAAAATGGAGAAGTACAACAAGCATCCAATCTTCTTTACCCAGTTTTAGTATTTATTGGAGCTGGAACCATTGATGCGAGTTTAAAGTACTTACAAACTTTTCATGTTCCATCAGAAAAAATCGGTTTGTTTTCCTCAGTAACTTTTTTCTGTGCTTTCACCGTGGGAATACTAACAGTACTATTTTTAACACTTCGCGGAAAAATTCAATTTTCGGGAAGAAATATTTTAGGCGGAATTGCTTTGGGGTTACCCAATTATTTTTCGTTGTATTTCTTAGTCAAAATGTTAGAAGCAAAAGCTTTTGAAAGTGCTACTTTATTTACGATTCATAACATTGCTATTGTAATTGTTTCTACCTTTGTAGGCATCCTTTTCTTTAAAGAAAAAATTTCCCTGCGCAATGCGTTCGGAATTGGATTAGCATTATTTGCCTTATTTTTAGTTACCTATTAAAATGGATTTTCCAGAAAAAGACACGTATAAAACCATTGCCACGGCTTCTGAAGAAGTGTTATACAAAGAAAAGAACAGTAAGTTCTTTGGCTATGCTTTTCCTGTAACTACCGAAGAAGAAATCAAAGAAATTTTGGAGCGTCTGCGAAAAGAGCATTTTTCAGCGCGTCATTGGTGCTATGCCTATCAAATTGGTACAGAAAAAATTCAGTATCGAGCAAATGATGACGGTGAACCTAATAATAGTGCCGGAATGCCTATTTATGGACAAATTCAGTCGTTTGAAGTTACGAATGTATTGGTAGTGGTAGTTCGTTATTTTGGAGGTGTAAAATTGGGCGTTGGAGGTTTGATTTCCGCATACAAGATTGCAGCCCAAATGGCATTAGAAAATTCTGAAATTGTAGAGCGAACCATTGATAAACATTTTATTATTTCTTTTGGATATGCGAACATGAATAAAGTAATGCGCATCATCAAAGAAAAAAATCTGCAAATCGTTTCTCAAAAAATGGAAATGGATTGCGAAATCGAAATTTCAATCCGAAAAAAAAATGTCCAAAATCTATTGGACACTTTTGAAAATTTATATGAAATAAAACTAACCGAAATTTAAACTTCGAGAAACGAATTTATCCTCTCAGAAACATAACTTGGAGGCAAAATTGGACGCCCCGTTTTCATATCTACAAACACTAACATTGAGTAACCCGTTGTTAATAACTCATTTGCTTCATTATAGATTTCATAGTCAAACTCTATCTTTACTGAAGTCTGACTTTTTAATATTGTCTTAACAGTTAACAAGTCATCATAACGTGCTGGTTTTTTGTAATTCATTGTTAATGAAACTACAGGAAGCATTACGCCATTTTCTTCCATCCATTTATACGAAACCCCTAAGTTTCTTAGCCATTCCACGCGTCCCATTTCAAAATACTGCGCATAATTTCCGTGATAAACGACTCCCATTTGGTCTGTTTCCGCATAACGTACACGGACTTGATAAACATATTCTCTCATGTTAAAATAATATTAATACAATCTAAAAAAAAGATAATTTTCACTACAAAATTTTTTTTATTAAATCAATAGTAAAAAATTTTTTTTTACAATATTTTGTTCACATATTTGCTAACCCAAATCATTCGAACTGAATTTCCGTTCTGTTCACTTTTGTAACCTATTACAAAACTAAAATAAACAAGTAATAATTAATTGAATTTATGACAAAAACTGCGCAATCGGTATGGAACAACTGTCTGTCTTTCATAAAAGACAATATTCAAGATCAAGCATACAAAACTTGGTTTGAACCTATTCAGTCAGTTGAACTAAACGACAATGCGTTGTCAATTCAAGTGCCTAGTAAATTCTTCTACGAATGGTTAGAAGAACACTATGTTAAATTATTAAAAGTAGCCTTGACGAAAGAGTTAGGACCTGGCGCAAAGTTATTGTATAAAATTAAAATGGAAAACACTTATGGCAATAAACTTCCATTTACAGAGCAAATTCCGAGTTATAATAGAACAGCGGTAAAACCTCAGGAAGTAGATGTGCCAATTGCGAACAAAAATCCAGAATTAAAAAACCCTTTCATTATTCCTGGAATTCGTAATTTAAAAATCGAATCGCAATTAAATGCTAATTATAGTTTTGATAATTTCCTTGAAGGAGATTCCAACCGTTTAGCAAGAAGTGCTGGTATGGCGGTTGCAAATAAACCAGGTGGAACTTCTTTCAACCCATTACTAATTTTTGGTGGTGTTGGATTAGGAAAAACCCACTTAGCTCACGCTATTGGGGTTGAAATAAAAGACAAATATCCAGAAAAAACCGTGCTGTATATTTCGGCTGAAATATTCACACAACAATATATTGACTCTGTTAAGAAAAATACACGTAACGATTTTATTCACTTCTATCAATTAATTGATGTTTTGATTATTGACGACGTTCAATTCTTATCAGGTAAATCAGGAACGCAAGATGTATTTTTCCATATCTTCAACCACTTACACCAAAACGGAAAACAAGTAATTCTTACTTCTGACAAAGCACCAGTAGACATGCAAGATATTGAGCAACGCTTACTATCTCGTTTCAAGTGGGGATTATCAGCAGAATTACACCAACCTGACTATGAAACGCGTATTTCAATTTTGAAAAACATTTTATTCCGTGATGGAGTAGAAATGCCAGAAGAAATTATCGAATACGTTGCTAAAAATATTAAATCTAATGTTCGTGAATTAGAAGGTGCTATTATTTCATTAATTGCTCAATCTTCTTTCAACAAACGTGAAGTTACGATTGATTTAGCTAAGCAAGTAGTTGAGAAATTCGTTAAAAACGTAAAACGTGAAATTTCAATTGATTATATCCAGAAAATTGTTTCTGATTATTTCCAATTGGATGTTGAAACTTTACAGTCAAAAACTAGAAAACGTCATGTTGTTCAAGCTAGACAATTAGCGATGTTCTTTGCTAAGAAATTTACGAAAGCTTCTTTGGCAAACATTGGTTCGCAAATTGGAGACAGAGACCACGCAACGGTTCTTCATGCTTGTAAAACAGTTGATAACCTAGTGACTACTGACAAACAATTCCGTAAATTCGTTGACGATATCAACAAGAAATTATCGCTATAATTCATGGCTGTAAAAATCTTAATGGTTTGCTTAGGAAATATTTGCCGTTCTCCTTTGGCAGAAGGTATTATGCGTTCTAAACTTTCTGAAGATTTTATCGTGGATTCAGCAGGAACTGGTGGTTGGCACGCAGGAGAATTACCTGACAAGCGTTCGATTTCAACAGCTAAAAACAGAGGTTTAGACATTACTAATCAACGAGCTAGACAATTCAAAAGAAGTGATTTTGATACTTTTGATTATATCTATGTAATGGATAATTCCAATTACAAAGATGTTTTAGCATTGGCTCCAAATGAAGAAGCAAAATCAAAAGTCAAGCTGATTTTAAACGAAATTTTTCCAAATGAAAACGTAGATGTTCCCGACCCGTATTATGGAGGTCAAGAAGGATTTGAAAACGTTTTTGATATGTTAGACCAAGCTTGTGAGGAAATCGCAAGAAAACTTAAGCAATAATATCATGAAATCAAACACTTTAGGCAAACTGTATTTAATTCCTATCACTTTATCCAATCCTGGAGAAACTACGGTAGTTCCTGAAGATGTTTTGCCTCAAACCATAAAAAGAACCATTGATTTTGTAGATTATTATATTGTTGAAAACGAGAAAACTGCTCGAAAATTCATCAAAAGTATTCATCCGGAGAAAAAACAAACCGATTTAAAGATTTCAGTCTTAAATAAACATACAGATTTTGCTGAACACAATGAATTCATCCAACCTTTATTAAGAGGTGAAAACATTGGATTAATGAGTGAATCCGGTTGTCCTGGAGTAGCTGACCCCGGTGCTGTTATTGTAAAATTGGCTCATGAAAAAGGAATTCAAGTAGTTCCGTTAGTAGGACCAAGTTCTATTTTATTAGCTTTGATGGCTAGTGGAATGAATGGACAGAGCTTTGCTTTTAATGGTTATTTACCTATCGATAAAAACGATAAAAAACAAGCGTTAAAAAATTTCGAACGTTTGTCACAAGATAAAAATCAGTCGCAATTGTTTATTGAAACTCCTTATCGCAATAATAAATTGATGGAAGATTTGTTGCAGATTCTACAACCTAGTACTCTTTTATGTGTGGCATGCGATATTACGTTACCAACAGAATTCATAAAAACCAAAACGGTTAACGAATGGAAAAAAGAAAAGGCCGATTTACATAATCGACCTTGTATTTTTATTATTCACAAAATGTAAAATTACTCTAAATCTACTTTAGCATTTGCATCTGCTTCGATGTGCGAAATATCGTAATTTGAAAATTTTCTAATGTAGCTTGATAACGATGTTCCAAAACCATCTTTGAAACCATTGCGTCCATTACTTCTTAAATATTTTTTTACCGAACCCGCTCCGCCTAAATGCGCTGCCGCAACTAAACCAGATTCTGTAATTTCTACACCATTAATTACTCTACCAGAATATTTTTGAATTTCTTTACGTAATTCCCACTTGTTTCTAGCAATTAAAGCTTTAAAAGCTTCATCTTGCCATTCAGCGTTACGTAAAAATTCTTGAAAGTCATAAATACCCACAGTGCGTAATGTACTTCTCCCGAATTGGTATTTACCCATGTATCCGTATGGATTCACTAAATGTAACATACCTCTTGACTCTTTGTAAGCCATTTTTTGAGCAAAACCAGAAAATGATTTACCAACATTTGGCACTTTAACTGGACTAATTACTTCTTCGCTCTCATATTCATTTGGAACATGGTATTTAATACCTTCGTAGTTCGACAAATGAAATCCTTCCAATTTTTCTTCCTTAAAGGTTATAAAACCTGAAGAAACGATTAATACTAGGAGTGTCAATCCTATAAAATACGACCTTTTTTTTATCATGAATTGTTATTTCTCAGCGTCTGTCACCCATCTGAAATTACCGATGCAAATATACAAAAAAAATTATAATGTTGATTTACAACACGTTAATCTTTTCTAAAAGTAGATGAAGTGCGCTCTAAGTCCGTTATACTCATCGTATTGCAAAGTAGGTGCTGGAATTTTTATTGTGTTAAAAACCGAAAAAAGCGTCTTTAAAAAATGTGATTTTGTAGTAATTTTCGTCAAGTCAACATCCAAACTCAGATAAAATTGACGATATGGGTTTTGAATGATTCCATTTTCTATTGCTTCGGCATCTTTTCCGTACAGCATTCCTTCTCCACCGTAGCCTATAGCAAGGTTTAACCACTTAGGAACAAACTTATCTTTTGTGAACGAATGAACATTGAACGACAACCAATACGTTTGACCGTTATAATCTTTCAAAATTTGTTCGTTTAGAGAAGCTCCTAATGTTTCTGGACGTTGCGATGCAAATTTGGTTTGATTAAATGAGAATTTTGGGGTGATACGTTGTTCTTTCCAAAGTAATTCTTGCGATACATAAAGCGCTGTTCCAGAAACATTGGCAATTATATCACCTGAAGATGCTCCCCATTCTTGTGAAAAGCCATCAAAAACCTCAACTACGGTTAAAAAGCCTAATCCAAGAGTAGAACCATAAATTAATTGTTCTTTTCTTGAAGCACCACTCCATTGTAACATTTCGGAACCTACTCTACCTAAATGATAGGTTGAATATAAATGTCCCAATTTATCCATTTGTAACCACTGCTTATTATCATTGATGAAATGGAAATTAGTTTGTGGATAATCTTTGTACCAAATTTGATTTAAACCAATTAAAGTAGCACCCAAAGCAACGGATTCGCCAATATAAACGTCAGTTCTTCTTGACTTATTTAGGGTATCAGAAGGTTTTAAAAAAATATTGATATTTGATTGTGCCTGAGAAAAAACAGATATAAACAAAAAAACGAATAGCCAACTAGCCCTGATTGCAGTGGAAATCCTTTTATAAAACCCTAAAGTTTTATAAAAGATTGCAACGGAAAGCAGGAACATGGAAACCAAGAAAGCCCAAGCCATTCGCTTCTAAAAATTAACGATCAATTCCTAACTTCGTCACCCAATCTGCATATTTTTTAGCATTCACTTGGTGTGCTTCGTAACTTGATGCAAAAGCGTGATAACCCGGTTTGTCTGGATTGGCACAGAAATAAATATAATCGTGTTTTTCTGCATTTAAAACCGCATCGATAGCCGAAACATCAGGCATTGCAATTGGTCCTGGAGGCAAACCTTTGTTGATATAAGTATTATAAGAAGAATTAATTCGCAAATCGTTAAAGAAAACACGTTTGATTTCTTGGTCAAAATTACCCGAACGTTTTTTAATTGCAAAAATTACGGTTGGGTCAGCTTGTAACGGCATATCTTGTTTCAAACGGTTTAAGTAAACCCCAGCTACTGTTGGTCTTTCATCTACTTTAGCCGTTTCTTTATGTACAATTGAAGCTAAGGTATACACTTGAATTGGAGTTAATCCTAACGCTTTTGCTTTTTCAGTACGCTCATTATTCCAGAAAATACGATATTCTTTTGCTAATTTTTGAGCGATTTTGTCTGCAGGTGTATTCCAATAGAACTCGTATGTATTTGGAATAAAAAGAGCTAAAATCGTTTCCTCTGTTAATCCGTTTTCTTCTAAAAATGGCGTATTAGTAAACGCAACTTCTAATTTTAAACTATCAGGTTCTAATTGTGTAGCTAATCGTTGTACTAATTTGCCTAATGTTTCTTGATTGTTGAAAGCCACTTTAACTGGAACATTTAAACGCAAACTTCTTACCATATCAAAACTGGTCATGTCTTTTTTGAAAAGAAATTTTCCAGCTTTTACATTGGTACTGTAATTTCTTGATGTGGCTACGAAATCAAATTTTTCAAAATCTTTGACGAACGGTTTTACAATTTCGACCACTTGTTCATAAGTTGAATTCGAAGGAATGTAAACATAAACTTCGTCTTGTGAAAATTGAGTGTTAGGTGTAAAAGCTTTAAAATAGACATAAACACCAACTGCAGTTGCAACTACAATTCCGGCAACAGCGATTATTGAAATTATTTTTTTTACGTTCAAGGGGTTATTTTTTAAATGTGATTGATTAATTGATATAACATTTCATCTTCGTATTGATTGTTGATTTTATTCCAATCTTTTTTTACTCCGATTTTTTGAAAGCCAAATTTAGTAAAAAGCGAAATACTAATTTCATTTTTTGAACCAATATTTGCGTATAATTGATGCAATTGCAATTGATTGAATGCGTAATTGATAACAAGTTGTGTAGCTTCGGAACCGATTCCTGAATTTCGATTTGCTTCATTTGAAATTACAATCCCAACTCCTGCTCTATTATTTTTAGGATCAAAATCAAATAAATCGATTAAACCTACTGCTTCAAAAGTGTCATTTAAGCAAATAGCTAACCGCAATTGTTTGGCTTCGTAAATATCTTGATGCGCATTTTCCAAGTACTGACGAATCAAAAATCGACTGTATGGCGTTTGCGTATTACTTACTTCCCAAACTGATTCGTTATTTTCTATTTTGTAGATAAACTCTAAATCTTCGGGTTCGAGTGCGCGCAGGTAGATGGTAGTTCCTTTTAATGTTATCATTTACAAGTTCAATTACAAATTTAAAAATCTAAATCAATTTTTCCTTCAAAAACAAAAGTTGCTTGTCCAATCAAGAAAACGTTGGTGTATTTTCCGTTATCTACATCAAATTGAACTTTTAATTTTCCGCCTTCTACGTTTAAATCTATGATATTGTTGTTTGTTTTTCCGGTTCGATGCATCGCGATAGCAACTGCTGTTACACCTGTTCCACAAGACAAAGTTTCATCTTCAACGCCTCGCTCATAGGTACGAACTGCAAAAATGTCATTCGCTAATTGATATACAAAATTGACATTACTTCCTGCTTTTCCATACAAATCGGAATAACGAATTTTAGCACCTTCCGTCTTAATATCTAATTCTACTAAATTATCTACCAATTGCACATGATGAGGCGAACCCGTATTTAAAAAAGTGTAATCTTCATGTTGATTTACTGTATCAACATCTTTCATTTGAAGCGCTACAATTCCGTTCGTATCAATCGTTGCATAATGATAACCATCAACAGCTTCAAACTCGGCTTTATTTTCGATTACGCCCATTTGTTTGGCAAAAGCAACTAAACATCTTCCGCCATTTCCACACATTGAACTTTCGTTACCATCTGAATTATAGTAGACCATTTTAAAATCATATTCCGAATGGTTTTCTAGCAAAATCAAGCCATCAGCACCTATACCAAATCTTCTGTCACACAATTTTTCGATGAGTTCGGTGTTGTCTTTTGGGAAAAATTCTGTTCGATTGTCAACCATGACAAAATCGTTTCCAGTCCCTTGATATTTATAAAAGGTAAGTTGCATCGTCTTATTAATTTATACAAAAGTACGAATTATTAATAAGATGTTAAACATTGTTAATCGAGCGTTAAAGTGATTTTTTGGAATATTTTTTGTTATAATTTTGAGTGAACAAAAATTTAAAAAAGATGAAAAAATTTGGAAGTTTATTTGCGGTTTCGTTATTAAGTGGTGCCGTAACTTTAGGCGCTTACAAATTCTTTTTAGAGCCTAATAATTCAGGAAAACTAACTATAGCTTCTCCTAATTATTCAAAAAATGTTAGTTTAGGAGCTGAAAATATTGATTTTACAACCGCAGCAGAAAACACGGTTCACGCAGTTGTTCACGTAAAAAACGTAAGCGTTTCAAAAGTTCCAAGCAATCCATTAATGGAATTCATTTATGGTTATCAAGGTCCAAGAGAGCAAACGCAAATTGGAACAGGTTCTGGAGTTATCGTTACCGAAGATGGCTACATTGTAACGAATAATCACGTAATTCAAGATGCAACTGAAATCGAAGTAACACTTAATAACAACAAATCGTATAAAGCAAAATTGGTTGGAACTGATTCCAAAATGGATATCGCACTTTTAAAAGTAGATGCTGACGAAAAGTTACCCTATGTAGTTTTTGGAGATTCTGACGCGATTAAAGTAGGCGAATGGGTTTTGGCTGTTGGAAATCCGTATAACTTAAATTCTACTGTTACAGCTGGAATTGTTTCAGCAAAAGCTAGAAATTTGTCGAACAACGGAATTCAATCTTTCATTCAAACCGATGCTGCTGTGAATCCTGGAAACAGCGGTGGTGCTTTGGTAAATACTCGTGGAGAATTGGTTGGAATTAACACGATGATTTCTTCTCCAACAGGAAGTTATGCTGGATATTCATTTGCTGTCCCATCGAATTTGACTCGAAAAATCATTGAAGATTTAATGCAATTTGGAAATGTACAACGTGGGGTTTTGGGTGTTGAAGGAAGAGAATTAAATTCAAGCTACTCAAAAGAATTAGGCATCAAAGAAACACAGGGATTCTATGTTAATTTAGTAACTAAAAACTCTGGGGCTGAAAAAGCTGGATTGACAAAAGGTGATATCATTGTACAATTAGACGATAAAAAAATTACTAGTTTTTCAGAATTATCAGGTTACATTAACACAAAAAGACCAAACGATGTCATTCAAGTAACGGTTTTACGCGATGGAAAACAAAGAACGCTTCCGGTGAAGTTAACCAAAAAAGAAATTCTGAATTACGAATTCAACGGAATTGAGTTTGAAGAACTTGATACTACCGATAAAAAACAATTCAATGTAAAAGAAGGCATTAAAATTAAAAAAGTAAACAACCCTGAATATACAGAATATAGCAATATTTTAGATGGTGCAGTAATTTTGAGTATTGATGGCATAATAGCAAAAGATATGGAAACAATTTCAAGCTACTTAGCTAAAAAAGAAAATCAGAAAGCAAGATACCAAATTCTGTCTAAAAACGGACAAAAATATATTATCATAATGTAAAATCCAACAAATAAATATGTTTTAAAACCAGACATTATTTTTGTCTGGTTTTTTTATTAAAAAAATTTTACGAAAACGATTGAAATCTATACTTTTGCACCACAAAACAACACATTTATTTTCATGAGCAATATCTCTTTATACGAAAAAGAATTAGCTTTTCAGGCAGACAGAAGAAAAGCTGGTGTAGAATTCATTAAAATCATCAGTGATTTATGGTATGATAAATCAATCGAATTGGTTTTATTCCGCAATCAATTAATCGACAAAAACGTTAGCGAAATCATCAACTTACATGAATATGCAGGTGCTTTCGTTGGAAAACCTATCAACGTTTTTGATTCAGTTGAAATCGCAAGCGCTATTGTTGATTTAGATTTACCACCATCAAGAATTGATATTGGAAAATTAACTTACGAATATCATTTAGAAGACGACAAATACAATGATGCTAAAGCATTTGTTATCGACAAATTAAAGAATGCTAAAAATTTCCAAGAAATTAAACCAAAAGATGTGGTTTTATATGGATTTGGTAGAATTGGTCGTTTATTAGCTCGTGAAATGATGTCTAAAATTGGAAAAGGGCAACAATTACGTTTAAGAGCAATTGTAACAAGAGATAAAAACGATGCTGTTTTATTAGAAAAAAGAGCTTCTTTATTACGTTACGATTCAGTTCACGGTGATTTTCATGGTTCGGTAATTGCGGATCCAGAAAACAATGCTTTATTGATTAACGGAACAACAGTTCACATCATTACAGCTAATTCTCCAGAAGAAATTGATTACACCGCTTACGGAATTGAAGATGCATTAGTAATAGACAATACAGGAGCTTTCACAACTGAAGAAGCATTAAAACGTCATTTATCTTCAAAAGGAGCTGATAAAGTTTTATTGACAGCACCAGGAAAAGGAGTTCCAAATATCGTTTACGGAGTAAATCATGAAGATTACAATCCAGATGAAGTGAACATTTTCTCTGCAGCTTCTTGTACAACTAACGCAATCACTCCAGTTTTAAAAGCAGTTGAAGATACTTTAGGTGTAGTTAAAGGACACTTAGAAACGATTCACGCGTATACAAATGACCAAAATTTAGTAGATAACATGCACAAAAAATACCGTAGAGGTCGTGCTGCTGCTTTAAATATGGTTATTACTGAAACAGGTGCTGGAAGTGCTGTTGCAAAAGCATTACCTGCATTAGCTGGAAAATTAACTTCAAATGCGATTCGTGTACCAGTTCCAAACGGTTCATTAGTAGTATTGAATTTAGAAGTTGGAAAAAACACTTCTATTGAAGAAGTAAATAACATTATGAAAAAATACGCTTTAGAAGGTGATCTTGTAGAGCAAATTAAATACTCTTTAAACAACGAGTTAGTATCTTCAGACATCGTAGGAACTTCTGCTCCTGCAATTTTTGACAGTAACGCAACTATTGTTTCTGGAGACGGAAAAAACATTGTAATGTACGTTTGGTACGATAATGAATACGGTTATAGCCACCAAGTTATTCGTTTAGCGAAATATATTGCTAAAGTTAGAAGATATAGCTACTATTAGTAGATAGTTTTAAAACAAAAAGCTCCTATTTTTCAATAGGAGCTTTTTTATATTTGATAATCTAATTACTCTTTCGCCGCTAAATAACGTTCTGCATCTAAAGCTGCCATACAACCTGTTCCCGCAGCTGTAATTGCCTGACGATATACATGATCTGCCGCATCACCAGCTACAAAAACACCCGGAACATTTGTTTTAGAACTTCCTGGAACATTTACGATATAACCGGTTTCGTCTAGCGTAATGTAATCCGCAAAAATATCTGTGTTTGGTTTGTGACCTATTGCTACGAAAAATCCTGTTGCTGGAATTTCTTTCGTTTCTCCTGTAGCTCTGTTTTTAACTTTTACTCCAGTAACTACTTGTCCATCACCTAAAACTTCTTCTGTTTCAGTATGCATTAAAATTTCGATATTTTCAGTTTTTTGTACACGTTCAGCCATAATTTTAGAAGCTCTAAATTTATCACTACGAACTAACATCGTTACTTTTTTACATAATTTAGACAAGTAATGTGCTTCTTCACAAGCGCTATCTCCTGCCCCAACGATTACTACTTCCTGATTTCTATAGAAAAATCCATCACAAACCGCACAAGCTGAAACACCACCCCCTAATTTTAAATAATGTTGTTCCGATTCTAATCCTAAATATTTAGCAGAAGCTCCAGTTGAAATAATTACCGTTTCTGCGTGAATTTCAATCGTATCATTAATCCAAACTTTATGAATATTTCCTGAGAAATCTACTTTTGTAGCCCATCCATCACGAATATCAGAACCAAAACGTTTTGCTTGCTCTTGCAACTGAACCATCATTTCAGGTCCGGTTACACCTTCAGGATAACCTGGAAAGTTTTCTACTTCATTGGTTGTGGTTAACTGACCACCTGGTTGTTGTCCTTGGTATAAAACAGGATTCATATTCGCTCTAGCCGCATAAATAGCCGCAGTATATCCCGCTGGACCAGAACCTATAATTAAACATTTTACTTTTTCGATTGTATCTGACATAACTTTATTCTTTTAAGAGTAGCAAATGTAAGTTTTTAATT
>NZ_CALBSN010000090.1 GCF_937967675.1 uncultured Flavobacterium sp. | reverse complement strand
TAAATCCAGTTCTCGAAGAAGTCAAAACCTATTTCCTAGAAAACAACTTCCCAGAACAAGAAGCACAAAAATTCTATAATTATTTCTCCAGTGTCGGTTGGCTTGTCGGTGGCAAAACACCAATGATCAATTGGCAAGCAGCAGCACAAAATTGGATAATCAACGCACCAAAATTCATTTCAAATGCAGAACAACCAAACAAAGCAAAACACCTCAACACCACAACCGAAAAAGACTATGCAGAACCTTTATAGCTTCCGTTTTGAGGAAATCTTTGCTAATCCATTTAATCCGTGGCAAAAAAATCTTAGCGAACCTTGCGTTGAACCTTTGCGGTCTTTGCGGTTAAAACTAAAAAATCCGCGTAAATCCGTTAAATCTGTGTCATCCGTGTTCCAAAACCCTCTCTTTAGCGAACAAAATGAAACTTGAAACCTGAAACTTGAAACCCGAAACCTGAAACCTGAAACTCAAAATGAATAATTCAACAAAATCAAACTACAACTACCCCGAAATAATCAATAGGCTCGAAGCTAAAGGAATTGAACTATACGGTAATCATTTCAAAATAGTAGAAACAGACCATAAAATAATTTATAAGTTGATAGCCTATTTTTTAAAAGACGAGCATGCCTGTAATCAATTCAATATCCATTTAGAAAAAGGAATCCTATTAACTGGCCCTATAGGCTGTGGAAAAACCTCATTAATGAACCTAATGAAACATACAGCCCCAACAGGTAATAAATTCTCAGTAAAACCTTGCCGAGACATAAGCTTCGAATTCATTCAAGAGGGTTACCCTATCATTCACAAATACAGCATCGGCCAACTCTATCATACCGAACCAAGAACCTATTGCTTCGACGATTTAGGAACAGAAAACAACCTAAAGTACTTCGGTAACGAATGCAACGTCATGGCAGAAATTCTATTAAGCAGATACGATCTATTCATCTCCAAAAAACTAAAAACCCACATCACCACTAACCTATCAGCTACTGAAATAGAAAAACAGTACGGAAACAGAGTCAGAAGTCGACTAAGACAAATGGTCAATCTAATCGCATTCGATAAATCAGCACCAGATAAAAGATAAAATCCGCATTAATCTGCGTTTCGCCATGGCGAATCCGTTTCATCCGCGTTCCAACAACCTGAAACTTGAAACCTGAAACTTGAAACCTGAAACTTGAAACAAAATGAACACAATAACCAACTTCTGGAACTACTTCCAACAAAACAACTTCGTTTTCTTATTTCTAAACGAAGTTTCGCAGGAAGAAATGAAATTTCATTTCTATAAACTCAAAGAAGAACTATACCGCTACAACAAAAACTTAGATCTTATCATAAAAAACAAAAAAAATGAAGCAGAATTAATTATTACGGCACATGGCAATCCCTATCTTTTTAAAGAAGTAGAACTATTAGCATTTTATGCCCCAAAAATAAAGCGATGGAAAATAACGGCATTTCTCCAACCTGAAAAAGACCTTGATAAATACGAAAACGGCACTGACAAACCATTTAAATTTTATGGAATAAATATAAAGGTGAGTGATAGCTATTTTATTCTATTAGGTAATCCTGAAAAACCAATAGATCTGGGTATAAAAGTATTACTTAAAAATTATGTAGTGTATAAAAATAATCCTAAACTTACTGAGGCAGTATATATTATTATAGAACATTTTATTGGGGAAAAGTCTTTCGCTAATGATTTAAAATTTATTGAAATTAATCAGCTTCATCAAATAAATACTGATCATCTGAAATTACATCATTTAAAATTATATATCAACGATGAAAGGTAAGTTAATTTATAAATCTCTCTTTATTTTAATCGAAACTCGTACACCTTTACCAACCGCTGTTTCAATAGAAATTTGAGCATCGATTGTTTTAATACGCTCATTTATGTTTTTTAACCCAATTCCATCTGTTGTATGATTTTTATCAAAACCAATTCCATCATCTTCAACTGTAATAAGTAAAAAATCAGTGGTCTCAACTATAACTAAATTACAAACAGTTGCTTGAGCATATTTGTTGACATTCAAAAAGAGTTCTTGTAAAATTCTGTAAAGATTAATCTTAACAATGGAGGAGTATTTTTTCCAATCTATAGAATCCGATATAGAAACGGTGAAAACAGTCTCATTTAAATCGTTATTACTTTTAACTAAGGAATGGATTAAAAATAAATAATTGGAATCATAAATTGAAAAATCCGAATATAATTCATGTGAAAGACTCCTTATCTCAGATTCAACTTTATGAAGCTCTTTGATATAGACAATTCTTTTCTCTTTCGTAATTTCATCATCTTCATCATTCAAGGTGTCTAAAACCATACGAATAGCATAAATTTGATTAACAATGCCATCATGTAATTCTTTTGATATTCTATTTTGTTCCTCCTCTTTAGCATGAATTAGGGCAAATTGAAATTCTTTAATCAAACTTAATAGTTCATCATTTGCTTGTTCTTTTTGCTTAATTAATAGCAATTCTTTCTTTCTAGCTATTTGTTCCTTAATAATAATTGCTGTTAAAAAAACAACTATACTTAGAGCTAAACCTAAAATTAATAGTAAATTATTAGTAGAAAGAATTTTATTTTCATCTTCAACTTTACTAGTTTCATACTCAATCCTAGCAAATTTTTCGCGATTTAATCTTTGCTGTTTAACAATACTATCAAAAACTTTTACATACTCATTTTTGTAAAATGCAGCATTCTTTTTATCAGATATTGATAAAAAATTAAGAGTTTTTAATAATTCGTTATTAGATTTCAATTGTTTTGTTAACGGCAAGGCTTCAATAAAATATTTATTTGCTGTCATAGTGTCTGACTGTAAGAGATGATACTCGCCGAAATTGATAATTTTATATAGATAACCTTGAGAATCATTGAAATGCTTTGACATAGCTATTGACTCTATATATTTTCTTTTAGCAATTTCAAATTTCCCAATTTTCATGTAATCAAAAGCCAGATTACCTAAAACTGTTGAATGAAGTTTAGGATGATTGACTACTACATCACTTTTTACTAATTTTTCAAGTTCAAAAATAGAACGATTGAAATCTCCTTTTTTATCGTATATATTGCAAAAAGCAATGGTAACTAGAATATTGTATTCTTCATATTTAGCAATTGTATCTTTTAAAGAGTTGTCTTTCTTTAGGTTATCAAGCGCAAGATTCAAATATTTGATAGCTTGATCATATTCACCTAATTCAGTATGATTAGCTGCTTGAAGATAATAGCATTCATACAAAAAAATATATTTTTTCGAAGACTGGAGCTTATTCAAGGCCTTAATTACCTCAACCTCACTTTCAACATAATTTCCTTCAGTAAATAATAAGTGAGCTTTATTAAAAAGGGCTTTTGCTAATTTTTCATTATCTTTTATTGCTCTAAATATCTTTTCAGATTCTTTATAATAAAAATAAGCACTATCTTTTTGATACTTTTCATAACAATCACCCATATAATATAAAGCCCTACCCATACTTATAGAATCATTTATTTTCTTAGAAAGAACATAAATTTGGTTACTAACTTTAAATGATGATTTGTTGTTATTTAAATAATAATATTCAGCGGCAACTTCAAACAAAAATTTAAGTTTAAGAGAATCATTATCTATTTTTTCTAATGGACTTATTACTGAATCTAAATATTGAATCTTTTTTGAATCAGAAAGAATATTGAATTTTGCATTCAAAATAGATTTTGTATTCGAAAATGATTTTTTTTCTTTACATGAAAAAATCAATATTGTAGCTAATATCAGGTATAATATTTTTTTCAACTAATTTTATTTTATTCAAAAATAAAAAAAACCATGTAAAACATGGTTTTTTAATTATAAATTAATCTTTTCTTTTAGGTGGAATTGGCTCCCCATCGCTTAAAGAATCTATTTCCTTTCCAAAAATAGCATCATTTTCAAAATTAATAACCTTAGTGGGTTGCTTTGTTACTTCATCATAAGCATCATTAGAACAAGAAGCAAGAAGAGCGCAAACTGCTAAGGCAGCTATAAAAGAGTAAATTTTCATAAAAATCAATTAAAAAATTAAACAATAGTTTTTTAGGCAACTCGAAGAGTTGCTTTTGATTTTCTGAAAAAGCAGGGAGTACTTTAGCAGTAGTTTTCTAACGACTAAAAGAATAAACTATTAGTTCCCACATTAAAAAAACCGAATTGAATTCAATTGTTCGTTGTTTTGAACAAGCCAAAAATAGAAAGAGTTTTGGTCTAAAAAGTGTTTAAAAAAGAGTGTTTAGTAAATGGCTATGCTATTGTAGTAATCAGCATGAATATAAAAGTAAACTGCACAAATTAACTATTGAATTCGTCTTATAATTGTGTCTATGTTCTCTTTATATCCTCTCGAAAAAGGGATTTTATATTCATTGTCTAGCAAGTAACAAACATTTTTACCTAAATTAATTCTGCTTACGAAATGGATATTAACAACATAACTATGATGAATTCTAAAAAAGTAGAAAGGCAATTGATTCTCAAAAAATTTCATAGTTTTAAATCCAGATATTTTTTTACCATTTTGTAAATAAAAATCGGTAGTATTATTATCCGCTTTCAAATAAACAATATCATCCAATGAAATAAAGTGATAATCTCCATTTGATTTAATACAAAGTTTAGTTTCAGAATTTCTACTATTTAATTTAGAAAATTTTAAAAAAGATTTATACAATTCTATAGGAATTATTGGAAATAACAAATAATCTGACACCCCTAATTTTAAAGCAGAATAAGCTTCAGTCTTATTCTCATTGAGTGCAATTACATAGGGTAATTCTTTTAAATATTGATGCAAATCAAGCAAGAGTTGTAAACTTATTAAGTCATTAAAATGAAATAATAGTAGTTGTGGTTTATGTTCAAGAATTCCATTTAATGCTGTTTCATATGTACTATAAACTCCCAAACATAAATAATCTTCTACAAATTGTGAAGACTCAATTTGTTTTAAAACCAAACCTGTAGAATCAATTATTAAATATGAATGAAGCACAATAAATTAATTTTGATTAAAATTAGTTCTAATTGATACTTAAAATTTACGGTAAAACCGTAAATTTTAGTTTTATTTAATTAAATTTGAATTCATGTTTAAATCTAGAATAGATGCCTAATAGTGAATTAAATAGAAGTATAGAAAACATCTTAATTGTCGATGATCATCCATTAACTGTAGAAGTGCACAAGGGAATTATATCAAAAGCATTAAAAGAAAAAAAAATAAATTATCTAACTGCAATTAATGCTGAAAAAGCATTCAATATCATAACTAAAATTAATTCAAATGGTGAAAACCTAAAAATGGTGCTTTTTGATATTAGTTTACCCCCATATAAAGAAAAAAATATTGAATCAGGGGAAGATTTAGCAGTTATAACTCGTGAACTATTTCCAAATTGTAAAATAATAATTATTTCAATGCACAATGATCCATTATGGGTTAATAGAATTATTAAAGCCATAAATCCAGAAGGTTTTTTAGCAAAATCAGATGTGGATGCAAAGTCATTAACTGAAATTTGTTCAAAAATTGAAGCTGATTTTTTCTTTTATAGCGAGTCGATAAAAAAATCAAACAAAATAATGATTCAACAAAATATTAATTGGGACGAACACGACACTAAAATTTTGCAATACATTGCGGAAGGATACAAAACAGCACATTTAGCAAAATTAATTCCTTTATCATTAAGCGCAATTGAAAAAAGAAAAGCCAATATCAAAAAACAACTAATCTTTGATATTGGCTCTGATAAAGAACTTATAGAACTAGCAAAAAGCAAAGGTCTTTTATAAAATCATTATTTTGTCATCCGAGCCTGCTAGGAATCTCCTAACCTTAGGCACCTCACTAAACGCAGTTTAGTCAACAACCTGAAACTTGAAACCTAAAACTCGTAACCCGCTACTCAACAACCAACTTACTACTAGAAACCACGGCAGCTCCTTGCTTAACCAAAACCAAATACACCCCAGCAGGATAAGAACTCACATTCAGCTCACTACTTCCTGTAACAGAATTCAAAGCCACATTTTGAATCAACCTACCCGTTACATCATAAATAGAAACTGTAGCATTAGTAACAGTTAAATTATAATCTAATGTTACTAAATCCTTAGCAGGATTAGGATACATCGTAAAAACATTTTCTTGTTGAAATTCATCAGTACTTAAGGTAGCACAAAGCCCTGTCATTAGGGTAGGAACATAAACTGGATTTCCAACAGTACCATTACCATATTGCCCCACTTGATTATCTCCCCAGGCCCAAACCGTACCATCGGATTTGGTAGCAATAGTAAATTGATCATTTCCAGCACCACCAGAAACCACATCAACCCAGTCGGTATCACTACCCACTTGAACAGGGGTAAATTGGTTCGTGGTGTTGCCTATTCCAAGCTGTCCAACATCATTAAGCCCCCAAGCCCATAATGTACCATCAGGTTTAATTCCAAAGGAAACTTTCCAACCAGCAAATACCTTAGACCAAGTATCAGTACCAACCTGTCTTGGATACGAGCGATATAATGAAGGAGACAAACCATCGCCTGTTTGTCCATATTCCCCCCCCCCCCAAGACCACAAGGTACCATTGGTTTTTAAGGCTAAAATATGGGCAGCTCCTACATGAATACTGGCCCAATCGGTATCTGCATTCAATTGAGTGGGAACACTTCGTGCCATAACCGTATTATCGGCTAATAAACCTGCGAGATTCAATCCCCAACCCCAAATAGTGCCATCATTTTTTAAAGCAAAAACAGAAGCACCCAAACTAGTTTCAACATCCACCCAATGATTCGCTGTACCAATTTGAATGGGAGTAAGTTGATTGGCACAACACGTATTATTTCCCATTTCATATTCATCATTTTGTCCCCAGCCCCAAATGGTCCCATCGGTTTTTAAACCAATAGTCATTTCAGATGAAGCGGATATCTTTTGCCAATTAGAAGCTGTACCGATTTGTTGTAAAGTAGGATTTATTGTAGTTGTAGAACCATTACCTAATAGTCCGTACCTTCCATCTCCCATAGCCCATAAAGTACCATTATTTTTAATAATAAAAGTATTGTATGGGCCGGCACTTACTTTCAACCAATCAGTAGATGACCCTATTTGAAAAGAGGAAGAATTTATGGAATTGGTATTTCCTAAGTTTCCAGCATCGCTCTCACCCCAACCCCATAAAGTTCCATTTGATTTAATAGAGACAACATGATAGCTTCCTATCTGAAAACCATCAAAACATTGACCAAAAGTTGAAGCACATACCCATAAAAAGAATAAAGTAATTTTTTTAAGCATAATTCGTTAGTTTAAAAACAGGTACGCTAAAAACGTACCTGTTTAGGGTTATTCTATTTAATAATTAACTTGTTTTGCCATAAGATAGCATCTGCTTGTTTTACAACTAACATATACATACCTGCAGGATAAGAGTCAATCGCTAAAGTGACTTCCTTATCAGCCGAAGATAAGGCTTTTTTAGCAATATTTCTGCCTGTCAAATCATAAATTTCTAAGGTGGCACCCTCTAAATCTAGAGAGTAAGAAAGGGTTACGGCTGTAACGGCAGGATTAGGATAAAGACTAAAACTAGTTGGGTTAGAATTAACTTCATTTTTATCTACACTAGCTATTTTTCCAGTAGAATCACAACCTGCAACATCAACATCAAATTTAGTGATACACAATTCATAACCTTCTTTGTAAGGCACTGTTCCTTGCAAAATCCAAGTCAATACACCTCCGTTAAAAGGACTTTGTGGAATAACGGTTACTTGAATTACATTTTGTCCTGGTTGTAAGGTAAACGAAGAAGGGAGGAGTACTACTTGATTCGTCTCTTCACTCAATGTCACTTGATAAGGAATTGTCATACCACTATAAATAACAAGGGTATACGTGTAAGAACAATAAGGGGTGTCGTTTTTCTCTAAATCCTTAATTTCAACACGTTCAATTTTACATTTATCACATTTTGTAGTAGAATAATGTAAAGGTTCCGATTCCAAAGAACATAACCCTGTATTTATAGTTAAGGTGTAATCGGCATCTTTTATCAAAGTATAAGGATTAGCATATGAATTGGAACCATGAGCATCAGATTGCGCATCCATATTCCAACTCCAAGTTTTTAATGGCAAACTAGGGCCTATCAAATAATTGGTCTCAGTAGAACAGTCCGTATAACATCCCGTAGGGAAAATCCAAATATAATTCTCTGGATTTTTAGGCACATCTATTTGAGTCGATGCACTACAACCACCTGTTGTAGCAGTTACTTTATAAGGACCTCCTTCGGTTACAGTTATTGTAGATCCTGTAGCTCCATTAGACCAATTAAAAGTAGAACTTCCAACAGCAGTTGCTGTAAGTTTGATAAGATAAGGAGTACAACTAATAAGTTGAGAGTTTATACTTACGTTCTGTGGTGGTTGTACCACATTCAATACAATACTCGTGGTTTGACTACAACCTTGAGCTGTAGCAGTAACTTCTAAGGTGTGATTACCTACAGTTAAACCAGAGAATACAGGATTCAGTTGATTACTCCAAGCAGTTTGTATTACACCGTCTAATTTCCATGTAAGAGTAGTAGCACTAGTAATCGCTTGCAATGAAAAATCCTCTCCTGCACACAAAGTAGTAGCGCCAACAACCTTAATGCTTGGAGGTGTAATAAACATTGGAGATACACGTGAAGGAGTATTGTATTTACATTCATCGACATTAAGTACACGTACCCAATAAGCACCGTTTACATCAGTGCTCCAAGTAGGAACTGCTGTAGTGGCAACAACCGTATTGCCATTCATCCATTGATATTGCGTAGCGGTACATTCACTTAACGTGCTACTTGGCACATAATGCATAGTAACCACATTACCCTTACAAACGGTAGCATTGGTAGTGGTAATATCACCTCCAAAACAAGGCTCAGGGACAGTAATTGGAAGTACAAAAGTACGCTGACAACCCGAGGCGTTTTTAACTGTAACTTGAACATCATGATCCCCAGTATTAGTAAATACACGGGTAGGTTGTTGCATAGTGTTTTGTGCTTCATCATCGTCAAAATCCCATAAAAAAGAAGTTATGGATAATAGTCCAGAGCCAGTTAATCCAAATTTAACCGGCGAATCATGGCAATCTAAATCTGACAACAAAACAATATTCAAATCAGGAATAGGTTGTAAACTAACAGTTACAATTTTTTCACATTCTGGTTGTGCCACACCATCTACAAATCCATTTACCTTAATCTTAAATTGGTAATTTCCTGCAGTTATGTTTGATAAAATTGCAGAAGTAGGTTGCCAAGCACCACCATTGTAGCTGTATTCAAAAGAATGGGTAACTCCTGTTGCCGCAGCATAATAGCTTGTTTGGTCAAATAAAGTGACGTTAAAGGTATTGTCATTACCACAGGCAGAAGAGTAAGAAAGATTTGCAACATAAGGCACCGTAATTTTTTTATAGGTTTGTAATTTAGAAAGTTCACCATCGCACATATAAAAAGTGTTATAAAAAGTGTGGTAAATTCCTGGTACAGCTGTAAATGTAAAGCCTTGATTAACAGTTTGGTAATTAAGAGGCCCAATAATCGAAAAATTCTCTAATACAGGAGATGGATTGGCTGTACCAGTCATGGTAACAAGTCCACATTGATTATTCGAATTATTGGCAACTATGGGTTCAGGATTTAATATGCAAAAATCAGGAGATCCACATTTTTGGATAATATATTGATAATTTGAGGTATAAGTACAATTATTGGCATAAGTAGCGATAAAGAAATAAGTTCCAAAGCCTAAATTATTACTCATCCCAATTGGAAGTGTAGTGCTATTCCCTCCGTTAGATGCTGGAATAGGATTAGAAACACTATTCAAATACCATTGAATGGTTGCGGCAGAACCTGTAGCGGCAGTCAATGTGGCATTAATATCATATTTACTACAAAATGTATTTCCATTAGCACTAGATAATGAAGCTGTTGCCACTGGACTAGGTAATACTAAAATAGAAAAATTAGCAATAGCTGTAGTACCAGTACAGCCATTAGGATTTACTATGTAGGCGGTTACAGGCATTAAAAGATTAGTTGTCCCAGTATTGCTAAAGCTATAAATTTGATTCAAAGACCCTATTACATCGCCATATCCAAAATTCCAAATAACTTGGGTGGTTGGATTAAAAGTATAGCCCAAAGAAGTTATTGAAAAAGAGGCACCTTGACCACTACAAATGGTGGTATCTCCCGAAATGCTAATTTCAGGAATACCCAAAATAGTAACAGGTATTGAAACTATTTCCGTTAGAGTACATTTAGTTATAGTGGCAGTCAAATTAACTGGAGTGGTAATGGTGGTGTGATTCCAATTGACACTGATTTGAGTGGTATTTTGACCAACAGAAACACTTCCTAAAGAAGGAACGTCTATACTCCAAACTACGTTGTCATAATCCGTATATAAAGTAGAAATACCTAAATTATTCAACTGAAACGTACTTACCGAATTGGCACAAACCGAGGTTAAAGCTCCTACAATTTCAGCATTAATTTCTTGAATAATAAGTGGTAAAACTACAGGGTCTGAATAACAAGCAACAGGTGCATAGACTTCACTTCTAACTTCAATACTAGGAGGCAATGAACCCGTAAAGGTTACATTAACTTGATTACCAATATTCGAACCCAAAATAGTGCCATTTGTTACACTCCATACATAATTTGCTTGAGGATCTGGATTTTGAACACTATAAGTATAGGGACTATTAGGACATACTACAGTTGTTCCATTTACTCCTTGTGGTACTGACGGTTTAGCAATTACAGTTATTATTTTCTGCTCACCAGCACAATAGCCTGTACGTTCTGCACTTAAAATATAACTTCCTGTTTGATTAAACGTATAAGTAAAATTCACACTATTAGCTAAAGTATAAATAGGAGTACCAGTAATAGTAGTTAATGTCCAATTAACCTGAACATCATTAGTAGTAGTGTAAACAGACGAATTATGCTGACAAACATTCTCTTCTCCAGTAATTTCTAATGGTTTTGAAATAAGTATATCAAATGTCGCTACACCACCACAATGCAAAAGGGTGTTCATATAAGTGGCACGCAAAGTAATAGTACCTGAAGTATAAGGCGTAACAATTACTTCATTTCGCTGGTCGGTTAATATTACTTCACCCAAATCATTATTAGAATTCCCAATAATTTCCCATTGAATATCTGTGGTAGGCCATTGAGGTAACTTGTACCTACCTTGACTACCATAACAAATATCAGTAGGACCTTGTATGGTTCCATGCGATTGAATTACAGGAATCTTAATAGTACTTGGCTCTAAACAATCCAATTGACAATCTGTAGGATAAAAGGTCACATAGCCAAAACCATTTTGGTCAACAGCATCCCACAAAACTTCGATGTTGCCACCTCCTTCAGATAAAACATGACCACCAACTACAGACCAATTAAAGTGTTCATGACAAATCTCCATACCATCAAAAGGCAAAGAATAAATGGAAGATTGTCCCTCACAAATAACAGTAGGACAAGAAATTTCAAAACCTCTTCCTTTAACAACAAATTTTAATCGGAATTCACTCGTACAATTACATTCATTCGTAACAGTCAAAATGGCTGTATATTCACCATCTTCAGTGAAAGCTAGAGAAGGTTGAAACTCAGAAGAGGTAGTAAAAGTTCCCGTTGAATTATTCTTGAATAACCAATGATAGCTAATTAAACTACTGCCATTATTAGCAGAAGACAAATTAATAAAATTAATCACTTGATTACTACAAAGATAAATGGTATCATCTGGCGAATACTGATCCAATGGCGCTATCTGAAACATAGCAGTTGGAATAACAATTTTTTCTATACATAAAGATTTAGAAATAATAGTACTACCAGACACGATAGTAAATGAGATAGTACCAGTACCTACTGCACCCCAACTAACAGTACAACTAGTGTTGGTTGCATTTGAAATAACACCACCGCCAGCACTCCAAGTAGTAGTAGCACCTGCTGGTAAATTAGTCAAGGTATAGTGAACTACACTTTGTTCACACATCCTAATACAATCCGATTCGCCTATATCTTCTATAAAGACTTTCTTTCTGTCATCATAATCATAGGTCTGACAGCCTACTTCTTTATCCCAAGAAATAGCAAGTCCGCTATTAGTCTGAGAGTAAACCTTAGCACTTCCTAATAGTAAAAAGGAGGCTAAGAACAAGACAAAGAATACCTTTTGTCTGACATTCTGGAGTTGTTCATTCATAATAATTGTGTTTTGGTTAGTAATTAATTGAGCAACCAAAGTAATGACTATACAGTTAAAAAAATTACGGTGTTTTATGTGTTTTTTTTACGGTAAAACCGTAATATTTTGTAGCAAAACACCGTAATTATATACAGTTAAAACATATTATTTTAGGAGTCATTTATATACAACTAAATACATCATGAAAAAAATTCTATTATTCGCAGTAGCTCTAGCATTCAGTTTAACAAGCAATGCTCAAGAAAAAAAATCAAAAACCTACAAACAGCACAAAAGCGCTGAAACAGGTAGATACGTCACAAAAAAAGAAGCTAAAGAAAAACCTAGTACTACTTATAGCACCAACAGAAAAAGAAGTAAAAATTAAAGATATTTACTAGTTAGCAGAAACCTTGTGAAAATATTGCGAATAATACAACGTTCTTAAAAATATTCAGTAGCTACGAATTGAGAGATTTATCTGTTACTCAAAGAAAAAAACAGATGTAGGAAAAGAGAGTTTGTTTACCGAAATAAGCAAACAAAAATTATTTATAAATTTAAATTTTAAAACAATGAAAAAAGTAAAAGCAATTTTATTCGGTGGCTTATTAGCCTCAACATTATTATTTTCAACACCATCAAACGCAAAAATTGTAGCACAGTTTGTTCATGTTTTTGAAAATGGTTGCATTGGTACGCACACATATCACTCTACATTATTTGGTTTATTTACTTGGGAAACTTATGAAGTTGTAGCTTGCTAATATAAGCTCAATTTAACACCCTATGCTTGCTTGCAAGCATAGGGTTAATATTTTAAAGATGAAAAAAACATTAATAATTTTACTTTTATTGCCTTTTGTTAATATTGGTCAAACTTTGAAAGGAACAATTAAAGATAGTATTACAGGTGAATATTTGCAACTTGCTAATATTACTTTATTAAAAAGTAATAATGGTACAAATACAAATTTAGAAGGAAAATTTAGCTTAAATATCAAGGGGAATTTGAATGATTCAATCAAAGTTTCTTACATTGGTTATAAATCAAAGTATTTTTCTTTGAAAGAATATAAAGAAGATAAGGACTATTCACTAAATATAAGCTTAACAACAGAAGAAAATCAATTAAAGGAAATAATTGTAACACAAAAAAGAATAAAATATAACAAGAAATACAATATTAGTGAAACAAGAGAAGGTGATATTTCCATGTTTTCATTAATTGGGCATGAAACAGCTTGTTTAATTGAAAATCCAAAAGCTGAACTTGGTAGAATAAAATCATTAAAATTGTATATCAGAAAAAATAAAAATGCTGATTTTATTGCTAAATTTAGAATTAAAATATATTCATACAATAAAATTGAAAACAAACCAGAAGAAAATCTTTTAACAGAGGATTTGATAATAAACCCCAAAAATAAAACTTACCAATATGTTATTGATTTAGAAGACAAAAAAATTCCATTTTTAGAAGATGGGGTTTGTGTTAGTATTGAATTAGTAGATGAAAACAATGAATCTAAAAAAGGTGATAAAATTGCTCCAGGATTTCGGTTTACATATGGAGAGAATAAACAGTTAACATGGTATAACTATAGAAATAAAGGTTGGGCAAAAAATGATTTGCATAATAGAAAAAGTAATGCAATGAGTAATTTAATGATTGGTATTACAGTATTAATGAAAAATTAAAATGAAGAAGAAAATAATAATAACAGGTGCCATTTTATTTTCAATATTACTTTTAGGTGTATTGACTTATAAAAAAGAAGCAACTTTTGATAAACTCACAAAAATTGAAGTTGAAAATAATCCATTTGATTTTGGAATAATTTCTGTAAATGATACAATAAAACATGTTTTTAAAATAAAAAATATTACAAAAACGCCTTTTGTAATTCAACAAGTTTTACCAAGTTGTACATGTACAGTAACAAAATTCGATAAGAAAATATGTCGGTTAAATGAAATTGTAAGTATCGAAGCTTCATTCATTCCAAAACCAAATCAAAAAGGCAAAACAAAAACAACTGTTTTTGTTCAGTGTAATGCAGAAAAAGGAGTTGTAAAATTAGAATTAATCGGTAATATCAAATAATCATGAAAAAAAACATAATAACATTTTTAGCATTAATTGTAATTTCAATAGGTAATGCTCAAGAAAAAATTGACCTTAATAGCTTGTATAAAGAATGGAAACTTGAAACTTTAGAAAAGAATGGTAAAATTAAAAACGCAGAAGAATTTGACAAAGATGAGTCTATAATTTTTTATAAGAACAATAAATTCAAAATGAACGATTCTGAACAAACAATGAACGGGATTTGGAAATTTAATTATTTAACAAATACAATAGAATTGACACTTGTTGATATAAATCAAAAAATTAAACTTAAACTTTTAAAATTAAATTCTGAAGAGCTTGATTATATTTCAGAAGATGATGATTCCACAATGATATTTCATTTTAAACCAAAAATAAAAAAGTAAACATATTTCATAAAAAGATATTATAAACTTAACAAAGCCTTGGCTCAACTAAACAAGGTAACGGCTAAAATAGATAAACCTTCCGCCAAAGTAAACAAGACATCCGCACGATTAAAATATACACTTAACAGAAAATGAAAAGCTAAATGAAGGCTAAAAATAGAAAACTAAAAAGAAAAGGCAACTGCTAAAAACGCTGGAACGTTGTCCGATAGCTTTTCCTAGAATACTAAAATGATTTTAACTAAATCATTATCAAAATAATAGAATTAACTTTTATTTCTTTAAAATAGTTAATTAAGGAAGATAGAAACAAAAAAGATGAGTGATAAATACGATTATCTAGAAAGTGAAAGAAAAAAACTTTGGGCTAGACTTTTAGAACTTGAAAAAGAAATTGGAAAGAAAACTTCTGATTATGAAAAGGAAGCTAAACAATCATCAAAAAAAGCCTCTGAATATAGAAATAAGAGTAATGAATCTTATGAATTAGCAAAAACCAATGCTGAAAATGCGCAAGCAAAAGCTGAAGAAGCTAAACAAAGTTTAACACTAATAAAATCTATAAAAACGAAATCTGAAGATTGTTATCAAAAGATTAGTGATTATAACACAGAATTAAATTCAAAAATTACTAATATAACCGAATGTATAGAAACTTTAGAAGAAAATTTTGAAAATAATTCTGTCTTAGTTGAAAAACTAAAAAAGTTAGAAGAAAATTTTGATCAAGGTGAAGAAATTATAGCTAAAATTGAAGTTTTACATAAATCGATTCAACCAAAAAAGAAAGAAATTGATAACTTACATAGAGAAATATTTGGTTTTACTGATACTCAAAAAGATGAAAATGATGTTGATATTGAGATTAAAATTGAAGGATTAAAAGACCATTTAGAAGAGTCCTATAATGATTTAAGTGAAGAATTAGATTTGCTTAAATCAGAGATTACAAAAACGAAAAATGAGACATTAAATAATTATAATTTATTCATTAAAGAAAAAGAAGATTTCTTTAGTAAAACTATTGAGAATTGGAAAAATGAGCATGATAACGTTTTAAACAAAATAAATAAACTATTACCTAATGCTTTAACAGCAGGTTTAGCCTCTGCATATTCAGAAAAAAGAGAAAGTGAATTATTAGAAAGTAAAAAATATGCTGGTAATTTTAGAAATGCAGCTTTGGGATTAATAGGCATGTCTTTAATTCCATTTATTTTAAGTGTTTTTTTTATATGGAAGGGTAAATCATTACATGATGTAATTATGGATAGTCCAAGATTTGTTCTCGCAATTATTCCAATGTACATACCTATTTTATGGATTGCTTATTCTTCTAACAAGAAACTAAATTTATCTAAAAGATTAATAGAAGAATATACTCATAAAGAAGTTTTAAGTAAAACTTTTGAAGGTTTGTCACATCAAATAAATAATATTGAAGATAAAGATGTGTCGGCAGATTTAAAAATAAAATTATTATACAATATATTGAGTGTAAATTCTGAAAACCCGGGAAAATTAATTTCTGATTATAACAAATCAGATCATCCACTTATGGATGCATTAGACAAAAGTGCAAGTTTATCTGATGCCGTTGAAAAGCTTGAAAATATTCCTGGATTATCGAAAATTGCAAAAATATTAGACAAAAGAGCCAGAAAATTATTAAAAGAACAAGCTGATAAAGTAGATTCCACTTTGGGGGAAATCGTTGAAGAAACTTCAGATGAACTTATTGAATAATAAAATCAATATAACATTAAATAACCACGATCATCCATAAAAATCACTGAAAATAAAAACATATAATTTTACAATATTAATTTTTTAATACTACTAAAGTATATGGAAGGAAAATATACAAAAGCAGGAACAATAATTGGTTCAATAGGATTGCTCATTACAATAGTTGTAACTGTAATAAGCTTTATCCCGATAGCGCGGATTTCTAATCCGTACTTAGCCAATTTATTTAAGATTGAAAATCCGAGTTCAATTAATAAAAAATAAACCGATAGCGCGGATTTATAAACCAAAACTATAAACATAAAAATAAAGCACAAACTAAAAATATTACAAAAATATAGAGACTAATAAATATTACAAAAATGAATATATACACAATTTCATATGATCTTTCTAATCCGGGTCGAGATTACGATAGTCTAACAAACGCAATACAAAGTTACGGTAATTGGTGGCATCAATCTGGTTCTGTTTGGTTAATTGCTTCTAATAATACAAACTGTGCTGCTATTAGAGATTATTTAAAACAGTTTATAGATCAAAATGACAGAATTTTTGTTGCTAAATTATCAGGTGAATGGGCAGGATTTGGATTTACCAATGAAGAATATAATTGGATGAAGACTAATAATAGTTAAATATGGGAAACATAAATCTACTATCTATCTCTGCTGATATATTAGCAATAATTTCATTATTACTTTCAATGTATTTTTATTATGGTTCTCGTAACAAAGAAATTGAAGATTTAAAAAGCATTGTTAGTAAAAAATCTGATGAAGATTTTGAAAAATTAAAAAAAGAATTATTAGAAATTAAAACAAATCTAAAACATCTAAATGAAGAAACTTTTGATTTATTAAAAAATCAAGTTTCATTTATGCAACAACAAGTTGGAACTGTTGGAACTAGAGTACCAACAAAACCCGATGTTGAAATACTTGAAATTATAATGAGACACAAAGTCATTACTGTTGAGAGTCTTTGTATGACATTTAACCAAATTGATAGATTTATTATAGTAAAATATGTAGAACAATTTCATGAAAGAGGAACTATTATTTACGATGGATCAGTTGTAAAACTAAATGAAAATAGAATTAATAAAGAAGAAGAAAGCTGATTGCTATTGCCACAATGCCTCTGATTTCTAAACAAATATCGCAGATTTCTAGTCCGATTCTCCTATTATCTTCTATAAAAACTTTCTTTCTGTCATCATAATCATAAGTCTGACAGCCTACTTCTTTATCCCAAGAAAAAGCAAGCCCGCTATTAGTCTGAGAGTAAACCTTAGCACTTCCTAATAGTAAAAAGGAGGCTAAGAACAAGACAAAGAATACCTTTTGTCTGACATTCTGGAGTTGTTCATTCATAATAATTGTGTTTTGGTTAGTAATTAATTGAGCAACCAAAGTAATGACTATACAGTTAAAAAAATTACGGTGTTTTATGTGTTTTTTTTACGGTAAAACCGTAATATTTTGTAGCAAAACACCGTAATTATATACAGTTAAAACATATTATTTTAGGAGTCATTTATATACAACTAAATACATCATGAAAAAAATTCTATTATTCGCAGTAGCTCTAGCATTCAGTTTAACAAGCAATGCTCAAGAAAAAAAATCAAAAACCTACAAACAGCACAAAAGCGCAGAAACAGGTAGATACGTCACAAAAAAAGAAGCTAAAGAAAAACCTAGTACTACCTATTCTGTAAAAAGAAGTAGAAAATCAAATTGATTTATTAAAGCTAAACAACAATTTTCATAAAAATTAAAAATGTAAAACCATGCAAACAATTCAAGCGATAAAACCAGGTCCAAAACCAAAAAAAGAAGACGGTACACCTGACAAAAGAAGAAGAGTCACACCTGAAACAAAACCTAAACATCCTGATTTAAAACCACACAAACACAAACCAAATGATTAGATTAATTTTGAAAAATTAACAGCCTAATTAATCTAATAAAAATTTAATGACTACTGAAAATTTAATTTTTAAATATGTTTCTCAACCTATACAAGTCTTCGTTTAGATGCTAGTTTAGGAGTTGCTGGTAGTTTACATTCTGATAAATATTCACACACTGTTAAATTGAATCAGAGCAATGAAAATGTCATAATGAAAAACGATAAGTCGATTTTCACTCCAAGTTTTGTTGGATTTTTTACAGCAAGTATGAGAAGTGCTACTTATTTTTCTTGGGGTTTTAGTATTGGAATTGGAGTCAGCGCTTTTGAAGGATCCCTTACTTTTGATAACTTTTTTGTTAGACCAAGTCTAACAGTTGGAAAATATGAAAGAGTAACTTTAACTTCTGGTATATCGATAAAAAATTTACCTCTTCAATATACAATTGAAAATGTATCCGATAAAAATTATGTCCCAGGTTTCTTTATTTCCTTATCTTATAACTTAACAAAAGGTGTAAAAGACAACATCAAGCATATGAAATCATTTTACTAATAATTAATAAAATGATTAGAATTTGCAAAATGATTTCATCAATCAAGTTGCAAATTCCAGTGATATTGACAACCCAAGACTTCGAGAGGCAGTTTATGTTCACATCGAACATCTAATTGGAGAAAAATCATTTGCTAATGATATCGCGTTTATTGAAATTGGACAATTGGAAGGAGACGATGAAAACCAAATCGAATTGTATAATCTAAAATCTTACATCGACATTGAAATGAAAAGTTAAGTTTTGGCAATAAATCAAATTTACTGCCAAAGCTTAAAAAATATACTATTCGCAAAACACTACACATTCTGTAGTAAATTGCAATTGGGATATTATTTATAATAGTAAAATATCAATATTTAAAAATTTAATTACGCTAAATACTTATTTTACAACACTTTTAAATATATTTATTACGATTTTACAAAATAAAATTACGATTTATTGATTTTGTGTTACGATTTGATTATATTTGTATCATAAAACCCAAATAAATTTACATCAATGTATACTGAACTAATAAAAATAATTGAAGGCGGTTTAAACAATGATCAAAGAAAAGTAATTAATTACTCTAATCATCTTGTAAAAAAACTTAGAGAAGATGGAGATAATAAACTTGCAGATAAAATTTTGAAAACAATTCAAGGCTCCAAAGGGTTGCCTGTTTTTAAAGACCAATTATTTGATGCTCCTGTAGATAATGATACAAGATTAAATATTGCAGATATAATTTTTCCACAAGACATTAAATTTGATGCAATTGTTTCAGAAAGCATTAGTGATCCAGTAAATAATTTTATCTCATTAGTTAATTCAAAAAATGAAATAAAAAGCAGGGGTTTAGATGTTAACCTTTCTTTGTTATTATATGGTCCTCCTGGTTGTGGTAAAACTACCATTGCTAAACACATTGCTAAAGAATTAGATATACCAATTGTTGTTGCAAGATTCGATTCTCTAATATCATCATTATTAGGTAACACTGCTAAAAATATCAGAAAACTATTCGATTATGCAAAAAGCAAACCCTGTATTTTATTTTTAGATGAATTTGATGCTATAGCTAAAGCAAGGGATGATAATCAAGAAACAGGAGAATTAAAAAGAGTTATTAATAGTTTGTTACAAAATATAGACGAATTTTTAGAGAACGGAATTTTAATTGCAGCCACAAATCATGAACAATTGTTAGATAGTGCAATCTGGAGAAGATTCGAAAAAGTTATAAATGTAAATAAGCCAAATACTGAAGAAATAAAAAAAATATTAGAAATTTATTTTAAAAAGATTGATTCAGATTTAGCTACAGATGAAAAAAAATTTGAAGTACTAAAAACATATATGAATAATCTGTCTCACTCTGAAATAATTAAAATAATCAATAGTGCATATTATAGAGCAATAATCCAAAAGACAGATTTTGAATATGAAGATATTTTTTCTGAATATTTTAAATACATAAAAAACAACAGGTATTCATTTGAAGAAATGATTAAATTTTTAAACGATAGTCATATTCCTCAAAAACAAATAGCAAATTATTTAGATATATCAATTAGACAAGTTAGAAACGCTTTAAATGTAGAATAAGATGGCAAAGAAGAATTTACCAATAAAGCTTTTTCAAAAAAGGCAAAAAATTGATGATAGAAGAGTTGAGGGCGGTGGTAACGATAGCATACCAAAATGGGAGTTGTCAGGACCGTCATTAGCTGAAAGAGCTGAAAGTTTTATTGGCCCTATTGATGAGCTAATAGGTGATTTTAAAGAAAGGAAATCATCAAGAAGTTTTATACCAGCGACTTTAAAAATTGATATAGATGATAATGCTATTGCAAAGTCCCATAGAAAAGATATTCAAAAAATTTTTAATGGGAAAGTAACTAAAAATAACATTATAGGTTTTTTAGATTCTAACAGTGCAATTGTAAAAGTTGATAGTGTTGAAGAAGGAATTGCAATAAAAAACAATATCATAAATTATACAAAAAATGCGAGAGGTATTTCTGCTGTTGAATCAGTTGAAATATTCAAACCATATATAGCTGAAATTGAAGAAAATCAAAATGTAAAAATATCATTAATTGATTTTTTAAATTTTGAATTAAATCAATCTGTAAAAACTGTATTTTTAAATTATTGCAAAGAAAATAATATCGAAGCCAAAGAAGTTAATTATTCACCCGGTTTAATAATCTTTAAGATTAAAAACGCCTCTAAAGTAGTTCTAGATAGTATATCTGATTTTGAAGCATTAGAATCTATAACTTTTATGCCTAAATATCATGTAGAAATTGACAGCGTTGAATCTGATAAAGCTGCAGAAGTAAAACTACCAACTGAAGGAATTGAATATCCAATTGTAGGTGTGTTAGATTCAGGTGTGTCTAAAAATTCATATTTAGCACCTTGGTTATTAGAAGAAAAATTTTCATCATACCCAGACAATTTAATTGATCCGATGCACGGTTCTTGTGTTTCAAGTGTCATTATATATGGAGATCAATTACAAAATAAAAATTGGACTGGAAACACAGGTTGTAAAATTTTTGATGCTACAGTATTTCCTGACTCAAAACAAGAAACTATAGATGAGGATGAATTAGTTGAAAATATAAGAGAAGCAATTAAAAAAAATAATCATATAAAAATTTGGAATTTATCTCTTGGTACAGCAGCAGAGTCAGACATAAATGATTTCTCAGATTTTGGCAAAGCTTTAGACGATATCCAATTAACAAATGATGTTATTATTTGCAAATCTACAGGCAATTGTAAAAACTTTGAAAAAGGTCATCCCAAAAGTAGAGTAGCTAGATCTGGAGATTCAGTTCGTTCATTAGTTGTAGGTTCAGTTGCTCATTCAAAAAAGACTTATGATTTAGCTGAAATTAATCATCCCTCTCCATTCACAAGAATTGGACCAGGTCCCGCAAACAGCATCAAACCTGATTTGGTTTCGTTTGGTGGAAATGCTGGTTTAAATGCTGGTAGAACAATTCAAAATGGAGTTGATGCGATAGATCATAACGGTAATGCTGTAAAAATAATAGGAACAAGTTTTGCAACTCCTAGAGTAACATCTTTATTATCCGAATTAAGTTTTAAAATTAAGGAAAAATTTAATCCTACATTACTAAAAGCATTGGCAATTCATTCTGCAAAATATCCTACTGGTGTTGCTCTACCTATAAGAGAAAGAGTAAATCAAATGGGATTTGGAATTCCTGAATCGGCTGATAAAATAATCTATAATGACCCACATGAAATTACACTTATTCTACAAGAAAATATTAATCGTGGTGAATTTATTGAAATACTAGAATTTCCATTTCCTGAAAGTTTAATAGATGATGATGGGTTTTTCTATGGGGAAATTAAAATTACCTTAGTTGGCCAACCAGTATTGAGAGAAAAACAAGGTGCAGAATATTGTCAATCAAATTTAGAATTAATGTTTGGTACGTATGAAAACATAAAAGAACGTGACACTACTAAAGCTAACATTCTTAATGAAATTGGTCCAGAAGACACGCAAAATATTTTACTTGATTCAAATTACAAAAGTGCACATATTAAAGATACCGAGAGTGAATATGCACGCGAAAGAGTATTACTCAATTATGGTAAAAAGTATCAACCTGTAAAAAAGTATTCAGTTAATTTAAGTGAAATGAAAGATGCTAGACAACGTGATAGTTTGGCTAGTAATAGAAAATGGTATGCTAAGATTAAAGGCACATATAGAGATTTTGCTGAAACATTAGCAATTCAAGATGGAGAAGAATTAAACCAAGATTTTACACTTATTGTAACCATTCGTGATACAAAAGGTCAAAAACAAGTATATAATGAAGTCACTAAACTTTTAGCGGATAGAAACTTTTTACATTCAAATATTAAACTAAGAGAAGAGGTTCAAATTAATATTGAAGATAATGACAAAATAAATCTATAAAATTATGGATTGGCAGGACTATAAAGTTAGAAATGTAAATATTGAGGGAGCAAGAGCCGCGTTTGAAAGGGATTGTGGTACCTTGTTTAATGTTATTTATAAAGATAGGAATGTCAAAACAGTTAAAATATCCGTTGGGGATGGCGGTATAGATGTTTTTATTGGTAATATTGGTGTTGAACCAATTTCTGTCATTCAATGTAAATTTTTTCTAGAAGATTTTGGTTCTTCCCAAAAACAACAAATTAAAGACTCTTTTAATACTGTAATTAATTCAGGGGAATTTGTAACAGAGAAATGGATATTATGTATTCCGAGAACTTTAGATTTAAAACAGAATAAATGGTGGTGTGAATGGGTAGATTCGATGAAGTCTAAACACAATTTAAAGGATGATTTTATCATATTAAAAGACGGTAATGATTTAATTGATTTATTCAAAACACATAATCTTTATAATCAGGTTTTTAAAATTGAAGATTCCTTAAAAATAGCAGATATTGATAAAAAAGTTGAAGATATTCATAAAACCATAACGAACAACATTTCTTTAGATGAAAGCCAAATAGAAATTAATAAAGCAAATTTTTATCTTGAAAATGTACCAACTCTTTTTGGAGAAAATACAGATACCCATATTGAAAGAAGTGAAACAGATGCTATATATAATTGGATTAATAATGATTTAACTAGTGAACAAAAAAATATATTTATTCTTGAAGGAGAAAAAGGTTATGGTAAAACAGTAGTTCTAAAAGACTTATTACTAAAACTTAAACAAAATAATACAAACGTACTAGGTATTAAGGCAGATAAATATTATGCGTCAGATAGAATTGAATTAGAAAAAAAAATATTTCAAAAAGAGAATATATCAATTGAAAAAATTGTTCAGCTTTATAAAAATGAAAATAAAGCTCTAGTAATTGTAATTGATCAATTAGATGCGCTTTCACAAACATTATCAACAAATAGGGAATTCATTCAAACCTATAATAGATTAATATACGATTTATCTTTCTATTCTAATGTTAGAGTAGTGATATCTACAAGAAGCTACGATTTAAACTATGATGCTGAATTGCGTATTTATAAATCTAATGAATATTCAAAAATCAAAATTACTGGAATATCTAAAGAAAAAGTTCAAGAAGTTTTATTGAAATATGGAATTAATGATTGTTCTGATAAATTTTTAGAATTATTAGCGATTCCAAATCATTTAGACATATTTTGCAGGTTACCAAGCAAGATTAATATAGATACTTTGTCGTCATTGAAGGATTTATATGATGCACTATGGAAACAACTGATATACAGCAAAAGTGAATTACAATTAAAATCTGTTTTGTATAAAATAGCAGACGGAATGTATCAGAATCAGCAAATTACAATCAGTAATATTTTTGAAAATCAATATTCAAAAGAAATAAATTATTTAAAAAGTAATCATTTGCTAATTGAGAACAACAATGAATTACAATTTTTCCATCAAACATTTTATGATTATACATTTTCTAGGCAATTTGTTGAAAATAAAAAATCATTAAGTAACTATATTAATGAAAATAAACAAAGTCTATATGTTCGATCAATCATTAAAATGGTTACTGAATATTATAGAGAGTATAACCATGACGAATATTGCAAAACAATAACTCAGCTTATAACTTCATCAAAGTTTAGGTTTCACATTAAAACTTTAGTTATAACAAGTTTGGGTGACGTAAAAAATCCCACAAATAAAGAAAAAAATATTGTATCAAAATTCATTTTGACTGATTTTGACTTAACCAGACTTTTCATAAACTCAATTTTTTCTTTGGGGTGGTTAAAGTTTATTGTTAATCAAAACATTCCATTGAAATACTTTGATTATCAAAAAGATTGGAAAATCAATTTTTATGAAAAATTAGTTTTAAATAAAATTATTAAGCAAGGGCTTTCACTTAAGTACGATTATTTGAAGCAGAAAGAAATGAGACTAGCATTGTTATTCCGTTTATTTATAAATAATAGAAAAGACGGCTTAGATGTAATCCTAAATGTTATTGAAAAGCTTCCTGAATCAGATGAAAAGATAAATTTTATAAATAGATTTTTGATTAATGTCGATGATTGGTCCTTTGAAAAATTATTAGTATTATTTGACAAATACTTTCATTTCAATATAGAAGATAAAAACAGAGATAACTTTTGGTATTATAAGATATTAGAAAAAATTTTCAATTATTATCCCAACTTTGTATTTGATAAATTAAAACCAATCATTTTAAAATGTTTCGAAGAACATTCATTTACAATAAACTTTACTAATGAGCAAAGTAGTTTAATTGAGAAAATAAATAATATCAATCCAGATTTATGCTTCTTTTATTTTCATTCAATTTTTGACGAGATAGTAGATAATAATAAATATGAAAAAGGGGGTGATATTGAAGATAGTCCATTGTATAAAAACTCAAAATTCTCTGAATTATTTGAAAGTGATATAAAAGAAAATGCGGATGATATAATTGAAAATTTGCTTATAAAATATATCAAATCTAAATCTAAACACAAATTGTTTTTCAAGAACTATTATGAAAAACATAAAGATTCAAATTCTATTTCGCATCTTAAAATTTTAATTCTAGGTCTAACAGAAATCCCATTATTATATAAAGAAGAAGTCTTTGAATTCATAAAAATCATTCATTCTAAAAATGGATTTAATGGCTATGATGATAAATTCCAACTATACTTGAGAGAATTAATTTCTAAAAGTTTTAGTATTTTTTCTGAAAGCCAAAAATTAGAATTGGCAAATATTATTTTATCAATAAAACACCCTGCGGATATATATTATTACAACGACAGTAATAATATAAGAAAACCAGCACTTGGGTTCTATGGAAAGAAAAAGTATTTATTTATAAATAGCTTGCCTAAGACTGAAATGGAATCTATTCCTGTTTTAAAAAGAACTCATCAAGAATTATTTAGAAAATTTGGTAAGCTTAATGTAAAACAATTAGATAGAAGTAATATATCATCTGGAGTTGTTGGTCCACCTCTTGAATTAAGTGCATATAAAAAAATGACTTTAATTGATTGGAAAAAAAGTTTTTTAATGTTTAATGATTATTATGAAAGAGATAGATTTAACGATAGTTTTAAGGGTGGGAAACGTGAGCATTCTAATAGTTTTAGAGAAGAGGTAACAAATGATCCGATTAAATTTTATCCTCTAGTTAAGGATCTATTTGATATTCAAAATATTTCGATAGATTATATTTCATCGGGTATTGATGGCTTAATTAAAGGGAAGTTCGATGCGAGATTAGTTAAAGAACTTTATTTAAAATTAATTAAGCTCAATCTCGATTTATCAAATACTTTGAGTTCAATATGGAACGTAAGCTACTTTATTGAGGAAAAAGTTATAGATAATGAAATATTAGGATACCTTTCTAATTTAGCATTGAATCACCCACATCCAGAAAAAAGTAATAATCCTACAGACCCTCATTTTGATAGCTTAAATTCAGTGAGAGGTGCAGCAATTCATAGGATAATTCATTGTTATTATAACATTCAATTTAGCGATACTATTTTTACTACTGTTGAAAATGCTTGCGATGACAAACAAACTTCTGTAAAAGTTGCGATATTGTTAAACCTTGCATATCTCAATTATTTAGATATTGACAGAGCTTTTAAAATTTTCATTAAACTAACGGATACAAAAGACGCCTTAATACTTAAGTATTGCTTTAAATCGGCTAGCTACTTTAATAAAAAGTTCTACTTAAATATGCTACCATTAATGGATAAAGTCATTGATAATGAAGAATTACATGACAAAGGTAGTTATTTAATTGTTCATAGTTGGTTATTAGGTTACGATACAAACAAGCAATATTATAACAGATTTATAAATAGTAGTAAGAAAGCAAAATTACAAGCTTTGCATATTGCAGAAGAAAACCTATTTGCGAAGGAAATAATTAATGAAAAATGCCTAGATATTTTATTTGAATTTATAAATCAAATAGATGATGATTTTGCAAGTTCTTACTCAACTTTAATTTTAAGAAAATTTAATAATTCAAATTTTGAGGAGTTGCTTCCTTTTATGAAGAAATATTCTAAAACAATATTATTCAGAAATCAACCAAGATATTTTTTACAGTATTTGTTACAATGTGCAAAAGATTATCCTAATGAATGTTTAGAATTGTTAAAAAATATGAAATTTAATAAAGTAATAACTGTGCAAGATAGGGGGCATTATGATGCAGAGCCCGTTCAATTAGTTTTATCAATATATAGCAGTTTAAACAATAATTTTAATGCAAACAAAAAACAAATTGAAAAAGCTTTGACTGTTTTTGATGATATGCTAAAAATTGACCACTTACGATTAAATTCAAATAAAGTTATGGATACTTTAAAGACAATTTAATAAATAATAACATGAAAAAAAGGGTTCCGATTCCTCAGCTTAACAAAGTCAGAGCAATGCTTCAACAAGAAATAAACTCGAAATGTCCTAATTGTGAAAATAAAGATGTTGGACATTTTGAAATTCATCATATTGATGAAAACCCAAATAATAATTCAATGGATAATCTTATTTTGCTTTGCCCAATTTGTCATTCTAAAATCACAAAAGGAGACATTCAAATAGATGAAGTAAAAAAATGGAAGAATAATTTAATCAATAAAAATGCTGATATTCAATTTATTTCTGTAACCATTGATAATGAAAATTGCGGTTGGGAAGCTATTAAAGAAACCAAGAATGCTTTTGAAGCAGTTAGCTTTAAATCACTATTTCCAATATTCAATTTTACATTTATCAATAATTCTGACAAAACTATTCTACTAACTAATATTGAACTAAAAAACAAAAGACTTCCAATTGGTTTATCAGGACCAATGATTGAAATACCAACATTACTTAGACCAACAATCAAATACAAAATTAGATTACCTAAAGATGGAGAAACTGTAAACACTATTTTAAATAATGAAATTATAATTCCAAAAAACACAGCTTTAAAATTTCAAGTTGAAATTTTTAATGATTACATGGAAAGTTTTTTGCCACCACATAATAAATATGCTGTATTTTTTAAATTTGGATTTAATAATGATTTTTATATTGATGCTCCGATGATTTTATTAAACTCATCTGAATATTATGATAAATTAAGTTATACTGGGTTAGCATAAAAACGACTTATAATAAACAATACATGAGATTAGCTGCAATTTGGGTTGAAGATTATATGAAAATTAAAAATCAAGGTTTTAATTTTGGAGGTAGAAATACTTACGAATTCAATTTTGACCAAGAGAAAAGAATTTTAAATTTAAGTATTCAGAATACAGATGATTATTACGACTTATTTAGTAATTCTGAAATAATAAATATATCTGGAATTATAGGTATAAATGGTTCAGGGAAAAGTTCATTATTAAAATTAATAAATGTAATTGCTGCTGAAAAACCATTAGTAAACAATGTGGTTGTCATTATTGAAAATGAAGAAGATAACTCATATGAAATAATTGATTATGTCAGTACATTTTCCCATTTTGGAAAAAAACAAACTATTAACATTTCACTTCCTGAGAAAGGAATATTCTCTGAAGAAAATGGTAAAATAATCAAAAAAAAAAACATAAATCCCTTTAAAGAAATTGATTTAATTTTTTATTCAAATTTAAGTTCAAACCAAAACGTAAACTACTTAGGATTAGACAATCCTTTAAACCGTTCGGTTGATTATCAGTTACGCCAATCACTTTCACCTAGTAAGGTTTCTGAATATTTAAAAGATTACAATAAAAAGAAGGAAGGTAATGAAACCTATTTATTTTTAGAAGAAAGCTTCAATTTACAATCTATATATCAGAATGAAAGATTAGAAAGAATGGTCAATTTTCTTTCTGATAGTTTTGAAAATCAATTTTCAATTATAGGAGATATTAAATTTCCGGAAAAAATAACAATATGGTTCAATGAAAATATTTTCCCAGAAACAATTAAATTGATTGAAAGTTCTAAATATGATTTTAAGAGATTAGCAGACATATCTAAGCATTGTTTTAAATTATATAATGAAGAAGTCAATTTTAAAGAAAAGCTTAAAAAAGGAATTAAATTTCATTACTTATTTTTTGCCTTCTATAATGATTTTTTTAAACGAACTGGTGAATTTGGTTATCTAAAGAATGTATCAGCATTTGTTGAATCACTTTCTTTAGATGATAATATTTTCAATTCTATATATGAATATTTAATAACTCAAAAAAGTCAAAAACAAAACTATGAAATTGATAAAATAAATGACTTATTGAAGAATCTAGATGTTTTACTTGAAAACATTGAAATATCAGAATCTAAAGAGTTTTTTGGTAATGGAAATTTTGAACTATCCTTAAACAAGAATTTATGGAAATTTCTAAAAGAAATACTTTTAATAACAGATTTCAGATCAGAAGCTCTAATAAATTACAGTATTACACCTTTTAGTTCAGGTGAAGATGCTATTTTATACCAATTATCAGAATTTCATGAAGCATTTAAATACTCTCATAAGGACAATATAATCATTAGTATTGATGAAGGAGAATTATATCTACATCCTGAGTGGCAGAGAAAATATATTAATACTTTATTTCAGTTCTTTCAACTTTATGCTAAAAAGTTTAATAAGGGAATTCAAATGATTATAACCTCACATTCTCCATTTATAGTTTCTGATATTCCAAAACACAATCTGATATTTTTAATAAAAGATGAGAATGGTTATTGTAAAGTTTCTAAATCAGAAAATCACTTACCAACTCTTGGAGGAAATATTTTCGAACTTTTTAATGATGGTTTTTATGTTAAGGAGTTTATTAGTGAGTTTGCCTTTGATAAAATTAATCAAGCTATAAAGTTTCTTAATAATGAGGAATCCGATTTTGTAAACATACTTGAAGTTGAGAATTTCAATAAGTTAATTGGAGAATCTTTAATTCGAGATGAGATTCAAAAAATGATTGATTTTCAAAAAATGAAAAATTTTGATGAATACTACGAGTTTATCAAAACAGATATAAATAACAATAAAGAAACGAATTAAAATGATTAGTGTCCACTATTCAAATTACAAATCTTTTTTAGAAACTCATTCAGAATCTATTCTGGACTATTGTAATACAACTGCAAAAAAATATAGTACTAAAAAAATAGATGCTTTGGTGAAATTACATTTTGGAAACATCATCAATAATTTTGAAGATTTATTAAAAGCTAGTCCTCTAAAATTATATGAAATTAAAACTTATTTTGACACACTGCCTTTAACTGATAAAAGCATAATCAAAACAGATTTTGACCTCGAAACGCTGTATAATTATTTCATTCAAGGTATTTATGAAAATAGAAAACTTGGTATTAAATACTCTTCTTCGTATTTAGCTGATAATCTAGATATCTTCACTTGTCCATATTGTAACGAAAACTTCACATATTCATTTAGATATAGAGGAAGTGTAACTCCTATTAGAAGAACATTTGATTGGGATCATATTTATTCCAAAATAGATTATCCATTTCTTGCTATTTCATTCTTTAATCTAGTGCCATGCTGTAAAGCCTGTAATTTTGTTAAGTTGAATCAAAATGCAGATTTTTTCAATCCTCATCTTAATGTCAATGTTAATAATTCCTATTTTTTTCTATTAAATCCAATTGGAGCAGGTTTTATTACAGATACAAGTAAATTAGAATTGAATCTAGTTCTAATTAAAACTAAGTACAAAGAAGAATTTAAAAAATCTATCGAAACTATAGGTTTACTAGAAAGATACAAAACTCATAAAGAAATAATAAAAGATATTCTTAATAAACAAAGAATGTACCCAATAAGTTATATAAGTGCTATTAGTAATCAAATACCTTTAGCAAACAAACCTAGATTAAGTCGATTAAGAGCAACCCTTTATGGAACAAATTTTAATCATCAATATTATTATAAAAGACCATTTTCAAAGTTAACTTTTGATATTTTAAACTATACAAAACCTTAATAATTTTGTAATATTAGGAAGATCTAATATTTTACCAATTCACCGAAGTATATAGATTACAAAGCTTTTAAACAAATATCTTAAGTACAAGTGACCTATCTCATTAACTAATTCACCTGCACAAAAATCGCTCCTAGTCCAAGTATTCCTAGCATCAATTATTTGTTTGCTTCATTTCGCTAATTTCATGTAAAAAAATCGGCACGCTATCGCTGATGTAATTTCACCCACCCAGTCCAACGCTCCCCAACGCTCCTGTGGTATTTTGTGTGTTTTTAGCACTTGTTTTACCCAAAGTAAGTCAATAAAAAAAGGCTCCCTGTTTTCCCAACCCCTCGCGCACAGTCCGCCTTTTTTTATCCACTTACACCCAATCCCAAAAACAAACGCTAAAAACACACAAAAACCACTCCCAAGCTATTATTACATAATAAACCTTATAATTCATTCCCAACACCCCACGCAGTCCCCCTGAAAGTTATAAGGGTTATTATGTAAAATATCCGCTCCCAGCCGCACCCACCCGAAAAAGAAAAGGAACGCTACCGCTAACGTAATTTGCATTGTTTTTTGAAGATGCTTCCCATTTCCAATTCACACTCTCCACTGAACACTAAAAACTGAATATTGAACACTTTCAAAGCATCCTCAAAAATCAAACTATCACAAGAGTGTGTTTTTCTTTTTTCTCATCTTCACAAAACCATATTGTCAAACCGAGCGTAGTCGAGGTCGTCTAGCAAAAAAAAAAAAACACACCCTTATTCACAAGTCCCGATTGAACACCCCTAAAACCTCATTTCATAAGAACATTTTGGGTAAACATTTTTACAAAAAAAAGGATAAAAAAGAAGCCAAAGGTTTGTTCCGGGTATTCAAAAAAGCAAGTTCAAGCCTTCGGTTCCGGATAAAATCTCCACCCATACATTTTCAAAACCACCACATCCACTTAGCGTTTCCACAGACGCATAAGGGTAGTATTTTACCCGTAAAACTTGCTTTTTTGAAACCCTCCACAAGGCAAAAGGGCTTTCTTTTTTTCCTTTTTTCTTTTGCAAAAATGTGTGTGGGGCATCTCGGTTTCCATTCACATTTCGGGCAATCACGAAGGAAAGACGAAGGAAGTTAACCTGTTAAATCCTTGTACTATGGACACTATTTTTATTAAAACCCATCAACCTGGGGCGCACTATGCCAAACCGCACTTTTTCGTATTATCAAAAGGACTAAATAGCGGAAAACCTAGCAATGAAGCTTTTACAAACAGCTTTGTACTTGTATTTCAAACCGAAGCTCAAAAAGAGGACATTTTTTGGATAGCCATTAGCCTATGGAAATCCAAATTCTGGATGCCTTTTCTTCGCGGTTCGGTTATTCCGTTCTTATCCCTCTATGAATTCAAAAAAGAGTTCAATCCAAAAGCAACCCTATTGATGCGTGAACACGAGTTGCATCATAAAAACATCCAAGCACTCAAGCTGCTGCAAGAACAAGAAGCTCACCACGCAAAAAATATCCACCTAATCAACGAAATTAGAAATGCTATTTTAATGAGTTACAGAAAAAAATAACTAAAAACTCAGATCTAAAGGTCTGAGCTTTTTAATTTTATAAAAGAAATTAAATTGAAAGAATTAATTTATATTTGAAAGAGCAAATTTGTTATGAAGTACCTTAAATCTAACTAGTTTTTCTTTTAAGAACTTGACATTATTGCATTTTTAAATTAGTATGTTAAAACTTATAAAAACGAAAATGAAAGAAAATATTCAGGAAATATTAAATGAAATATTTGACCCTCTTATACTCGGAGATGAAAACAAAGTTCATAAATTAACTAAATCACCAAGCTTTAAAGAAATAGAGGGTTTTGCCGAATTGATATTGAAAGATGAATCTGAAGAAAGCTTTCAATTTTTTTTATCTCAAAATTCTCATTTCCTATTTAGACTTGCTCCATCTTCTGATGAAACATACCTAGGGATTTTAATGAAGCCTCCAATTAGTAATTTTAATTTTGCAGATTACGCTATTTTTAGCGTTAGTCAAGGTGGTTGCAGAGTTTTACTAATTGAAATTGAAAGACCTAACGATAAATTATTTACCAAAAAATTAACTCCAGCTAATAAATTGCAAATTGCTTTAGGGCAAATTAACGATTGGGATGAATGGATTCAATCAAATAAACAAACTTTCTTTAATACTTCATTCCGTTTATTGAAAGAATCTCCTAAATTTCCAAAAAAAGGTGAAAAAGGAAATTTTATTTATTGTTCGAAAAATCAATTAGAAGCTTTATGGAATGGATTTGGTGGAAATGAATATTGTACCTTTGAATATTTAATAGTTTTAGGAAGATGGAGCAAACTTAATGAAAGAGAAAAACAGAGGTTAATGTATTTAAATAATAGTTTTTCAAAACAAAACATTAAGATTAGAACTTATGATAATTTAATTCGAAAATCTATTGATGGACCAAAGCATTTATGGTAAGAATAAAAATTTATTTCGTAAACTGCGTTTTAATTAAACATTGTTATTAATTCTCAAGGACAATATGGGACAAAGAACGAGAAATCATTTAATTGAAGATGAATCCAGACTATTTTTTAAGAAATCTTTACCTAAATTTTGGGTTTGTAGAGATAAAAATGACGACTATGGTATTGATTGTGAAGTTGAAATTTTTGATAATAAAGGAAATTCAACTGGTTTAGTTTTTTGGGTTCAACTTAAAGGTACGGATTCCGATAAAAATAAAACAATTAAAAGTATATCTTTTAAAAATGAAAAAATCATACAATTTATTAATTATGATATACCTGTTTTAATTGTTCGTTATTCATCACATAAAAAGGCGTTTTATTACAGGTGGTCACAAAATATCACAAATTTTAAAACTGAAAATAAATATATAAATGTATTATTTTTTGAAAATAATTTATGGGATGAAACGAGTCATCAAGGTATTATAGATTATTTACAACGACAATTATTTATTAAACAAGGTAAGATTAAGTTTCCAATAAAAACTTTTGTTGAAAGAGAAGATTATGATGAAAATAGAACAATAATACCTTTTTCAAATATTTCAATAATAAAAAATTGTATTGAAAAAAAGAATAACTATTTTAAGTTAACTAAAATTTCTAACGATTCTATTTTACAGATTAAAGTTGATAAAGATCAAATAGTTTTGAGTTTTACCGATTTTGTTTTTGCAAGAATGAAAATAAATTTTTCCAATCTGCAAGAACATCATTATGAAGAACTTACAAAATATATTTTAATTACTTTTGCTCAAGTATTATTTGATATTGGTAAGAATAATTTGGGTAATGATGTTATTTTTGAGAATGGTTTACTCGCCATAATAAAACAAAAAAAAGATTTTATAATAAATATTTTACATCATTTAATTCAAGGTAATTATTTTGAAGAAACATTAAAAGAACTTTCACAATTTTTTAAAGTTAGTGATGATGATAATTTAATTGAAATTATAATGAGTGTTATTTTAATTTCAATTAAAAAGGATTTTAGTGAAGATAAGCTATTAATTTACGAAGATTTTTTAGTAGAACAACTAGAAACTGCAAAATTTAAAAAAGATAAGTTAAGTATATCGACTGCTCTTTATAACCTAGGAAATCATTTTAGGAGTTCAAAAAAATTTGAAATATCTTTAAAATATTATTTAGAAGCTAGAAAATATAATCCAGAATATAAAAAACAAGCTTATTACTATTATGAAATGGCAGGTGTTTTATTTCTTTTAAAGAAATTTTATTTTGCTAGTAAATTCTATTCAAAATCTATTGAATTACAAACGGACTATTATTTGGCTAAAGCTTTATTAGCTGACTCTGTTATGTTTTTAGGAGATTATTCATCAGCAGTAAATATAATAGATCAATTCCTTACTGAGAACGTAAATAATATACATATTGATGAATGGGTATTAAAATATACATGTTTAAAGTCTCTATTAGACAGTGGTTACCCATCATTACAAAAACGTGATGAAAAAACTGCAATTAAATTCACTAAAAAAGGTGAATTTGAAAAGGCTCTTCAATATGATTTTTTATATGATTTAGCTTGGTTCAATCTAGGTGTTCAAGAATCAAAAAAAGACAATGTCGAAAATGCGTTTATTGCTTTTTCATTTTCTGCTTTACTTCGCAATGGTGATCTTGAGGCATGGAAAAATGCTACATTATGTGGTCTGAATGAGAAAATAGGTTTAAATCTTTTGGTTACGGTCATAAGAACCGCTTTTTTTTATAACGGTCAAAATTATATTGCATCTGTATTTAATGATTTAAAAATATATTATCCTGATAGTTTGGATTTTATTATGGAGTTAATTGATAATACAATTGAAGATAATACAGAAGAAACAACTACTATTAGATATTTTGAGAATGAGAATAAGTTCACAAAAATTGATTTAAAACTCAATTCTTAAAAATCTTAACCAACAAAAATATAAATCAAAAGCCCAGTCTCACAACTAGGCTTTCATTTTGTTTAACCCAAAGGTCACCACAACTAGGGGTAAACTTATTTTTTGTGCCTCTTATTTAGGCTTTTAAGTAGTAACGAAATCGTAAAACTGACAACGGCTCCAACGGTAGCTAAAATAACCGTTTTGGCAATATCATCAGAAGAAAGATTAGGTACAATACTTAAAAATGTACCTCCAGCAGTTCCAATCAATGTAGGATTATTTGCTATCATCAGTTGTAGTAAGCTGACTTGCAGCTGATAAAACTCCACCAGCAACAGCTGCATAACCACCAATAGTAGTTATAATTGCAGGTAAAGCAATTGGAGCTGCTAAAATAGTCCCTCCTACTGCTGCCAATGCTAACCCAACAGTTCGAAGCACTTTAAAAAACTTTGGTGTGGGAGCTGTAGCTCTATTTATAATTTTTTTCATAATCTAAGTTTAAGATTGAATAAATATTTCAACACTTTCATTTTCGTCCAAAGCTTTATAAACAAAGTCTTTAAGCTTAGTAAAAGCCTTTCTCGACATTAAACCTAATCCAGGTCCAGAAAGTTGGGTAACCGGTGCAATACAGCCTTGTAATTCCCTTTTAGCATTATTAGCTGGATGTATTAAAATATACATTCTATTAGGAACATCCACCAATTCTAAATGCCACTTATATTTCGCACTGTATCGCTTTCTAATAAAATATTTCCCTTCCGGAACACAGGAAACTTTCGTCTCGTTCATCTTCCACGGCAATTCAATTGTATAACAAATCAATTTACCCTCGCTTTCGAGTTTACCATTAGTTCCATCAGGGAAATAAGTTCTAGTTAAAAATAAAACCATACTTCTAAATTCTGATTTCTAATTTCTAACTTCAGATTAAACACCACTATCAACTTTCGCAATCGATAATGGGTTAAAAGCACCATTTTTCAATGGATACATCTGACCGTTAATCTCTTGATAAAACTCAACACCTAGAGCCAAAAATAAAGGCTTAGTTGAGTTAGCAGTAACTGCATTTACCTGATTAATTGGAACAGTTGCAGTTGCATCCCATGGCAAGATTGCGGTTTCAGAAGTTGCTACCACATACGTTTCAGCCTCAAAATCAACTTCTGCCCCTCCAGAAATAATCTTAAAATGTGTCGTACCACTTGGAGCTGCAATCATATTCGCAGGAATAAAAGAAGCCAAATCTACTTTTATCTCACCTGCAACACGATCAATTGATGCCACATACGGAGCAAATAAAGTGGTTCCCAATTTACCACGAATATTGAATTCAAATCCAAATAACAATTCAGCTTCACCATCAATAACGTTACGCAAACCACGAACACTTACTGTATCCGCTTGAATTACTTTCATCATTGCCTGTGTCAATCGACTAACCATTCTACCATCTGCAGAGTTTAAAAGCAATGGTCTAAGAGCAGTTCTTAGCATTTTTCCTGCCTTACCTGCTCTACCAAATTCAGAGCCATTCTCACGCGTTCTCTGAAACGCAGGGTCACTTGCTATTCTACTAGCATCAATTCCTCCCTTCTCGCGAGCTAAGTGACCATCCTGCGTCTTATAAAAGGTAATATCCCCGATAGTACCTTTCAATTTAATTATGCCTTTCTGTCTAGCCATAATTTCTAAAGTTTTTGATTAATACTCCTTTTCAAATTTCACTTTCATTTCGATAATCGTTGCAACTAAATCCCGAATGATTTATTCAAAGTTTCATTTATTAAATTCATATTTCAAACTCTCTCTTTTAGAAAACATACAAAAACATAAATAATCAACTATTTTAATTATACCAATCATTCAAATTTTACTTAAATTTGTCTGTTGTTGAAAGTTAGGCAAAGCCTAGTCAAAGGCATAGATAAAGTATTAAAACTAAAAGAAGTGATACCAAGCAGCACCAGGGTATGTATATATCCAAAAGACGTGCAGCGCATCATGGGAAAAGAATACGCTCAAGCAAGATTATATCTATTGAAGATTAAGAAACATTTTAATAAAGAACAACATCAACTAATCTCAATAGAAGAATTTTGCGAGTATACTGGACTTAAATTAGAACACGTAGTGCGTTGCATAGTAGGATAAAATTTAAACAGCTATAAAGACTGCTAAATCACTGAAAAAACTTGTAACTAGTTCAAAAATTAGTGTTGATTTTCAAAAAATTATGCTTAAATTTACAGTATACGATTTAAGATAATTTGATTAGTTTAAAAAGGTGGTAAAATCGGTTACCCTAATTTAGTAACCTCTCACACCCCCTTTAAAATATGAAGTTTTGAGAAAGGTTGTATTCTCGGCGACTCCACAAATAAACCTGTAAAATAATTTTACAGGTTTATTCATTTTATAATTTTTCCATTTACTTTCACCGGAATTAGTCATTGATGCTTTATTCATTAAAGTGCTTCTAACCTGAAGTAATACTTTTTCTCGCTATAAGGCTTACAAGCAATTGTTATAAATCCTCTAAAGTAATGATGCGCTCTTTTAAACCAAAAACCACTACTTCAATAATATTCAAACAACTAGTCTTATCCATTATGGTTTTTCTATGAGCTTCAACTGTTCTTTTGCTTATAAAGAGTTGATCCGCAATTTGCTGACAAGTCAATCCTTTTGCCGACCAAAATATAATTTCTTTCTCTCGGGGTGAAAGTAAATCTTTATCTAAAGTTAAACGATTATCGTTTTGTTTTTCTTTCCATAAAATTGCCTCTTTGACAACATCTGATAAAGAAATGTCAAAATAATAGTCTTTTTCAATCATGCTCAATACGGCATCTTTAAATGAATCTGTTGAAGAATTTTTGGAAAAAAAACCATTAGAACCCGATTCAAATATTTGATGAATAGACTCTTTTGTGGTAAGTTGCGATACGGTCAATATCTTAACAGCTGTGTTTAATTGCTTTATTTTTTTACATAAGGTAAATCCATCCATAATTGGCATTTGAATGTCTAATAAAATCAAATCAACTGTGTTATATTCTAAGTAATTTAAAAGTAAATTTCCGTCATCGGTATCAAAAACAACTTCTATAGTAGGTATTTGTTCTAATACAAAAATGAGACTCTTACGGAACAATTCATGATCATCTACAAGGGCAACCTTAAACATAGTATTATCGTTTTATTTGAATGATATAAATATTAAATCCGTCTTTAGTAACTTGTTTCATGACTGCACCAATTCTCTTCAATCTGGAAATAATATTCTGTAAACCTCCACTATGACGCAATTCTAATGCAGAAAAGAAATCAAATGAAACACCATCATCTACAATACTTATTTGCAACTCTTTTGCATAACTCAAAAAAACTAATTCTACTTTTGAAACATGACCATGCTTTAACATGTTTTGAATCAATTCCTGAATCAATCGAAACAATGCATATTTCTCATGGGAACTCAATTCAAAAGCATTCAAATCGCCTTTCAATACAAAAGTAGCTTCTGAATGCGATTGCAAAAAATCGAAATATACTTCTAGTGCGGCTTTTATTCCCTTTTGTTCTAATAAAGGAGGCATTAATTTTTGACTAATTACCCTAACATTTTCTGTTGTTTGTTGAAGTGTACTTTGCAACAATTGAACATGAGCTTTAAATTTGGGATCTACTACTCCCGATTCTAATCCAGCTAATGTAAATTTTAATGCATTTAAATCTCCCTGTACTCCATCATGCAAATCTATCGCAATTCGTTCGCGCTCCCTTTTTTCGCTCTCTAGTGCTGTTTGCAATAATAAATTAGCCTCATTACGCTTCATCTTCATAAAATGATTCTGATAAAATAGTACTAAAAACAACAAACCAAATACCAAAAACAGCATAATACCTGTTCCTAAAATAAATGCGTTTTTTATATCTTGAGTTATTTCCATGCAAAACGTAAATTTATGCCAATTTAAAAGTTAACCTGTTAATAGTACTAAGTATTTATACGTAATTAATTCACTATTTCTTTTCTAGCTTTCCACATACCAAGTATTAATAAAGTCTTGTGAAAAATATTAAAAAATAAATTAATCAACCAATAATATTGAAAATTAGGTCTTTCGTTTTTATAAATAGCATCCGCAAATAAAAACAAAACCAAAACACCCGTGTAGTAAAATAAAAATCCTGAAACAAAGTAAAAAGTTGGACTATCCGATAAGGATTGCAATGAAACCTCCATAAACACTCTCTTAAACCAAATAAGAGCATAAATTAAAATTAATAAAGTAAGAAATGAAACCAAATACGATAAGTTATTCATATATTTTTCCATCGTATGAGAAAAAACCAAATAAACAAACATTAAAAAATACAACAAACTACTCACTCGAAACCATTGCTTTCTCTCTTTACCTAAAATGATATAAAAAAAATATTGAATCGTAAAAAAGGATAAAAAATCATAAGTGTAAAACCAAGGAACCGAATTTATTCGCAATAAAAATGTAAATACAAATTCATAAATTCCACCTACAAAACTTAAGATAACAAAAGGTAAAATGGGTTTAATTTCCAAAGTTAAATTCCTCTTAATAATCCAATAAAACAGTAAGGGAAATAAGGAATAAATTATCGTAAAAAGTAATAATATTTTCATAAAGTGTCTTATACAAGTTTTCAAATATAAGGCATTATAATTTGGATTTGTAATTTATCTAATGTTGATTTGTAAAAAATTCCACACCATGTACATGTCACCCATTTATACCTTTTTTTTCTACACTGCAATTATTTCAGGACTTATTCCACTACTCCTTATATTCATAAAAAATTCTAAATTTAACAAATTTAAAAATCCCATTTTACCCTACATTGTTCTTGTATTTATTGCTAGTTTGTACGAATATTTTGGTTCTTATATACTAGAAATAAATACTGTTGCTTGGTTCATGATCTATAAAGTAGGAGCATTTGGTACCTTAAGTTATTATTTTTATCACCTGTTAAATAAAAAATTTAAAGTCATCTTTATAGCGTTTACAATACTATTTACTGTAATATTTTTTATAAATCTTCCTAAAGTAAGCAATGAAACCTTTTTAAATATTAATGGCTTTTTAAATGCTATAATAACGGTATTTATCATTATATGCGCTATTTTATGGTTCAAACAATTACAGTGGAAAATTAATTTAAATTCACATCCTAACTCCTATATAATTTTCGGACTACTTCTTGTTTATTGTGGTACGCTATTTTTGCATTTATTCGGATATAGTATCTATCTAATTAACAAAGAACTGTTTTTTACTGCATGGATACTTAATTTATTTCTAAATCTAATAAACAGACTATTGCTAACCTTTGGAACTTGGAAAATTTTGAAGTCGCATTACAAGAATTAAGTATAAATACGTATAAGCAAATCTATATTTTTACTTAGTTTTACGCTTTAAATTAAATTTCAAAAAATGAAAAAAAAATTATTATTAGCGCTATCATTAGGATTAATGATTACGTTTACTGGGTGTAGCAGTGACGAAGACTCAAGTACAACATCAATTGTAGGAAAATGGAAGTCTGAAAAATTTGATTATTACACAAATGGAGTTCTTGACGAAACTGTAATTACAGTTGAAGAGAATTCAAGTTGTCCAGATTACGTTGAATTCAAATCAAACGGTACCTATGTTTCGATTGAAAATGATGTAAATTGTAATGCAACAGCAGATGCAAGTGGTACCTATACATATAACGGAACCAACATTTTTTACAACAGTGGAGGTGTAACTGAAACCATTACCGTAATTTCATTAACCTCATCTCGCATGAAATATGACATAACCGAAACTTCATCTGAGGGAATCGTTTATAAAACAGTAGGGTACTTAAAGAAAATCAATTAATAAAACTTAAATGGTTTATATAAAAAAAGGTTTACTAATTAGTAAACCTTTTTTTATTCCATTTTTATTACTATTCCATTGAATAAGCTTTGAACTCACCATTTGTAATATTAATAGTTTGGTCATTACTATTTGTTATAGTTGCTGTAAAAGTTCCTTTGATATAATCACCTGTCGATTGTGTTATTGTAATAGTTCCTAATTCCGCAAAATCAAAATCAAAATTCAATGCCTGAGAATCAAATGAAATTTGATACGGATTTTCAAAACTATCATCAACATCAAAAGTTCCATTTGATAGCATTAATGGCAACCAAAGAGTTAATTGTGTATCACCAGGATTTGTTAACGTTCCGTTATTTCCATTAATAGTAATAGCTCCAGATTCCGCAGTAATAATGTCTCTGAAATTATAATTAGTTCCATTAATAGTAAACTTAATATAAGTATCTGAGTTTCTAGAATTACTATCATCAGAACTACATGATAACAACGTAAATAAAATTACGGCAATTGATAAGATTTTTTTCATTTTTTAAAGTTTAAAATTATTGGCAAATCTAAAAATCAAAATGCTTATCCTTCTAAGTATAAATACCTAATTTGTATAACAAAGTAAAAATCTTTTGAAAGTAAAAAAATATTTCAACATCGCAATACTTTATTCTTCTTAAGGAAAAAAAATAAAAAAAGCCCGCAAACATTACATCTGCAGGCCATCCTATTTGGGTAAATAAGAACTTATTTTTTTACATCAAAACGATCTAAATTCATTACTTTAGTCCATGCTGCAACGAAGTCATTTACAAATTTTTGTTGGTTATCGTTTTGTGCATACACTTCAGCTATAGCTCTTAACTCAGAATTAGAGCCAAAAATCAAATCCGCACGAGTAGCCGTCCATTTTAATTCGTTGGTTTTCATATCACGACCTTCAAATACTTCCTGATCGTTAGAAGCTGATTTCCAAGTAGTTCCCATTGCTAATAAATTAACGAAGAACGCATTGTTTAATTTATCTTTTGAAGTACTAAAAATACCATGTTTAGAACCATCATAGTTAGCATTCAAAGCTCTCATACCTCCTACTAAAACAGTCATTTCAGGAGCCGTTAAAGTCAATAATTGGGCTTTATCTACTAATAATTCTTCTGTAGAAACCGTGTATTTTGTTTTTAAGTAATTACGGAAACCATCTGCTTGTGGCTCTAAAACTGCGAATGATTTTACATCAGTTTGTTCCTGAGAAGCATCCATTCTACCTGGTGTAAAAGGAACATTAACGGTATAACCTGCATTTTTAGCTGCTTGTTCAACTCCTGTATTTCCAGCCAATACGATTAAATCTGCCAAAGACACTTTTTTATCTTTCGATTTTGCATTAAAATCAGCCTGGATTTTCTCTAAAGCCGATAATACACGATTCAATTGTGCAGGATTGTTTACTTCCCAACTTCTTTGTGGCTCTAAACGAATTCTCGCTCCATTAGCTCCACCTCTTCTATCTGAACCTCTGTAAGTTGAAGCCGAAGCCCAAGCCACAGATACCATATCTTGAATACTTAATCCCGAAGCTAAGATTTGCGCTTGTAATCCTTTCACTTCTTTTTCATTGACTAATTTGTGATTTACTGCTGGAATTGGATCTTGCCAAATTAAATCTTCTTTTGGTGCTTCTGGTCCTAAATAAGTGGTTTTAGGTCCCATATCACGGTGTGTCAATTTGAACCAAGCACGAGCGAAAGCATCATTGAAAGCTTTTTCGTCTGTTAAGAAACGTCTAGAAATTTTCTCGTAAATTGGATCATAACGTAACGATAAGTCAGTCGTTAACATATAGGGTTTGTGCATTTTGTTTTTGCCAAATGCATCAGGAATAATCTTATCATCTGTTTTAGCAATCCATTGTTTCGCTCCTGCTGGACTTGTAGTTAATTCCCAATCATATTTGAACAAGAACGTTAAGTAATCGTGACTCCATTTTGCTGGAGTTGATGTCCAAGTAACTTCTAAACCTGAAGTAATAGCATCTGTCCCTTTTCCTGATTTATAGCTGCTTTTCCATCCTAATCCTTGCTCTTCAATTGGCGCTGCTTCAGGATCTGGCCCGACTAATTTAGCATCACCAGCACCATGTGTTTTACCTAAAGTGTGTCCACCTGCAATTAAAGCAACAGTTTCTTCATCATTCATTCCCATTCTTCCAAAGGTTTCACGGATGTCTTTTGCTGCTAATACCGGATCTGGATTTCCATTAGGCCCTTCTGGATTAACATAGATTAACCCCATTTGTACTGCCGCTAATGGATTTTCTAATTTTCTTCCTTCCGAATAACGTTGGTCATCTAACCATTTGGTTTCTGGTCCCCAATACACATGCGACTCTGGTTCCCAAACATCTTCTCTACCTCCTGCAAATCCAAAGGTTTTAAAGCCCATGTCTTCTAATGCAACGTTACCTGTTAAAATCATTAAATCGGCCCAAGAGATTTTATTACCATATTTTTGTTTGATAGGCCATAACAAACGACGTGCCTTGTCTAAGTTACCATTATCTGGCCAACTGTTTTGAGGTGCAAAACGTTGCATTCCAGCACGAGTTCCTCCTCTACCGTCGCCAGTTCTATACGTTCCCGCACTGTGCCACGCCATACGAATGAACAATCCTCCGTAATGACCAAAATCGGCTGGCCACCACTCTTGTGATTGTGTCATTAAGGTACGTAAGTCTTTCTTTAAAGCTTCATAATCTAACGATTGGAATTCTTTTGCATAGTCAAATTTTGCTCCCATAGGATCTGACTTTTCAGAATTCTGACGTAATACATTCAAATTCAATTGATTTGGCCACCACTGTTTGTTTCTATCAACTGTTGTAGTCCCCACAGTTGCAGGAGTGGTAGTAGTGCTATTCTTGCTGTTGTGATAATCAGCAGCATGAGGTCCGCTGTGAGGATTTTCTTTAGAAATACTCATCGTTCTCCCTGTTACTGGACAAGTAGCCGTTTCCTGTGCTATTGCAAATAACCCAAGAAATAAACTGGTTGTTACTAATACTCTTTTCATAAAGCTAATTATTTGTTTTTAAAGTTGATCAAATTTCGATTAATTTAAAATGGTTTTTTTATACTTTAGAATGTTATTTTTTATATAAGTATAGATTTTATTGATAAAGAGTTGTAGTCTACTATAAGAAATACCTATTTTAAATAGTACTGCTCTTATACTCTAAAAATACCGTATTAATATTTATATTTGTACAAAATATTAATTATGCAACATATTATAAATCGCTTTATAAGCTACGTTACTATAGACACCGAATCTGATCCAAATTCAGATACTACTCCAAGCACAAAAAAACAATTAGACCTAGCCAATCTATTAGTAAAAGAACTAAAAGTAATGGGGATGACCGATGTAACTATCGATAAAAATGGTTATGTTATGGCTACTTTAGAAAGTAATGTAAAACACGAAGTTCCTACTATAGGTTTTGTTTCTCACTACGACACTACACCTGATTTTACTGGAGCTAACGTAAAACCTCAAATTGTAAAAAATTATGATGGTGGTGATATCGTTTTAAATAAGAAACAAAATATCGTTTTATCACCAAGTTATTTCAAAGATTTACTTTTATATAAAGGACAAACTTTAATCACTACCGATGGAACTACATTACTTGGTGCCGATGATAAAGCGGGTATTACCGAAATTATGTCGGCAATGGAATACCTTATTCAACATCCAGAAATTAAACACGGTAAAATTCGTGTAGGTTTTACGCCAGATGAGGAAATTGGTCGTGGTGCTCATAAATTTGATGTTGAAAAATTTGGTTGTGATTGGGCTTACACCATGGATGGAAGTCAAATTGGAGAATTGGAGTACGAAAATTTCAATGCCGCTGGAGCTAAAATTACATTCAAAGGAAAAAGCGTTCATCCAGGATATGCTAAAGGAAAAATGATCAACTCGATGTTGTTAGCCAACCAATTCATTTCTAAATTACCAAAGAAAGAAATTCCTGAAAAAACTAAAGGTTACGAAGGATTCTTTCACGTAGTTGGAATTTCTGGAAGTATTGAAGAAACAGTGGTTGAATTAATCATTCGCGACCATAGTGCTAAAAAATTCAAAGAGAGAAAAGAGTTTATACATGAATTAGCCAATAAATTCAATAAAAAATGGCAAAAACAATTTGGTGAAGAAATCGTAATTGAGGAAGTAAAAGACCAATACTACAACATGAAAGAAAAGGTAAAACCTGTTTTCCATATTGTTGAAATTGCCGAAAAAGCGATGAAAGAATTAGGTATAAAACCAATCATCAAACCTATTCGAGGTGGAACTGATGGTTGTCAATTATCGTACAAAGGATTACCTTGTCCGAACATCTTTGCAGGTGGTCATAACTTCCACGGGAAATATGAATATGTTCCTGTTGAAAGTATGGTTAAAGCTACTGAAGTTATTGTGAAAATTGCTGAAATTACAGCTACAACTAAAAAATAAATCTATTTCATAATAGATAACTATTATAAAGACAGGCAATTTACAGCTTGTCTTTTTTTGTATATTCGCAATTCTATTCTTATTCAATAAAAATCAAAACAATTATGTTTCAAAAAATAAACCTTAAAAAGAATCTATTATTAGTTGCGCTTGTCTCAATTTCTACAATTACGTTAGCACAAGAAAAACATCTTAAAAACATCAAACAATTAACTTTTGGTGGCGATAATGCCGAAGCTTATTTTAGTCCAAAAGGAGATAAACTAACGCTTCAAGTTACCAATAAAGCCTTTGGAGTTTCGTGCGACCAAATCTTTATGTTGGATTTACAAGCTCAAGAATTTAATGAAAAAAGCTTACAATTAGTTTCAACTGGAAAAGGAAGAACTACTTGTTCTTTCTATATGCCTGATGGAAAACATATTATTTACGCTTCCACTCACGCAGCAGATCATGCATGTCCGGCTCCACCAAAACCAATTGATGGTAAATATCTTTGGGCAATTTATCCTGAATTTGACATTTACATGGCTGATTTAAAAGGAAATATTGTAAAACAATTCACTAATTCTCCAGGTTATGATGCAGAAGCTGTGGTTTCACCTGACGGAAAAAAAATTGCGTTCACCAGTATTAGAAGTGGTGATTTGGAAATCTATGTAATGGATATTGATGGTAGCAATTTAAAACAAATCACTTCTGGATTAGGATATGATGGTGGTTGCTTCTTTTCGCATGATAGTAAGAAAATCGTATTCCGTTCATCTCGTCCAAAAACGCCTGAAGCGATTAAAGAGTATAAAGATTTATTAGCACAAAATTTAGTAGCGCCATCTGAAATGGAAATCTATACTTGCAACATCGATGGTACTGATTTAAAACAGATTACGAATCTTGGGAAAGCCAATTGGGCACCTTACTTCCACCCTTCTGATAAAAAAATTATCTTCTCCTCGAATCATCATTCCACACGTGGTTATGATTTCCAATTGTACATGATTGATACCAATGGTGAAAATTTACAGCAAATTACTTGGGAAAGCGAATTTAATGCGTTTCCAATGTTTTCTCCTGATGGAAAAAAATTGGTGTTCTCTAGTAACAGAATGCAAAGCAAACCAAGAGAAACCAATGTGTTCATCGCGGATTGGGTTGAAGGTGATGCTGCCGAAATTGCACAACCAAAGTCACTAAAGAAACACATTAGTTATTTAGCTTCTGACGAATTACAAGGACGTTTAACGGGTTCAGAAGGCGAGAAAAAAGCTGCCGATTATATTGCAAAAGAATTCAAAGCTTTAGGATTAAAACCTTATGCAAACAATAGTTATTTCCAAAAATTCAATTACAAAGTAAAATTGAATCCTCATGCTACAGATGGTTCGGGTGACAAAGCCAATCAAGGAACCAATGTAATTGCGTTTTTAGATAACAAAGCTTCTAAAACCATCATTATTGGAGCACATTACGACCATTTAGGTTTAAACGAACACAACCATTCTACAAAACCTAATTCACATGGCGAAATTCATAACGGAGCAGATGATAATTCTTCTGGTGTTGCTGGAGTTTTGGAATTAGCTCGTATGCTATCAAAAAACAAAACCAAAGAAAATGCGAATTATATTTTTGCTCTATTTTCAGGCGAAGAAGATGGTTTAATTGGTTCAAAACACATGGCAGAAACTTTAAAATCATTATATCCTAATGTAGTAACGATGATAAACATGGATATGATTGGAAGATTAAATGCAGATAAAGGGTTAACTGTGGGTGGCGTAGGAACTTCTCCTGAATTCACAAACATCGTAAACAAAAATAAACCAGCTGGCTTTAATGTTACTTTAGACCTTGCAGGACAAGGACCTTCTGACCACACTTCATTTTATTTAAAAGATATTCCGGTGTTGTTTTTCTTTACTGGTACTCATAATGATTATCACAAACCAAGTGATGATGAGGATAAAATCAATTACTACGGTGTAAGAAACATTACGGATTATGTATTCAGAGTTTGTTCAGAAATTGAGAAATTAGAGAAAGTTGAGTTCACTAAAACAGCTATGAATACTGAAAAAGTAGTTCCAAAATACAAAGTAACTTTAGGAATTATGCCTGATTACACCGATCATGGAGATGGTTTACATATTGATGGTGTTACGGATAATCGTCCGGCTCATGCAGCGGGAATTTTAGCGGGTGATATTCTAGTAAAAATTGGAGATTGCGAAATAAAAGAAGTATACGGTTATATGGATTGCTTATCCAAATTAAGTGTTGGCGATGAAAAAGACGTAACCATAATGAGAAACGGTAAACCAATTACTGTAAAAGTAAAATTCTAAAATTTAATTAAAGAGGACTTTGTTCCTCTTTTTTTTTATGAAGATTATTTATATTTGATAAACACAAATGCATACAATTTTGGAAAAAGAAAACAAATGGAATAAAACCAACCAATGGGAAAACGAATTAGAGCAATTACACGCTATCATTCGGAAAACACCTTTAATTGAAACTACAAAATGGGGTGGTCCTGTTTATACCTATAAAAACAAAAATGTAGTTGGTATCGGTGGTTTTAAATCCTATTTTGGAATTTGGTTTTACAATGGTGTTTTTTTGAAAGATGAAAAGAAATTGCTCATCAATGCAAATGAAGAAAACACGAAATCATTAAGGCAAATGCGATTCAATTCAATTAACGAAATTGATGAGAAATTAATTTTAGCCTATATTAAAGAAGCTATTGAAATTGAAAAAAAGGATTGGCTATTCCAAAAGAAAAAAAGGAAACAATAATTCCTGAATTACTACAAAACGAATTGGATAAAAATTCAGACCTTTTAAACAAATTCAATGCATTTGCTCCTTACAAACAAAGAGAATTTATTGAATACATAACTTCTGCTAAACAAGAAAAAACACAAATTACTCGTCTGGAAAAAATCATTCCAATAATTATAGAAGGACGAGGTTTAAACGACAAATACAGAGCATAAAAAAAGCCGAATTTCAATATTGAAATTCGGCTTTTTTACTATTTAAAAAATCTTATTTTGCTGCTAATTTAGCGCTCATTTCCATAGAAATAGCAGATTTCTCCATTTTAATTTTACCTGCCATAGTTTCAACTACTACAGTATCTTCATTCATTTCTGCAATTTTACCGTGGATTCCTGCTTTAGTGATGATTCTATCCCCTACTTTTAATCCGGTTTCAAATGCTTTTTCTTTTTTGGCTCTCTGTTGTTGTGGTCTTATTAATAAGAAATAAAACACGGCAATCATTAATACTAATTGTATTGCTAAACTTGAATTCATATACTAATTATTAAAGCTACTATTTAGCAGCTGGTGTTACATTTGCTTTAATTTTGAACGTTTCATGACCATTCTCAGTATTAGTCGTTAACGTTACTGTTTTTTCTTGCTCTCCTGGTTTATTTTTAGAGTCAAAAGATACTTTTATTGGTGCAAAATCTCCAGGTTTAATTGGATCTTTTGGTGGTTGAGGAACAGTACAACCACAACTTCCTTTTGCATCTGAAATAATTAAATCAGATTCCCCAACATTTTTAACGGTAAATTCTGTTTCCACTACATCACCTTCTGTAATGGCACCAAAATCATGAATTTCTTTGTCTAATTCTATTATTGGTAATTTTCCAACTAATACTTTTTCTGCTTCAACAGTTTTCATATCAGCATCTGTAATTTTATCGGCTGCACTTTCTTGTCTACAAGAAACGGCTAAAAAAACAAATGAAACAGCTAATAAACTAAGTGATTTTCTAATCATATTATTAAAATTTATAATAAACCTCTACCTGATTTTTTTAATTTACCATCTTGAGTAAATTCTTTTACCAAGTTATCTAAAATTCCGTTGATAAAAATACTACTTTTTGGCGTAGAATACTCTTTTGCAATTTCTAAATATTCGTTAATTGTTACTTTCGTTGGAATAGATGGAAATTTCAACAACTCACAAATTGCCATTTTTAAGATAATGGTATCAATTTCAGCAATACGTTCTACATCCCAATTAGGCGTTTTATCAATGTACTCTTTTGATAATTCCATTTCATTCAAAACCGTTTTTCTAAACAAGTTTTTTACGAAATCTTTATCATCTTCGTCTTTGTAAACTTTTGGAACAATCAAAGTATCATTTTCTCCTTTTAATTGTTTGATTTGTTTCACAATTAAAGTATTAATTGCTGGTAAATCGTCCAACCAAGTCAATTTATGATCTTCCAAATAATCATATAAACGGTCGCTTGGAGCGATAACTTCAGTATATAAATCAACGATGAATTTTTTATCATCTTCAAAATCACCAACAGGTTTTTGCATGTAATTTTGATACAACTCACTTTCTTTAATCGTATCAATTAAACCTAAAATAATATCATCATTTAATTTCCAGTTATTGATGTTATGATCATCTATAGCAGTTTCCAACGCTTCCGATTCGGTTAGTAAAACCAAAACTTTATTATTGATAAATTTTAAGTTAGGATTGATTTCTTCTTTAGTAGCTAAATGTTTTTTAGAAGCCAAATCGATGTATTCTTCTTCTTTCTTTTTGATTTCTATTAAGGCTGAAAGCAATAAAAGATACAAGTTTTGGGTGTTTTCGATACTTTGAAAAAGAAATTTTTCTTCTTTATCCAAATTATCAGATTGGTGTTGGTGCATTGCATAAATACTTTGCATCACTTTTACTCGGATATGTCTTCTGTTTAACATACTAATTAAGAACTTTATAAAATTAAAAGAGCGAAAAAGTTGCCTCTTTCGCTCTGCAAAAATACAATTTTATTTAAAACGAATTACTTCTTTAATTCATTTTTTGCATCATCAATACGTTTTTGCGCCATTGAAAAAGCCGCTTGATGTGTAGTAATGTTGTTATCATCTGCAAATTTAAAAATCTCTAATGCTGTATTATAGATGTTTTCTGTTTTCTCCATTACCTGAGCATTCGTCCATTTTACCAATTCTGAATACACGTTGATAACACCACCTGCATTGATTAAGAAATCAGGTGCATATAAAATACCTTTTTCTTTTAAGATTTTTCCATGAACTGCTTCGTTTGCTAATTGATTATTAGCTGCTCCAGCAATAATAGAAGCTTTGATATTGTTTATAGTAGCATCATTAATAGTAGCTCCTAAAGCACAAGGTGCGTAAATATCTACATCAGCACTGTATATGTCAGCACCAGTAAAAATTTTAGCTCCATACTTAGCTCCTACTTGGTGTACTCTATCTTCGTTGATATCTGTAATCGTTACGATTGCACCACTTTCTGTTAAGTGTTGCACTAACGATTCACCAACGTGACCAATTCCTTGTACTAAAACACTTTTACCTTCTAAATTATCAGAACCGAATTTATATTTAGCTGCTGCTTTCATTCCCATGAAAACTCCGTAAGCTGTAACAGGAGAAGGGTTTCCAGAACCACCTCTTTCAACAGAAATACCGGCAACATGTTTTGTTACTTCGTTAACTGTATCCATGTCTTTAGTTTCCATTCCTACATCTTCTGCAGTGATATATTTTCCTGATAATGAATCTACAAACTGTCCAAAACGACGCATTAATTCAGGTGTTTTTTGAGTTTTAGCGTCACCAATGATAACCGCTTTTCCACCACCTAAATTTAATCCTGAAATTGAGTTTTTGAAAGTCATTCCACGAGACAAACGCAAAACATCGTTTAACGCTTCCCATTCGTTTGTATAATTCCACATTCTAGTTCCTCCTAATGCAGGTCCTAAAACTGTGTTATGAATTCCAATAATTGCTTTTAATCCTGTATCTTTGTCGTGACAAAATACAACTTGCTCATGACCATCAAAAGATACTTGACCAAAAACAGGGTCTACTTTTTGAAGCTCATTGGCTTTTAATAATTCTGCTGTCATGCGATTTGAGTTATGTTGAAAATTATTCAATATTTAGTTACAATATTACGAATAATTTTAAAATGATTCAAAAAATTATATTTAATTTAATAATTTAGCAATGAAAAGCGAAAAAACTCGATAATCGTTCATTATCAATTGATTATCTTTTTAATGAATTTGATACAGAAATGGTATCACACTAAAGAATACTATGAAAGAATTACAATATTTAAACAAATACTTTGTCAAATACAAATATCGCTTCCTACTTGGAATAGTTATTACGATTGTAGCACAAATCTTCTCTTTATTTACTCCAGAGTTAATTGGAAACTCCATAAAAGTAATTGAAGACTACGTAAAAAGTCCAGATGGCGACTTACTTAGCTTTCAAAAATCATTATTTCACAACATTTTGCTGATTTTAGGAACCACAATTATCGCCGGATTTTTCACCTTCTTAATGCGTCAAACTTTGATTGTAATGTCGCGCCATGTGGAATTTGATTTGAAAAACGAAATATTCAATCATTACCAAACCTTATCGCAAAGTTTCTACAAACGCAATCGCACCGGAGATTTAATGAATCGCATTAGCGAAGACGTTGGAAAAGTGAGAATGTATGTAGGTCCAGCCGTAATGTATTCGTTAAATACCTTAATGCGTTTTACAATTGTGGTGATTTACATGTACAACATTTCACCAAAACTAACTTTATATTCTTTATTACCATTACCTCTTTTATCGTATAGTATTTTCAAAATTAGTTCGATGATTCATAAACGTAGTGGCGAATTTCAAAAGAATTTATCAACGCTTTCTTCGTTTACACAAGAAATTTTCTCTGGAATTCGAGTAATTAAAGCCTATGCGATTGAAGGTAAAAAACAAAATGAATTTACTGATTTAAGCAATGAGAGTAGAACAAAAGCAATGGATTTAGCGAGAGTAAATTCGCTTTTTGGTCCGTTAATGATTTTACTTATTGGATTGAGTAACTTGGTTGTAGTTTATGTTGGTGGTTCTATGTACATCAATAACGATCCTGAAATTGCAAGTATTGGAGTTATTGCCCAATTCATTTTATACATCAACATGTTGACTTGGCCAGTAGCTTCTTTGGGTTGGGTTTCTTCATTAGTTCAAGAGGCAGAAGCTTCGCAAAAACGTATTAATGAATTCCTAAAAGAGGAACCTGAAATTAAAAATACGGTTAGCAGTCATACTTCAATTGAAGGCGCAATTAAATTTGATAAAGTTTCTTTTGAATATGAAGACACTAAAATCAAAGCTTTAGACCAAATTTCGTTTGAAGTTAAAAAAGGAAAAACGTTAGCGATTCTAGGAAAAACAGGTTCTGGAAAATCGACTCTTTTAACCTTAATTAGTCGTTTGTATGATACGACTTCAGGAACGGTTTCAATTGACAATAAAGACATCAAAGACTTGAATTTATTTGATTTACGCAATCAGATTAGTGTAGTGCCACAAGATGCTTTCTTGTTTTCGGATAGTATCAAAAATAACATCAAATTCGGGAACGAACATGCTACTGATGAAGAAGTTATGGAAGCCGCTAAAAAAGCCGTAGTTCATGATAACATCATGAATTTCAATCAGCAATATGAAACGGTTTTAGGCGAACGAGGTATTACGCTATCGGGTGGACAAAAGCAACGTGTTTCTATTGCTCGAGCTTTAATTAAAAATGCTCCTGTACTTCTTTTAGACGATTGCTTAAGCGCTGTAGATACCGAAACTGAAGAAACCATTTTGAACAACTTATTAGACTATTGCAAAGACAAAACAACTATAATTGTGAGTCACCGAGTTTCTTCTGCCAAAAATGCGGATTGGATTATCATTTTAGACGAAGGTAAAATTATAGAGCAAGGTACTCATTCTCAACTATTAGACCTTAATGGTTACTACAAAGAGTTATACTTAAAACAACTTTCGGAAAAAGAAATTGAATAAACTTTTGTTTAATCCGATTTTTTTTTAGATTTTTGAGACGCTATAACACTAATTAATTGACAGTAGGATTATGAGAGAAAATGACATGTTAGAAAAAGAAGATATTTTTTCTAAAGTATTGCGTGCAGGAAGAAGAACGTATTTCTTTGATGTAAGAGCTACAAAAGCAGATGATTACTACATTACCATTACTGAAAGTAAAAAGTTTACAGAAGAAGATGGTTCATTTCACTTTAAAAAACACAAAATCTATTTGTACAAAGAAGATTTTGCTGCTTTCAGAGAAATTTTAGATGAAATGACGGATTTTGTTCTTGACCAAAAAGGAGAAGAAGTAATCTCAGAAAGACATCAAAAAGATTTCAAAAGAGAAGTTTATACTGAAGGAAACGATGAAGTAAAATCAGCTGAGAGCTTTACTAATATTGATTTCGACGATATTTAATCTTTTGAATAAATAATATAAATTCCCAAACTCTATTAAGAATTTGGGATTTTTTTTATCCAATACGCAACCCATTTTCAACAGGAATATCAGAAGTCAGCAAAACAATATCGTTTTCCTCGCCTACTGAACCCAACACCAAACACTCGCTCATAAAATCCGCAATTTGTTTTTTTGGAAAATTGACCACGGCAATAATTTGTTTCCCATGCAATTCTTCTTTTGTATAACGCTTGGTAATTTGTGCAGAAGATTTTTTAATTCCTAATTCAACACCAAAATCAATCGTTAATTGATACGCTGGTTTATTTGCTTTTGGAAAATCTTGTACATCTAAGATAGTTCCAATGCGCATTTCTACTCTTTCAAAATCGTTCCAAGTTATCATAGGGTATAAAATAAAAAAGTACAATTTACCGAAGTAAATCATACTTATATTAATTTTTAATTTGATTTTATTTTTTTGATTTTACCTTACATGTATTGATGCCTAAAAACGTGTAAAGCGGGCAAAACTCTAAAGAAGCTGTAACAACCATCATGATTCCTGCACCTAATGCAACCCATTTCATGGTTCCGTCTAACATTCCTGAAAGTCCTAAAATTAAAGCAATCACTCCAATCATAACTCGTAAAAAGCGATCACCAGTACCTACATTTTTCTTCATAATCTAAAGTATTAAGTTTATTTTACTATTGGTTTGTTCTCATTTGTCCAATTGGTAATTCCACCCTCTAAATCAGAAATATTTTTGAATCCCAATTCTTTTAATCGAGTAGCCGCTTTGGAACTTCTTCCTCCAAGTTTACAATAAACCATTACTGGTTTTTCTTTATCTAAACTAGCTACTTTGGCATCAAAATCATCAGCCGTAACATCAATATTTATTGCATTTTCTAAATGACCCTCATTAAATTCTTCTGGCGTACGAACATCTACCAATTGCACATCAGGTTGAGCCATTTTTTTCTCATATTTGGCTACATCCAATACTTGAACACCATCTGCTTGATTCTTCAAACAAGAAGTCAATCCAAAAAATAGGATGACCAAACTCAATACTTTAAATTTCATTCTTTTTATGTTTTTGTTTGTTTTCGTTTATAAATATACAAAAAAAATTAATTCAAATGATTGCTAATTATAGTTGTTAAATCTTTAGCACTCAACACTCCCGATTGACGCCATAACATCTTTCCTGTTTTAAACAACATTAACGTTGGAACACCTCTAACCATAAAATGACTCGCCAAATCTTGGTGTTGGTCAACATTCACTTTTATAATTTTAACAGCATCTTTCAAATCTAACTTCACTTCTTGTAAGATAGGCGACATCATTTTACAAGGTCCACACCAATCGGCATAGAAATCAACTAATACCAAATCGTTACCATTTATAATATCATTAAATTTTGCATTCATAATCGATTTTTTTCTAATTCAAAGATACGATTTGGAATAACTTTCATCTGTAATATTTGTTACACAAACGTAATATGATAATTATCATTTTTTTTTGTTTTGAAGCGCAATAAGTTTGTATGGTGCTAAAAATCTATACTAATGTCAGTCTCAATAGTCCAAAAATATAACGTTCCCGGTCCCCGCTATACCAGTTATCCAACTGTTCCATACTGGGAAGAGGAAAATTTCCACATAGAAGATTGGAAAAAAACATTGTTGCAATCGTTTAAAGAATCTAACAATACAGAAGGTATTAGCTTATATATTCACCTTCCGTTTTGTGAAAGTTTATGTACCTTTTGTGGCTGTAACAAGCGCATTACCAAACGTCATGAAGTGGAAGACCCTTACATTGCAGCTGTTATTAAAGAATGGAAATTATATTGCGATTTATTTCCCAGAAAACCCATAATCAAAGAAATTCACTTAGGTGGTGGTACCCCAACATTCTTTTCTCCGGAAAATCTTGAATACTTAATAAAGGGCATATTTCAATACGCAACTAAAGCTGAAGACCATGAATTTAGCTTTGAAGGACATCCAAACAATACTACTAAACAACATTTACAAACACTTTACAATTTAGGTTTTAGAAGAGTAAGTTTTGGAGTGCAAGATTATTCGCCAAAAGTGCAAGAAGCAATTCATCGAATACAACCCTTTCACAATGTTGCGAAAGTAACATTTTGGGCAAAAGAAATTGGATATACATCTATTGGTCACGACTTAATTTTTGGATTACCATTTCAAACATTAGCCGACGTTAAAGATACAATTGATAAAACCAAATCGTTACAACCCGATAGATTAGCTTTTTACAGTTACGCACACGTGCCATGGATTAAAGGCAACGGTCAACGCGGATTTAAAGACGAAGATTTACCAAAAGACGACGAGAAACGAATGTTGTATGAAGAAGGTAAAAAACAATTGGCACAAAACGGCTACCATGAAATTGGAATGGATCACTTTGCATTAGAAAACGATAGCATGTATACTTCATTCAAAGAAGGAAAACTGCATCGTAATTTCATGGGCTATACCGCTTCAAAAACACAATTAATGATAGGCTTAGGCGTGTCTTCTATTAGTGATAGTTGGTACAGTTTTGCGCAAAATGAAAAAACAATAGAAGATTATTATACGCATTTAGCAGACAATCAATTGCCTATTTTTAGAGGTCACGTTCTAACTTCAGAAGATTTAATTATTAGAAGACATATTTTAAATTTAATGTGCCAATTTACTACCTCATGGAAAGATAAAACTCTAGATTTTCCTGAATTATCATCTGTATTAGCAAGCCTGGAAGAAATGGAAGATGACGGCATTTTAACCATTCAAAATGATAGCATTATGGTAACTGAAAAAGGAAAACCTTTTGTGCGTAATATTTGTATGGCTTTTGATTTACGTTTAATTCGAAAAGCTCCTGAAACAAAACTATTTTCTATGACGATTTAAGTGAATATTATATGAAATGCTACTCTCTATCTTTTTATAACATCCACTTAAATCATTCGTATTTTATATATGCCGGCTTTGACAATTGAAAATCATAAAGCGATAAATTCGTATTCTCAAACGAATTAATCTTATTAATACCATCACCCTCAAATGGAATAGTTGGATAATACGAAAATGAAATTTGAAAACTATTAAATACCAAAAAGTCATTATTGATTAAAGCTCCAATACTAAATTTGGAATATACTTTACTCGAAAACAAAGCTTTTTCGTTTGCCAAAGAACCAAGCGTCATGTTGAAATACGGACTAAATCGAAAACCATACCAACTGCCGGGAATATACGATTGTGTTTGAAAAGAAACAGTCCATTTTTGTGTGCCGTTCAAACGATTATTAAACCCTGGCAAGCCATCCTCGTCAAGTAAAGTCAAACGATCTTTAAATGATTCATCTCGGTTATTTCCCCAAACATAGGTGGGTTTTATAAACTGTCGAAAACGCCAATTTCCTATATTAATTAATGGACTAAAATAATTTAATCCCAACCTAAAAGTAGTTTGTTCGGTTAAGCCTGCATCATAAAAACTTCCCCATTCTGCAAAACCACTAGCATAGCCAAAAGAACATTTTTTCCCATAAGAAACACTTAACCCAGTGTACATTCTTGAGTTACTATTTTTCTCCTGATGCCCAATGATTAGTGCAATATTTTCTCCGTATGGAATATCCTCTGTAATGTAATAATTAAAAACAAATGTATCTTGATAGAATTTTTGTCTCGAAACCCCAATCATTCCAATCCAATTCTTTTCATTTGAAAAATATCTTGTTGGATCTAAACTTAGGCTAGGCGTTATATTAAATTTTTTTTCGTTGTAAGTCAATGCTAAAATTAAATTGGTAAAATAACGCTCCGAATTTGACTTGGGGGTTACTTTTAAGGCTCTTCCATACCAATATTCCTGAAAATCATAGGAAACTTGCTTGGGTGTTATCTCATTTCCTTGTGGAAAAAGCTCCGTCATCAATTGATTTTCATAATAAATACCACCAGCATTTTTTACAATCACAGAATAAAATGGTCTGTTGATATTAATACTCCGTCTGCTATCATTATCAAAATCATTCCCATAGTTAAAGTCAAACCTAACAAATGTATTTTTAATATTATTAATAGAATACTGCGCATAAGTGGCGCGCTCTTTTGTATCAAAACGATTTTTTACATTACCACTTATCAAATGCCCAAATCCTAAAATATTACGCTCAGTTAACTTAGCACTACTTTCTGTTGAAGATAAAGTTCCTGTAGGAATCAAAGTCCACGAATCCAAAACCCTAATTTTAATATCAATGGAGTCTTTATTTTTAGGAATATCAACGGGAACTATAGTAACTTCGCGAATATAACGCTGGCTTCTTATCAAACGTTCTGATTCTAACAATAATTTGGAATCTAATTTATCATACTTTTTAAAAAGAATACTATTTCTTATGGTGACTTCTTTTGTCTTAATATGAACGGTATTACCAAAATGCTCTAATTTGTGTTTTGGAACTTTCTTTTCGTTTGTAACCGAATATCCAAATGGATCTAACGTTTCAATTGTAATATCGCGAATAACCTTTCCTTCTTGATGCTTTTTGACCACTTTAACCTCTTTTTTAGGCTTAAAAGGAACCAAATTCTCCGCTTTTAAAGCAGATTCTTTAAAAATCAACTTGTAAACAAATCTCGAAAATTTACTTTTTTTAGATAAATCATTAATATTTTGATAGACAGAAACACTATCACTTTTTTTTTCAATAGTTTGCGCGTTTCCTTTCAAGGAAATCATACAAATACATAAAAAAAGAATAAGTTTCAATTTCATAGCTGGAGTAAAAACTAAACTTCGACGAAATTATTGTTTAAAAATCGAAAGTAGTAATAAAATTAAGCAAATACAACTAGTTTTCACTCGCAACATGACACAAATACCATTCCAAAAAGTTTATGTACCTTTGCAGCAAATTTAATACCCATGAAAACGTTCCAAGAATTCGATTTACCAAAATCACTACAAAAAGCATTAGACGAATTAGGTTTTGTTCACGCTACACCTATTCAAGAAAAATCGCATGCTGTAATTCTATCAGGAAGAGACGTAATGGGAATTGCACAAACCGGAACAGGTAAAACCTTCGCTTACTTGTTACCAATCCTAAAACAATGGAAATTTCAAAATAACGAATCACCAAGAGTAGTTATTTTAGTTCCAACGCGTGAATTAGTAGTTCAAGTAGCTGAAGAAGTTGAAAAACTGACAAAATATATGAGTGTGAGAACGCTTGGTATATATGGTGGCGTTAACATCAACACACAAAGAAAAGCATTAGCAGAAGGTGTCGATATTTTAGTTGGAACGCCAGGTCGTGTTATGGATTTAGCGCTTGACGGTGTTTTACGTTTCGATTCGCTTCAAAAATTAGTCATTGACGAATTTGACGAAATCTTAAACTTAGGTTTCCGTACGCAATTGACTTCCATTTTAACTATGATGCGTGGCAAAAAACAAAACATCTTATTCTCGGCCACCATGACCGAAGAAGTAGATGAAATGTTAGACGAATATTTTGATTTTCCTGAAGAAGTTTCCTTGGCCCCAAGCGGAACACCATTAGAGCAAATCGAGCAAATTGTATATCAAGTTCCGAATTTCTTAACCAAATTAAATCTACTAAAACATTTAATTCACGAAACAGAAGGAATGGATCGTGTGTTGATTTTCGTAAACAACAAACGTATTGTAGAATTAGTTTCTGAAACCTTAGAAAGCGAATTTCCAGAGCAATTTGGTGTCATTCACTCAAACAAATCACAAAATTACCGTTTGAATACAATGGCAGCATTTCAGGCGGGCGAATTAAGAGGTTTGGTTACAACCGATATCATGGCACGTGGTTTGGATATTTCGGATATTACGCACGTTATCAACTTACAATTTACAGAAGAACCAGAAAAATACATGCACCGCATCGGTAGAACAGGTCGTGCTGATAAAACAGGTGTTGCCATAAGTTTGATTTCACCAAGTGAAGTAGAACCAAAAATTGAGGTAGAATTATTAATGAATACCGAAATCAAAGAACTTCCTATTCCAGAAGATTTAAAAATAGAAGAACGCTATTTAGACTTCGAAAAGGAAAAGAAAAAAATGAAGTTCTTACTAAAAACCCCTAAAAAAGAAGGTGGCGATGCTTTCCATCAAAAGAAAGACAAAAACAAAAAAGTCAACCTAGGCGGTCCAGGAAAACGTACTCCAAGAAAAACAGAATCCAGAAACCGAGCAGTAGAAAGAAAACGCGCGGAGAAGAAAAAGAAGAGATAATATTTTAGTGATCAGTGTTCAGTTTTGAGTTGGCAGAAAAAAATCCGTGTAAATTTCTCAAATCCGTGTCATCCGCGTTCCAAAAAATACTATACAACATTTTCTGAATTCTAATTTCTAAATTCTAAATGGAATTTCGTACTTTTGACAAATTCTAATAATAAATGCAGTTCAAACATCCAGAAATTCTCTACTTCCTTTTTCTGTTGGTTATACCAATTTTGGTGCATTTATTTCAATTACGTCGTTTTAAAAAAGAATATTTTACTAACGTAAAGCTTCTGAAGGAACTTCAAATTCAAACCCGAAAAAGTTCTAAAATCAAGAAATGGTTGTTGTTGGCTACTCGCCTATTGTTGTTAGCTTGCTTAATTATCGCTTTTGCCCAACCTTTTTTTGACGCCAAAGACACCACAAACAAAGGAAACGAACTCATCATTTTATTAGACAACTCGTTTTCAATGCAAGCCAAAGGTGCAAAAGGCGAATTACTCAAACGAAGCATCCAAGATTTATTAGAAGAATTACCCGAAAACCAACAATTCTCATTACTTACGAATTCCGAAGTGTTTTGGGACACCGATATCAAATCCATTCAAAAAGAATTGCAGAATTTAAAGTATTCTGCGATGCCGTTTCAATTGGATTATTTGATCAATCAAGTAGAAACCAAAAAGAAAAACACCAAAAAAGATTACGTTATCATTACCGATGCGATTCAATCGGAAAGCAAAAAAGCATTGAATTTAGCAGAAAATAATGTGGTGTATTTCATCCAACCCGAAGCACAAAACAAAACCAATATCAGTATTGATAAAGTCGTAATTTCACAAGTCTTAGATCAGTTTTACGAACTAAAAATCACGCTTCAAGCTTTTGGAGAAAACGAAAATGAAGTGCCACTTTCTGTTTTCAGTAACAATAAAGCGATTGCCAAAACCATTGCTAAATTTGAAAATCCAAAAACAGAAATTGCAATCACCATTCCAAAAAATGATTTTCACGGAAACATCAATATCGAAGATAACAGCTTAAGCTATGACAACGATTACTATTTAAGCATTTCAAAACCAGAAAAAGCAAATGTAATCGCCATCGGAAATTCAGATAAAAACAATTTCTTAAGTCGCATTTTTACTGCTGATGAATTTAATTTTCAGAGTACGGAATTGGCGACTTTAGATTACAATCAAATCGAAAATCAAGATGCAATTGTGTTAAATGAATTAGAAGATTTGCCAGTTGCTTTAGGAACGACTTTAAAATCATTTTACGAAAAAGGCGGCAATATTGTTTTAATTCCGAATGCGAAAAACACACCTTCTTTATTAAATGCTTTCGCGAAAAACTTCGGTGGATTGAATTATTCCCAACTTTCAACTTCTGGAAAACAAATTACAAAAATCAACTTTAATCATCCGTTATACCAAACGGTTTTTGAGAAAAAAGTGAGCAATTTTCAATATCCAAATGTGAAAGAAAGCTTCACTTTATCAGGAATTACGAACATTTTACAATACGAAGACAACTCGGTTTTTGTGGGTTCGACTACCAATCGATTGGGAACTTTTTACGCTTTTTCGGCTCCGATTAATAAACAAAATAGCAACTTTCAAAATGCACCTTTAATTGTTCCAACCTTTTACAATATGGGACAAAATCAAGGCAAAACAGGAATTAACGCTTATATCATTGGTGAAAACGAAAACCTGATTTTAGAAACTATTTTAGCCAAAGACGAAGTCGTTTCAGTTCAAAAAGATGGTTATAGTTTCATTCCAATGCAACAAATTTTGAATACCAAATGTAAATTATCATTTGGCGATTATCCAGAAGAAGCAGGAAATTTTGATGTGATAAAAGCGAACAATTCGCTAAAGAAAATCAGTTTCAACTATCCAAGAACGGAAAGCGATTTAACGCAAGTTTCGACTGCCAATTTTGAGAATTTCACTAAAGTAAACAACATATCCACCGTTCTAAACGACATTGCTTCTGAACGCACAAGCAATGAAATTTGGAAATGGTTTATCATCGCAACACTACTATTTTTAATAACAGAACTACTAATCCAAAAATTTGTAAAATGACGCAAGTTATTCTAAAACAAGCTAAAATTATCGACGCTTCAAGTCCGTTTCACAACCAAGTAATGGACATTAAAATTGAAAACGGTACGATAACTCAAATAGAAAAAGAAATCACTGCTACTTCAGGTTTTGAAGTCGTAAATATTCCTAATTTACACGTTTCTCAAGGTTGGATGGACAGCTCGGTTTCTTTTGGAGAACCAGGCTACGAAGACCGCGAAACCATAGAAAACGGATTAAAAGTTGCAGCTAAAAGCGGATTTACTGCGGTAGCTTTACAACCGAATTCAAACCCAACCATTGACAATCAAGCGCAAGTGCGATTTGTCTTGGACAGAGCTAAAAATCAAGCGACAACTTTGTATCCCATCGGAGCCTTAACCAAAGGAAGCGAAGGCACAGATTTAGCGGAATTATTCGACATGAAAAACGCTGGAGCCATTGCTTTTGGTGATTATAAAAAAGCCTTACAAAATGCCAACCTTCAAAAAATTGCGTTGCAATACGTACAAGATTTTGATGGAATGTTGATTTCTTTTTGTCAAGATAGTACTTTGAAAGGAGTTGGAATAGCTAATGAAGGTGTTATAAGCACAAAACTTGGTATGAAAGGAATTCCTGCTTTAGCAGAAGAATTGCAAGTGGCACGTAACTTATTTTTATTAGAATACACAGGCGGAAAATTACATATACCAACGATTTCAACTCAAGGAAGCATCAAATTAATCAAAGAAGCAAAAGCAAAAGGATTGAAAGTTACTTGTAGTGTTGCCGTTCACAATTTAGTCTTAAACGACGAAATGTTAATGGGATTCGATACTAGATATAAAGTATTGCCTCCATTACGTGAAGAAGCAACTAGAAAAGCTTTAGTAGAAGGGGTTTTAGATGGAACGATTGATTGTATTACTTCTGACCATAATCCATTAGACATCGAACATAAGAAATTAGAATTCGATTTAGCGAAGGATGGAACCATCGGTTTAGAAAGTGCTTTTGGTGCTTTACTAACGATTTTACCATTTGAAGTTGCAGTTGAAAAATTAAATGCTAATAAACTGGTTTTCAATGTAGAAAATCCATCAATAATAATTAACAACAAAGCCGATATTTCACTTTTCACCACAGAAGATGATTGGACATTTGGAAAAGAAAACATCTTATCAAAATCTAAAAATTCGGATTTCTTAGGACAAAAAATGAAAGGAAAAGCGATCGGAATTTACAACAACGGGCAATTGATAATCAACAATTAATCGATATGAAAGAAGAAATAAATAAAGGTAAACAAACAGCAATTGTAAGCTATTTAACTATTGTAGGGTCAATAATTGCAATATTTATGAATCAAGAAGAAAATCGTAGTGAATTTGCTAGTTTTCACATTAGACAAGCATTAGGTATTTTCTTAACCTTCTTTTTATTAGGATATCCCGTTGGTTACTTTGACAATTGGATGGTTTCGGCTTCATTTTGGATATTCATTTTCATCCTATGGATTTATGGCTTTATCAATTGTTTAAATGGTGAAATGAAAATCGTTCCTTTTTTGGGGGAAATCTATCAAAAATTATTTAAAAGCTTCTAAAAATGAACTTGCACTACTTAATTCAAGAACCAAAAGTTAAACACGATAAAAATCCATTATTAATATTATTTCACGGTTATGGAAGCAATGAAGAAGATTTATTTTCTTTTGCTAGCGAATTACCAAATGATAGTTACATAATTTCAGTTAGAGCACCTTATGATTTGCAACCTTACGGGCACGCTTGGTATGCGATTCATTTTGATGCCGACGAAAATAAATTTTCTGATAATGTTCAAGCGAAACAATCGGTTCAGCTTATTGCTGGTTTTATTGATGAAGTGGTAAAACAATATCCAATCGATGCTAAGAATGTAACCTTAATTGGTTTCAGTCAAGGTGCCATTTTAAGTTATGCTACTGCCCTAACCTTTCCTGAAAAAGTAGCTAAAGTAGTGGCATTAAGTGGTTATTTCAATCAAGAAATTATGCCAGAAGTTATCGATACGAAAGCGATTTCTCATTTAAAATTCTTTGTATCGCATGGTTCGGTTGACCAAGTCATTCCAGTAGATTGGGCAAGAAAAGCAAAACCAGCTTTAGAAAATTTAGGTGTAGAAGTAGAATACCATGAATATCCAGTGGGACATGGTGTAGCGCCTCAGAATTTCTTTGATTTTAAGAATTGGTTATTAAAAAAATCTTAAGTAATCGTTAGATAAACTTTAACCAATTATTCGTTACTTTTGCAATACAAAAAAATAAAAAGCTATGGCATCAATTACATTAGGAGGAAATCCAGTTCACACAAATGGCGAATTGCCAGCAGTAGGTTCAAAAGCTACTGATTTTAATTTAGTAAAAACTGATTTAGGCTCAGCATCTTTAGCAGATTTCGCTGGTTCTAAAGTAGTATTAAACATTTTTCCAAGTGTAGATACGGGAACTTGTGCAGCTTCGGTTAGAAAATTCAATGAAAAAGCAAGTGCTTTAGCTAATACTAAAGTGTTATGTATTTCTAGAGATTTACCATTTGCTCAAAAACGTTTTTGTGGAGCCGAAGGATTAGAAAACGTAATCAACCTTTCCGATTTTAAAGATGGAAATTTTGGTAAAAACTATGGTTTAGAAATTACAGACGGACCTTTAGCAGGTTTGCATTCTCGTGTAGTAATCGTTTTAGACGAAAAAGGAACTATTTTACACACCGAACAAGTTAAAGAAATTGCAGACGAGCCTAATTACGAAGCGGCTTTAGCAGTATTATAAATTACATTTAGACCTAAAGAAAATTTACTTCTTTAGGTCTATTTTATTAAATTGAAAACAAGTAAGATGAAATTCGAAAAAGACGAAACCCTTTTCACAGGAAGATTAAAAAGTATTGGATTTGCCGTTAAAGGCGCAATAAAATTAATTACTACAGAACACAGCGTAATGGTGCAATCATCATTAGCGGTACTAATGACATTTGCTGGTTTCTATGTAGGTATTAACCGTTTTGAATGGATGATGCAAATCCTAGTATTTGGTTTAGTCTTAGGAATTGAAGGTCTTAATACCGCTGTTGAAAAAATAGCCGATTTCGTCCATCCTGATTTTCATGAACGCATTGGATTTATTAAAGATATAGCCGCTGGTGCTGTATTTTTTGCTGCCTTAACTGCTATCGCTATTGGCTGCATTATTTATTTTCCATATTTGTTTTAATTTCGCTACTTTTGTAAAAATTGTTGCGTTTACATGACCAAAAAAACTAGCAAAGACTCCGATAATAGTGTAAGTTCAGAAACCAAGAAAAAATTTTCTTGGGGACTTAGCAGACAACAAAAATTTATTTTTGGAATAGCACTTCTATTTTTCTCGATAGCACTATTACTATCGTTCATTTCATATTTCGTTACAGGATTTAATGATCAAAACATCGTATCCGAATTAAGCAATCGAAATGCAAAAGCCGAAAACTGGCTTGGTAAATTTGGAGCTTATCTAGGTCATTTTTTTATGTACGAAGGGTTCGGTATTGCCTCTTTTATTTTCATTCGTACTTTTTTCTTAACCGGAGCTTATCTTGTTTTAGATATGCCCTTAGGAAAATTAAAGAGAAGCTTTTTCTGGGATTTTTATCTCATCATTTTCCTATCTATCATATTTGGATTTCTATGGGAGTATATTCCGCAACTAGGAGGTGTTGTAGGGTTTGAAATGAATCTTTTCATACAAGATTATATCGGTAAAACAGGAACACTGCTTGTACTATTGTTTGGAATTGTTTTATTTTTAGTTTTCAAAATTAAGATGTCTCCAGAGAGTTTTACTAAAGTCTTTGAAAAACCACAATCCGAATTAAATGAAGAAATTGCTGCTGTAAATACAATAATTCCTGTAAATCAAGAAGCAGAAGCGAATGAAGATGATGAAATCAACACTGATTTACCTTTGACAACTCCTTCTAAAGAAGATTTTATCTTAACAGAGGACGAAGAAGAAATGGGAAATTTCGAGTTGAAAACCTATCCTTCTAATTTTGAAATTAATAAAGAAGCTTTAAAACCTACAATTGCAACTGCTTCTGAGCTAACATTAGATACTAAACCAAAAGTTGAAACTCCTGAAATACAAAATTTTTCTATCGAAGATAGAAGCATTCCTCAAGAAGAATTTGTAAATGAAGATGCTTTTGTAATTGAAAAAGTGGCGGAGGAAGAAGTAGTGGAAGAAAACTTAGCAGCGAAATTGGTACAAGATTTTGGACTATTTGACCCAACATTAGAACTTTCGAATTACCAATTCCCTCCTATCGATTTATTAAAAGAGTATTCTTCTGGAGGCATTACCATTAACCAAGCCGAATTAGAAGAAAACAAAAATAAAATTGTTGATACATTAAAAAATTACAGCATCGGAATTTCACAAATCAAAGCTACGGTTGGACCAACGGTAACCTTGTACGAAATTGTGCCTGATGCTGGTATTCGTATCTCTAAAATCAAAAACTTAGAAGACGATATTGCATTGTCTTTAGCAGCATTAGGAATTCGTATCATCGCTCCAATTCCAGGTAAAGGAACAATTGGTATCGAAGTCCCTAATAACAATCCTACTATGGTTTCAATGAAAAGCGTAATTGCATCTCCTAAATTTCAAACGGCTGAAATGGAGTTACCAATCGCTTTAGGAAAGACTATTTCTAATGAAACTTTTGTAGTAGATTTGGCTAAAATGCCTCACTTATTAATGGCAGGTGCAACAGGTCAAGGAAAATCAGTTGGATTGAATGCCGTGTTAACATCCCTACTGTACAAAAAACATCCAGCTGAAGTAAAATTTGTTTTGGTAGATCCAAAGAAAGTAGAATTAACTTTATTCAATAAAATTGAACGTCATTATTTAGCAAAACTTCCAGATGGTGGCGATGCTATTATTACCGATAACACTAAAGTAATCAATACGTTAAATTCACTATGTATTGAAATGGACAACCGTTATTCTTTGCTTAAAGATGCCATGGTGCGTAACATTAAAGAATACAACGAAAAATTCAGAAACCGCAAATTAAATCCAGAAAACGGACACCGCTTTTTACCTTATATTGTATTAGTAGTCGACGAGTTTGCCGATTTAATTATGACAGCCGGTAAAGAAGTAGAAACACCAATTGCTCGTTTAGCTCAGTTAGCGCGTGCTATTGGAATTCACTTGATTATTGCTACACAACGTCCATCGGTAAACGTAATTACAGGTATTATTAAAGCCAATTTCCCAGCACGTATTGCCTTCCGTGTAACCTCTAAAATTGATTCAAGAACTATTTTAGATAGTCAAGGTGCCGACCAATTAATAGGTCGAGGTGATTTGTTATATACACAAGGAAACGACATTACTCGTGTACAATGTGCATTTGTAGATACACCAGAGGTAGATAAAATTTGTGACTTTATTGGTTCTCAAAAAGCCTATCCTGAAGCCTATTTACTTCCAGAATATGTTGGAGAAGAAAGTGGCATAAAACTTGATATTGATATATCGGAAAGAGATTCTTTGTTTAGAGAAGCAGCAGAAGTTATAGTAACTGCACAACAAGGAAGTGCCTCTTTAATACAACGTAAACTCAAATTAGGTTACAACAGAGCAGGTCGTTTAATTGACCAACTAGAAGCTGCTGGTATTGTAGGACCTTTTGAAGGTAGTAAAGCCCGTTCCGTTTTAATACCTGATTTAATTGCCTTGGAACACTTTTTAAATAATGAACAAAACTAATAATTTTAAAATGACACGTTTTTTACAAATTGCAATTGCACTTTTCATCGGTTTTTCTCTTCAAGCTCAAGATGCTAAAAAAGCAAAAGAGTTACTTGATGAAGTTTCTGCAAAAATAAAATCGTATGATAATATTGTGATTGACTTTAAATATACTTTGAATAATCCTAAAGAAAATATCAACCAAGAGAGCAAAGGAAATGTTGCTCTTCAAGGGAATTTATACAACTTAAATTTCATGGGAGTAACTAAGATTTTCGATGGAAAAAAAGTATATACAATTGTACCTGAAGATGAAGAAATTACAGTTGCAAACTTTGATGAAAAAGATGATAATGCCATTTCTCCAAACAAAATGCTAACCTTTTTTAATACGGGATATAAATATTCATGGGATATTCTTCAAAATGTAAAAGGAAGAAAAATTCAATATGTAAAATTAACTCCTTACAGCAGTAAAGATCAAAGAAAAGAAATTTTAGTAGGTATTGATGTGCAAACAAAACACATCTACACGGTAATTGAAGTGGGGAAAAATGGAACAAAAACCACATTAACTGTTAATTCTTTTAAAACGAATCAGCCTTTATCAAAAAATCATTTTACCTTTACCAAATCAAAATATCCTAATTATTACATCAATAAATTAGACTAATTTCGTTCGGGTGAAAATCTTAGATAAATACATTATTAAATCCTTCATGATTACATTTACTTCGGTATTTGTAATCTTATTTTTTATATTCGTTCTCCAAGGCATTTGGCTATTCATCGCTGAATTAGCTGGTAAAGATTTAGATTTTTTTACCATAGTTAAATTCCTCTCATTTTATGCACCCACCATTGTGCCAATGGTTTTACCTCTATCGGTACTTTTGGCATCAATTATGACATTTGGTAGTTTTGCAGAAAATTATGAGTTTGCCGCTATGAAATCATCAGGTATTTCTCTACAACGCGCAATGAAAATGCTAACGATTACCATTGGAATTTTGTCTTTTGTATCGTTCTTTTTTGCAAATAATGTAATACCTGATGCACAATTCCGGTTTATAAATCTTCGTAAAAATATAGTGCAACAAAAACCTGCAATGGCTATTGCTGAAGGGCAATTCAATACCATTGGCACTTCAAACATTAAAGTAGATAAAAAATCAGGCGATAATGGTGAGTTTTTAGAAGGAGTAACCATGCATGTTAAAAACAATAACATGGGATTAGGCGCTAATACCATCATTAAAGCAAAAAGAGGAATTTTAACAAGCGAAGATGATTCAAACTACCTACAATTAGAATTATACGATGGGTATTATTATGAAGATATTCATCCTAAAAATTACAATGAACGCAAACGACTTCCTTTTGCAAAAAGTAGTTTCAAAAAATATGTTATCAATATCGATTTGACCAAACTGAATACTTCTGAAATAGAAGAAGGAAACATTACATCAGAAAAAATGCTTACGGCTCTTGAATTAAATTACACTTTAGATTCACTACAAAAAAGCTACAACAAAGATGTATTGTCTTATGCAAACAACGTAATAGTAAGAAATGAAATCATTTTCAAAAAAAAGACAACTTCTTCTATTGAAAACCAAAAAATAAATACAACTAAAGGAAATTACAAAAAAGATATTCTGGCACTTTTATCCGATTCAGAAAAAAGACAAGTAATAGAAATGGCTAAAAGTAATGTAGCAAGTATAGAATTTAACATACATTCTAACAAAATAGACCTAGAAGACAAAATAAAAAATATCAATAATCATTGGTTGGCAATTCATGACAAATTTGTAATTGCATACTCCTGTTTACTTATGTTCTTCATAGGTGCACCTTTAGGGGCAATCATTCGTAAAGGAGGACTAGGACTCCCTATTGTATTTGCAATTTTAATTTTTATAACCTTCCATTTTATCAACACCTTTGGTCGTAAAGTTGCCCAACAAGATAGTATTCCTCCTTTTTTAGGAGCTTGGTTGGCTTCTATTTTAATGACGCCATTTGCTATTATACTTACTTATAGAGCTACAAATGACATTGGTATCATGGTGAATTTTGACTGGTTAACTGAACCTTTTAAAAAGCTTTTTAATAAAATAACACAAACTAACATTGACAACAACTAAAATTATGTCAAAAAACATACAACTCAATACTATTGAAGAGGCTATTGAAGACATCCGTCAAGGAAAAGTAATCATAGTAGTAGATGATGAAGACAGAGAAAATGAAGGAGATTTTTTAGCAGCAGCTGAAAAAGTAACTCCCGAAATGATTAATTTTATGGCTACTCATGGTAGAGGTTTAATTTGTGCTCCTCTGACTGAATCTAGATGTAAAGAACTTGATTTACATGCAATGGTGCGTAATAATACTGACCACATGGAAACTGCATTCACTGTTTCAGTAGACTTAAAAGGAAATGGCGTTTCAACAGGTATCTCTGCTTCTGATAGAGCTAAAACCATACAAGCTTTAATTGATCCCAATACAAAACCTTATGATTTAGCCCGCCCTGGACATATTTTTCCCCTTATTGCAAAACAAGGTGGTGTACTAAGACGAACAGGTCATACAGAGGCTGCCATTGATTTTGCTCGTTTAGCAGGATTCAAACCCGCAGGTGTTATCGTTGAAATCATGAACGAAGACGGCACTATGGCACGCTTACCTCAATTAGTTGACGTAGCAAAAAAATTCAATTTAAAACTAGTTTCTATCGAAGCTTTAGTTGCTTACAGAATGCAACATGATAGTTTGATCCAGAAAAAAGAAGATTTCGATATTCAAACTCGATTTGGAACTTTTAGAATGCGTGCTTACTTACAAACCACTAATAAGCAAGTGCATATTGCTTTAACAAAGGGGACTTGGAATGCAGGCGAACCCGTATTAACCCGAATCAATACGACTCAAGTAAACAACGATATTTTAGGTACTCTTACCGATACAACCGATAAAAAACTTGACGATATTTTCCGTAAAATTAATGAAGTAGAAAAAGGAGCTATTATTTTTATCAACCAAGAGGTAAAATCCTTAGAACTATTAGATCGTATTGCCGAATTAAAAGTGTTGCAATCCAATGGAGAAATGCGTGCTCCACAAATTAAAATGGACACTAAAGATTTCGGTATTGGAGCTCAAATACTTCATGATTTAGACATAACCAAAATCGAATTACTTTCCAATAGCTCAGCACCTACCAAAAGAGTGGGTATGATAGGTTACGGCTTAGAAATCACAGATTATGTAAATTATTAGTATAGAGAGCCCCAATTTTTGGGGCTTTTTTTTGAAATATTACGCACTTCACAGTTTGTCATTTCACATAATAATATCCGCACAGCTTGTCAGGCTGATAAGCATCTCTTGGATAAGTGATTGAAGATTGAAGATTAACGATTTATGATTTTTATTTTGGAACACAGATTGAAGAAATTTTAGAAATTTTAAAAATAATCTTTTCGTACTTTGTGAAAAACTTATTGACTTTGCGTTACAATTTACACCGAGCAACACCGAGTTTCTTTTGAAGTGTATTGTGTTGAGAGAGTTGCTCAGAGCGTTTTACTTGTTTTGGAACGCGGATAAAACGGGTCCGCCTAGGCGGAACGCTGGTGGTCACGGATTTTTTTTTAAAACACATAAGCACAATAGATTTACTTCGTGGTGATTTTTAGTTTGAAGATTAGGTCGTTTCACTTTTCATAGTTCACATAAGACTAACCGCATAGTTTGTCATGCTGTTAAGCATCTCTTGGATAAGTGATAGTTTGTTACATAGTGTTTTACACCGAGCAACACCGAGTTTCTTTTGAAGTGTATTGCGTTGGGAGAGCTACACAGAGCGTTTTACTTGTTTTGGAACGCGGATAAAACGGGTCCGCCTAGGCGGAACGCTGGTGGTCACGGATTTTTTTTTAAAACACATAAGCACAATAGATTTACTTCGTGGTGATTTTTAGTTTGAAGATTAGGTCGTTTCACTTTTCATAGTTCACACATAAGCCAAACCGCATAGTTTGTCATGCTGATAAGCATCTCTTGTATGAGTGATATTTTATTAAAACAAATAGCCACAGTGGTTTTGTACTCGTAGTGCTTTCTTTGTGCCCTTTGTGGTTAAGTTTCACACAAAACGTTTCCTTTTTGAATTTGATTTTTGAACTTGCCCTTGCCATTGTTTTAGAACGCAGATGACAAAAAGATGTACTTGTTAGATATATTCTTTTTCTAATCCCTTTTCCCTTTTTACTTTTCCCTTTTCCCTTTTTACTTTTCCCTTTTCCCTTTTCCCTTTTTACTTTTTCCTTTTCCCTTTTCCCTTTTTCCTTTTTCCTTTTTACTTTTCCCTTTTTACTTCCCCATCACCCATCCCATTACTACTCAAAAATATTCATTTCCTCATTGTATATCGGACTCTCAATATGTAAAAAATTCAAAACACTATGGAAAACGTTGTATTGCGATAAAGTTTCTAACTTTTTTACTTTCTTTTTACTCGAATCTGACACCCATACAATAAAAGGAATTTCATATTGCTCTTTTGGCGCAATACTCATAGGAATTCCGTGCATGTATAAGTTCTTTTCTCCCAAAGATTCTCCATGATCAGAAACAAAAAGCATAGTACTTTTAAAAGAATCTAATTGCTTTAATGATTCAATGGTTTTATGTAAAATATAATCGGTATACACAATAGTATTGTCATATGCATTTATAAGTTCGGCTTGAGAACAATTTGCTAATTCTACACTTTGACAAACAGGTGTAAACTCTTCAAATTGAGGTGGATATTTCTTATTATAACTAGGACCATGACTCGTACTTGTGTGTAATACAATCAAAATTTTATTCTTTTTACTGGCTAATATCTGTTCCTTTAATCCATTTAAAAGAACTTCATCATAATGGCAGTAATCTTCTTTACAATTAGCTTGTAAAAATGCTCTATCCTGATAATTTTTAATATGCACAGGTGGCTCACCCCAGTTGGTAGTACGCCAAATAACCTCTACATCATTACGATATAAGTAATTAGGTAAAATTTCATACAAATCATTTGTCTCTTTGTGATCTAAAATACTTTTTACACCTGCAGTTGTGTAAGTGGCACTAGAATTGGCATCAAAATGGAATAAATTTTGAGTTTTAGACAACAATGGATTTGTGTTTTTACTGTAACCATATAAAGAAAAGTTTTGTCTTCGAGCCGATTCTCCAATGATTAAAACTACAATTGCTTTTTCATTATCCTTAATTTTTGCATCTGGAAGTAAAATTTCCTTCTCATTTTTTTTATGTTGATGAATATAAAAAAGAGACGTATTTACTACATACGACCAAGGCATTGCTAATCCTCCTAACTTTTTTGAATTCTTATCAATCCATAACCAATTACTTGCATTAACAAAAACCAAAAACAAGGCAGACAATAAGGTAAGCGATGATAGTATCGAAAACTGCTTTAGTGATACACTTTCAATTTTACTTTTAACAATCAAATAACTTGGTAAAACTCCCAAGAAAATAAGATAAAGTACCAATTTTAATGAAAAATAACTGCTCGACTCCTCATAATTGGTATTCAATACATTACCTATCATACTCTCATCTATAATTATACCATAGGTTGAAACGAAGTAAAAAGCAATGGAATTAAATAAAAAGAATAATACGAGTATAAATTTCCCTATTCGTTGTGATAAAAATAAAAGTAAAAAAAACACAAAAGCATTTAACAATATCATGAGTACTACCAAACTCGTTATCACAAAAAAACCACTAAGGCTTTTGTAATTGATATTTTCAAATACAAAATTAAAAAAAGGAATATGAAAAAATAAGAAGTTAAGACAACTGATAATTAAAATAAAAGGGAGAATCTTGAAGTTATTTTTTAATGTAAACATAAATAAATTTATAAAGAGCCACAAATAAACTAATTAATACCAAATAAAACACTAAACTTTTTTCATAATAAATTTTTATTGAAACGGAAACACAACAGGCAATAATAGCAATAATAAATAGCGGAGTAAATTTCTTAAAACAAAACCAGTTCCAAATTTTATATCTTCTAGTAATTAGTATTCCTAACACCCCTGAACAATATCCAATAAGACTTCCTATTAAAACATCAAAAGGAAAATGAGCTCCAACTGCAACTCTAGATAATCCAATTAAATACCCAAAACCAAGTAGAAGAAAAATCCAAATGCCTTTATATATGATTTTTTTTGGCATAAAAGCAAAAAGAATTATAGTTAAAATCGTAAAAACGGTAACGGTATGTCCAGAGGGTAAGCTACTAAAACCATCTAAGGTTCTTCCTACAATAATAAAACTATCCTTATTTAAAATTTCGGCAGGTCTAGGTATTGAAAACAACTCTTTTAAAAACTTACATAAAACTGCAGAAACTAGCAAAGCAGATAACAACGATTCCCAAAATTTAGGTGCATAAATTACCAATAAAATTAAAAAAGATAAAAATATAGAAGCATCACCTAATTGCGTCAAATTAAAAGCAGTTGCCTCATATTTTCCAAAATAATGATTCAAAACATAAAACCAATCCTTTTGAATTGCTACATAACCTTGAACACTAAAGGCATCATTCATTAAAAAAAATAAAACTAGAATTAGAATGATAAAAAATGGAAATAAAAATAATCTAGGATTTATTTTATTAAAATTGGTAATTACGACTTCGTTCATTTTAAATAATTAATTCGTTAAAAATAAAAAAAAATCAAAATAGTTACATTTTTTTATAAAAATTAATGATATCTTAATTTATATTTAAAAAACTAACATTCTAAATTAAAGAGTAAAAAATACCCACTGAAATATATTTCAATACGGCTTAGAAATTACAGATTACATAAATTATTAATATAAAACGCTCAAGATAACTTGAGCGTTTTTTTATGTAATTGATAAATTATCTCGAAAACTACGAATTTGATAATGCACTCTATAGTGCTCATAATTATTATAATAATCCTGAGGAGTTACTCCTACAATTTCTCTAAAGCTTGTATAAAAAGGATTGTAAGAAGCAAAACCAACTAATCTTGCTAAAGAATCAAATGTGTTATGACTCAAATAACCTTCATCTATTAATCCTAATGCATCCTCAATTCTAACAGCCTTTTTAAAATCTGAAAACGAAATTTCTGAATAATATTTAAAAAGAAAAGTAAGATGGCTTTTAGGAATATCAAGTTTATATGCTAAATCACCTAATGAAATTTTTGCATCTCTAAATAATTTAGAATGCTTTTTAACATCATCAAGCGTATCTTTATATCCCTCTAATAAATTAATTATCTTTTTTTGCAATTTTAAATCCTGAACATTTGTTATGACAAAACCTTCATCTCTTTTCCACATTGTTGATATAGTGATAACTTTCTCTGATGAAGAAATATCTACTTTATGATACAAATATCCTTTGAGAACTTCAGGAAAAATTAATATCCGTAAAAAAATAAACAACCAAATACTGCATGATATCCAAATAAAAGACCTTCCATATTCATAATGATTATTTGTTACTTCTAAAAACAATGAAATCATCAATCGAAGACCCATTAAAAATAATAAAGAAAATAAAAAAATAGTCCATTTCTTAATTATTTTATTTTGCTTATTTATAAATGAAATTGGACTGCTTTTACTCCAAACACCTCTACGCAAAATTTCGTAATTATATACAATATAAAAAACAATATAAATCAGAAAAAAAGAAAGAAAAATACGATTTTTAAATGGTATTGCTAAGAGTTGATGATCATCTAAAAAATCAATAATTATAAATGCTAATGGTATAACCATATGATAAGCATCAGAAGTTATTATCTTTTTTCGATTTGTAACTAAATTATTAAAATATAAAAAGGTTAAAGGAATAACTATAATCAAAACATTATTATAATTATTTAAAATTATATTAAGATATAAAGGATTAAACAAACTTAAAAATCCAATAACCAAAAATCGAACTACAATTATCGAAAAAATCAAAATTAAATATACGTTAGCTATATAATTTGATTTAAAACGTATAAAAATTTGAGCAATAGCTAATAACCCTATCAAACCTGTTGAGAAGACAAATAAATTTTCAAGCATACTTAGATTATAAAGAATTAATACTCAAAAAAAATATGTTCTTTAGGGGAAAAAAAATAATTAATCATGTAAAGATATAAAAAGTTTTCTTTGTACTAATTGTTTTTAACAACAACTATTCTATACATACAATTTAAAAAATCCGTTACTAAAACATTAAAAATTGTTATTAAAAGTTCATAAAAATTATTTCAAAATCTACACTCCCTTTTTTAAAATGAAGCGAATCGTAAATTGCATACAAATTACAAAATATGGTAAAAAAAATCGCACTACTACTTTTAAGTGTTACTGCAAGCGCTCAAGAACTTCATCATCAAATGGTGGCCAGTCAAGGGCAAAATGTCCTTTTAGAAAGTGGCATTGCAGTCAGACAATCTATCGGACAGCAAAGTGTAATTGGAAGTTACTCAAATAACCAAATTCGAGTAGAACAAGGTTTCCAACAATCTGCTCTTAAAATGAGTACCAATGCTACGCTAGCTAACGATATTAAAATTACCGTTTATCCAAACCCATTTATAAATAGGATAAACTTTCAGTTTTCAAAACCACTTAATGAAAACGTAAGCATCACATTTTTTGATGTATTAGGCAGAATCATTTATGCTAAGGAAAGTTCATTAAACGAAACAACTTTAACACTTAATGATTTAAATTTTGCCGACGGAAAATACATTGTAAAAGTTGCTACTAAAAATTACTATTACACAATTAATTTATTGAAAACACAATGAGAAAAAAATTACTATTCTTCTTAACAATCCTTTTCATTTCAAATTCTTTTGCCCAAGAATTATACCTAAATATGGGAAATAATTTTACAAAATATGAATTTGAAACAAACGGACAATCCATGTCTACTAAATTACAAAGTGGTACTGGAACTACTTATGAAATAGGATACGCTATACCTATTCGAAACAAAGATTTCATGTACTCATTTGCTGTTACTCTCAATAATTTCAATGCAGTAGCAGGTAATGCCGCAAATTCATATGAATGGAATACTAAATATCTTGGTGCTCAATCAAGCATACAGTACAATCACAAAATATCTTCTTTCTTTAGCCTTACAGCTAAAGGTGGTATTAATCTATCAACCATTATTTACGGTAAACAAAATACAGATGGTGAAATTTTCGACCTTATAAAACAAAAAGAATTCTCTGGATTATTTGTAGGAGCATCTGGAAGTATTCACACTAATTACAAATTAAATAATGTGGGGTTCATTAGTTTAGGCTATGGATATTTATATTCGATTAATACCTCAAATAATACTAATGAAAAATTAGCCTTTAAAACCAATCAAATTTTATTAGGTATCCATTTTACTATAAATCATTAATTCTATTTTATGAAAAAGATACTATTATTATTCTTGCTTTCTGTTACACCTTTGTTGCACGCTCAAACAAATGGTATAACCTATCAAGCAGTTATTTATAAACCTAATGGCGATGCAAATCCTGGGGTTAATAATACTAATGTGCCTTTAGCGCTTAAAAATGTATGTCTTCAATTTGCAATTGTAGATAACAGCAATCAATCAGAGTATGTGGAGAATATTACCACACAAACAGATAAATTTGGAATGGTAAATTTACTTATAGGCTCTGGAAATCAAGTAGACGGTTATGCCAGTTCTTTTAACAATATCAACTGGAACACTACGATAAAAAGTTTAGTGGTTCGATTAGATATATCTGGCAACTGTTCTAATTTTGAAGAAATTAGTAACCAACCATTCTCTGTTGTTCCTTTTTCTTACAACAGTTTTAATGCTACAAATGCTACCAATATTACTGGCGTAGTTACTATTGAAAATGGAGGAACAAACGGAACTACTATTTTAGAAGCTAAAACTAATTTAGGTTTAGACCAAGTAGAGAATACTAGCGATCTAAATAAACCAATTAGTACAGCTACTCAAAACGCTTTAAATACAAAAGAAAATAGTAGTAACAAATCTACTGACGCTACTTTAGCTGACGCTACTAACACAAAATTCCCAACAGAACTAGCTGTTAAAACATATGTAGACGGTCAAGTGGTATCGGTTACTAATAACACTACTACTGCTATAGCTGCTGTTCAAGCCGATGTAGACGCTAACGAAGCTGCTGCAAATGCCGCTATCGCACTTAAAGAAGATGCCATTAACAAATCTACTGACGCTACTTTAGCTGACGCTACTAACACAAAATTCCCAACA
>NZ_CALBSN010000089.1 GCF_937967675.1 uncultured Flavobacterium sp. | reverse complement strand
CAAATGCCGCGTTTGTTAGGATTGGCTCAAGCTTCAAAAATATACAGAAATGTTTCGGGTATCAACCAAACCAACTTCTCCGAAAACGGAAACGAAGTGGCTTGGGGAACAATCGGAAATGCTTCAACTTCTGAAGGTTTATTCTTTGAAACTATCAATGCTGCTGGTGTTTTACAAGTACCAATGGTAATGAGCGTTTGGGATGACGAATACGGAATTTCAGTTCACGCGCGTCATCAAACAACAAAAGAAAACATCTCTGAAATCTTAAAAGGTTTCCAACGTGATGAAGAAAATAACGGTTACGAAATCTTACGAGTTAAAGGTTGGGATTATCCAGCTTTAGTTGAAACGTATCAAAAAGCATCGCAAATTGCGCGTGAAGAACACGTTCCTGTTTTAGTGCACGTACAAGAATTAACGCAACCACAAGGTCACTCAACTTCTGGAAGTCACGAACGCTACAAAAATGCAGAACGTTTGGCTTGGGAAGCAGAATTTGACTGTGTAGCTAAAATGAAAACTTGGTTAATCGATAACAATATAGCTACTTCAGAAGAATTAGAACAAATTGACAACCAAGCTAAAAAAGACGTTTTAGAAGGTAAAAAAGCAGCTTGGACCAATTTTACAGCTCCAATCAAAGCAGAACAACAAGAATTAGTTGGTTTACTAAATACCATCGCTTCACAAAGTGAAAATAAAGTATTTATCGAGAAAATTGCTAACGATGTTGCTTCAATAAAAGAACCAATTCGCAAAGATATTTTAGTTGCTGCACGAAAAGTGTTGCGTATTATTATCAAAGAAAATTCTCGTGCTACTTTAGCTACTTGGATTGAAAACTATACGGAGAAAATCCAACCAAAATTCAGTTCGCACTTATTTTCGCAATCGGATAAAACGGTTTTAAAAACCAAAGAAGTAGCTCCAACTTACGATGCAACTGCAGAAGATGTAGATGCACGTTTAGTATTAAGAGATAACTTCGATGCTATCTTCTCAAAATATCCAGAAACGCTGATTTTTGGTGAAGATTCTGGAAATATTGGTGACGTAAACCAAGGTTTAGAAGGCATGCAAGAAAAATACGGAGAATTACGTGTCGCCGATGTGGGAATTCGTGAAGCTACAATTTTAGGTCAAGGAATTGGAATGGCAATGCGAGGATTGCGTCCAATTGCTGAAATTCAATATTTAGATTATTTATTGTACGCTATTCAAATCATGAGTGATGATTTAGCAACATTACAATACAGAACAGCGGGTCGCCAAAAAGCACCGTTAATCATCAGAACTCGTGGGCACCGTTTAGAAGGCGTTTGGCATTCAGGTTCACCAATGGGAATGATAATCAATGCCATCAGGGGAATTCACGTTTTAGTTCCAAGAAACATGACCAAAGCCGCTGGTTTTTATAACACTTTATTAGAAACAGACGAACCTGCATTGGTTGTAGAATGTTTGAACGGTTACCGTTTAAAAGAGAAAATGCCAACTAATTTAGGCGAATTCAAAACACCTATCGGAGTAGTTGAAACGATTAAAACTGGAACTGATATTACATTAGTTTCTTACGGTTCTACATTACGTTTGGTAGAACAAGCAGCAAATGAGTTAGAATCAGTTGGAATTAGCGCTGAAATCATTGATATTCAATCGTTATTACCTTTCGATATCAATCA
>NZ_CALBSN010000088.1 GCF_937967675.1 uncultured Flavobacterium sp. | reverse complement strand
AAATTTGGTTGTTTCCAAAATATAGAAATGTGGAACCTCGTTACCAACAAATTACATTAGACAAATCGTTGGAGAAAAATGATTTCGCTCAAATCTTATCTCCAAATCCAGATGATGCCGGTGTTTGGATTCATCAAGATGCTTGGTTTTATTTGAGTGATTTTGACAACGGTTTTTCAAAAAAATTAAACTTGAAAAAAGAAGGAAATGGTTTCTACGTGATGAATATTGAAGGTGAAATCGAAGTTAATAGAGAAAAATTAGAAAGAAGAGACGCTGTTGGAATTTGGGAAACCAATGAAATTGAAATCAAAGCGAATTCTAATGCGAAGTTTTTAGTGATGGAAATTCCGATGGAACAGTAATTAGTGTTCAGTGTTCAGTGTTCAGTCTCAAGTATTCAGTAAAAATAGAATTATGACAGAAGAAGTGCAACTTAGAATAAACGACAACAAAGGTGCTTTTTACATTGAAGTAGAAGGCAACCAGGAGGCTGTGATGACCTTTGTTTTTGCTGGTGAAGATAAAATCATCATCGACCACACGGAAGTGAATCCTGGAAATGAAGGAAAAGGCTTTGGTAAAAAAATGGTAAACAAAGCTGTAGAATTTGCTAGAGAAAAAGGAATTAAAATCTTGCCTTTGTGTCCGTTTGCGAAAAGTGTTTTTGATAAAACACCAGAGTTTAGAGACGTATTATAATGAAACAACCACCTAAATGGAAATTCGCCATCATGGTTTGGTTGGCCATTTATCCAGCCATAACTCTTTTAACCTACTTAATTGGAGATTTAATTAAAAAATTACCGTTACCCATAAAAACGTTAATTATGACAGGAATTTTAGTTCCTTTAATGGTTTTTGTTTTATTACCAATATTAAGAAAACTAATGGGAAATTGGCTAAACAAATAATAAACATGAAAAAAATCATCGCTTTTGGAGCTTCATCAAGTAAGCAATCCATCAATAAACAATTGGCAACTTTTACTGCAAATCAATTTCAAAATGTTACAATTGAAATTTTAGATTTAAACGATTATGAAATGCCTATTTTTTCTGTTGATAAAGAGAAAGAAAATGGAATTCATCCGTTAGCCCAAGAATTTTATGCTAAACTAGGAAGCGCTGATTTAATCATAATATCATTTGCCGAACATAACGGAAATTACTCCACAGCCTTTAAGAATATTTTAGATTGGACATCACGCATTAACGCTAAAACTTTTCAAGAAAAACCAATGTTGTTATTAGCGACTTCTCCTGGTGCTCGAGGTGGAAGTTCGGTTTTAGAGATTGCTACAAAACGTTTTCCGTTTCAAGGTGGAATTGTAAAAGGTAGTTTTTCATTACCAAGTTTCAATGAAAATTTCGATGTGGTAAATGGTATTATCCATCAGGAATATAAAAATCAATTATTGGAAATCGTAAATTCGATCGAATTCTAATAAAAATGTTATTTTTGCCACTCAAGAACAACTTGAAACTTTAAACTTGAAACAAAATTTATGAAAGCATACGTATTTCCAGGTCAAGGCGCTCAATTCACAGGAATGGGTAAAGATTTATATGAAAACTCACCTTTAGCGGCAGCATTATTCGAAAAAGCGAACGAAATTTTAGGTTTTAGAATCACCGATATCATGTTCGAAGGAACGGCTGAAGAATTGAAAGAAACTAAAGTAACCCAACCAGCGGTTTTCTTACACTCGGTTATTTTAGCCAAAGTTTTAGACGTAAAACCAGATATGGTTGCCGGACATTCTTTAGGAGAATTTTCTGCTTTAGTAGTAAATGGTGCTTTATCATTTGAAGACGGATTAAAATTAGTTTCTCAAAGAGCAATGGCCATGCAAAAAGCATGTGAAATTACTCCTTCAACTATGGCTGCCGTATTAAACTTAGATGATAAAATCGTAGAAGATATTTGCGCTTCTATTGATGGCGTTGTAGTTGCTGCAAATTATAACTGCCCTGGACAATTAGTGATTTCTGGAGAATACAAAGCGGTAGAATTAGCTTGTGAAAAAATGAAAGAAGCGGGTGCAAAACGTGCTTTAATTTTACCAGTTGGTGGTGCTTTCCACTCTCCAATGATGGAACCAGCAAGTTCAGCATTAGCAGCAGCTATTGAAGCAACTACTTTTGCTACACCAACTTGCCCAGTATATCAAAACGTAACTGCAAACGCGGTTTCTGATGCAACTGAAATTAAGAAAAACTTGATTTCGCAATTAACAGGAGCTGTAAGATGGACACAATCGGTACAACAAATGATTGCTGATGGAGCAACAAGTTTTACTGAAGTGGGTCCAGGAAAAGTATTAGTAGGATTAGTAAATAAAATTGATAAAGAAGTCGAGACAATTTCTGCTTCTTTATAAAATAAAAATACTTTTAAAATAGAATTCCTCATGAAGTTTATTCGTGAGGAATTTTTTATTTTTGAGAAAAAGAAAATATGGAAAATCTAATTGCTTTGTTCCAATCAATTGAAGCGGCCAAAGTCATTTCACCCGAGATTGATTACTCTGAATATGTTCCCTTGAATTTATCTGTTTCGAATCGTGAATTGAGTCAGCATAAATTAGAAACTGCTCAAGATTATGAAATTTTCATCCAAAACCATTTAGATAAAAATCAAGGTAAAATTGCTTTTGGCGGTTACATTGAAACTCGAAATTTATACCAAAGAAGTACGGTTTTTAAAAACACTAATTCTGACGAACGAAATATTCATATTGGTTTAGATTTATGGATTAACGAATCGGCTCCAATTCATGCTGCTTTGGATGGAACCATTCACAGTTTTCAAAACAATACCGCTTTAGGTGATTATGGCCCCACTATTATTTTGGAGCACGAAGTTGAAAATATCAAATTCCACACGCTATACGGTCACTTGAGCGAAGCGAGTTTAATTGGTAAAAAAGTGGGTGATATTGTAAAAAAAGGAGAACAAATATCTACTTTAGGATTACCACCTATTAATGGTGATTATGCTCCGCATCTGCATTTTCAAATCATTATAGATATGGAAGGAAAAATTGGCGATTATCCTGGAGTTTGCAATGAAAAAACACTTTTGTTCTACAAATCAAATTGTCCTGATCCTAATTTTTTATTAAAAATTATGTAAAAATACATTCCGAAATTGAGATTTATTTCGTACCTTTAAGATGTGCAATTTTTAATATTTATATATGAGAAAGGTATTTTTAGGATTAATGATTTTAGCATTAATTTCAGTTTCATGCAAAGATGAAACAAAAGAGAAAATCGAAGAAGCAAATGAAGCTGTTGGTGCTGAAATGGAAGAAAAAATGGACTCTGCCTCTGTTCAAATTAACAAAGCAATTGATACCTTAGAATCAAAAACTGGAGAAGTTTTAGAAAAAGGTGCAGAAAAATTAGATAAAGCAGCTGATAAAATGAAAGAAGCAGCCCATAAATAACAAGAAATCCCAAGCAAAACTTGGGATTTTTTTATTTTCTAATTTTTTGTTCCCACTTCCAGGCGCTTGCAAGAGCGTCCTCAAGAGTGAATTGAGCTTTCCAGCCTAAAACATTATTCGCTTTATCGGTATTGGCATAAGCTTCTATAACATCTCCTTCTCTTCTTCCTACAATCTGATAATTTAATTTTTGATTGGACACTTTTTCAAAAGCATTAATTACTTCCAAAACCGAACTTCCCGTTCCAGTTCCTAAATTAAATGTTTCTACTTTTCCTGAATTTTGTTTTTTCAACAAACGTTGTAAAGCGATTACGTGTGCTCTTGCTAAATCTACTACGTGGATATAATCACGAATTGCGGTTCCATCAATTGTTGGATAATCATTACCAAAAACAGAAAGCTTTTGGCGAAGTCCAATTGCGGTTTGCGTAATAAAAGGTACTAAATTTTGTGGAACACCTAAAGGTAATTCGCCGATTTCAGCTGAAGGATGCGCTCCAATCGGATTAAAATAACGTAACAATATAGAATTAATGTTAGTTACTTTTGCGACATCCGTTATAATTTCTTCCCCTATTTGTTTCGTGTTCCCGTAAGGCGACATCGCAACTTGAATTGGAGCGATTTCAGTAATTGGCATTGTTTCGGCCTGACCGTACACGGTACAAGACGAACTGAAAATAAAATGAGCTTCTGATTTTTTTTGTAATTCTTGAAGTAAATACACTAAAGAATTGATGTTGTTTTCATAATACAACAAAGGATTTTCAACACTTTCCCCCACCGCTTTTGAAGCAGCAAAATGAATCACTCCTGAAATATCTTGGTGTTTAGAAAAGAAATTTTGAACCGCCGATTTATCACGCAAATCGATGTTTTCAAACAAAGGTTTTTTCCCAGTAATACGCTCAATTCCGTCTAAAACATCAATAGATGAATTGGAAAGATTATCGATTGCAATTACATCAAAACCTTCATTTTGTAATTCTACAACGGTGTGAGAACCTATAAATCCTAAACCGCCAGTAACTAATATCTTCATCTTTTAGTTTTCAGTCACAGTCGCAGTAAACAGTTACTGAGACTGAATACTGCGACTAAACACTATTATACGTATTCTAAAACAGCGTCTGTAATAAATTTAATTTGTTCGTCATCTAATTCCGTGTGCATTGGCAATGCAATTACTTCTTTTACCAATTGATTCGTAACAGGGAAATCTTCTTCTTTGTAACGAGCATCAGCATACGCTTTTTGACTGTGTAATGGAATTGGATAATAAATCGCACAAGGAATTCCTTTCGCTTGTAAATGTTCTAATAAACCATCACGTTTTCCATTCATAATACGGATTACATATTGATGAAATACGTGACAATCACAAGATTCACAAATAGTTGGAACCCAAATATTAGGGTTTTTTCCAAGAATTTCTGAATACTTTCTTGCTGCATCTTGACGTGCTTTGTTGTAAGCATCTAAATGTGGTAATTTCGCTTTTAAAACTCCCGCTTGAATACTATCTAAACGCGAATTCACACCCACTACATCATGATGATATCTTTCATACATTCCGTGATTTACGATTCCTCTAATTTTGTGTGCTAATGCATCATCATTGGTAAAAATGGCTCCACCATCACCATAACAACCTAAGTTTTTAGATGGGAAAAAGGATGTTGCTGCTACATGACCAATAGTTCCTACTTTCTTTTTAGAACCATCTTTTGAAGTGTAATCGGCTCCAATAGCTTGAGCATTATCTTCGATAACGTATAAATTATGTTCTTTGGCAATTTCCATAATCGCATCCATATTGGCAGCGCGACCAAATAAATGTACCGGAACAATTGCTTTTGTTTTTGGAGTTATTGCTTTACGAATTCCGTCAAGCGAAATGTTCATATTGTTCATATCCACATCTACTAAAACTGGAGTCAATTGCAACAATGCAATTACTTCCACTGTAGCTGCGAAAGTAAAATCGGCAGTAATAACTTCATCACCTGGTTTCAAATCCAATCCCATCATGGCAATTTGCAACGCATCGGTTCCGTTAGCGCATGGAATTACGTGTTTTACACCCAAATATTTTTCTAAATCCGCTTGAAATTGGTGAACTAAAGGTCCGTTAATGTATGTATTCGTATCTAAAACCTCTTGAATAGAAGCATTTACTTCTTCTTTTATTTTTTCGTATTGACTTTTTAAGTCAACCATTTGTAATTTTCTCATTGGAATAAAATTAAGTCTAGCAAAAATATGAAATTCTATAGTACAAATTTTATCTAACTTAAAAAGAAACGTATTTTAGCACCATAAAATTCAATTATGCTATTTTTATACAACATAATTACGCTTCTAGCTGCCCAACTTTTGAAACTTGTAGCGATTTTTAGTCCAAAAATGAAACTTTTTGTTGATGGACGAAAATCAGTTTTTCAAACGTTAGCGAATAAAATTCAATCTTCGGATAAAACGATTTGGTTTCATGCGGCATCTTTGGGCGAATATGAGCAAGGTTTACCTGTGATTGAAGCGATGAAACAACAATTCCCAAATCATAAAATTGTGGTTACTTTTTTTTCACCTTCGGGTTATGAAGTTCGAAAAAACAATACCGTTGCTGATGTTACAGTGTATCTACCTTTGGATACGATTTCGAATGCGAAAAAATTTATAAGTTTAGTTCATCCCGAAATGGCATTTTTCATCAAATATGAATATTGGCCAAATTATCTGAACGAATTAAAAAAACAGCAAATTAAAACTTATCTAATTTCTGGAATTTTACGAGAAAATCAAGCGTTTTTTAAATGGTATGGCGGATTTTATAGAAACGCTTTACAAACATTTGATTACTTCTTTGTTCAGAATGAAAGTTCAAAAAAGCTACTTCAAAGCATTGGATTTAATAATGTAAAAGTTTCTGGCGACACGCGTTTTGATCGTGTAGTTTCGATTTTAGAACGTGATAATTCTTTGGATTTTATTGAACAATTCAAAGACCATACAACCACCATCGTCATTGGTAGTTCATGGCCAAAAGATGAAAGTTTATTGGTAAATTACATCAATCAGAGTTCGGATGATGTGAAATTTATTATTGCACCGCATAATATTAAACAAGAGCAAATTTCAATTCTCAAAAATCAAATTCAAAAGAAAACTATTTCGTATTCGGAAAAAGATGAGATGCTGAAACAAGTTCAGCGTGACAAATTGGAGGATTTTCAAGTTTTCATCATCGACACCATCGGAATTTTAACCAAAATTTATTCTTATGCCGATATTGCTTACGTTGGCGGAGGTTTTGGAAATCCGGGTGTTCATAATATTTTGGAACCAGCAACTTTTGGTGTTCCAGTTGTGATTGGTCCAAATTACTCGCATTTTGCTGAAGCTACGGCATTGGTAAACATGGAAGGTTGTATTTCAATTCAGAATCAAACCCAATTAAATGAAGCTTTTGATTTATTACTTCACAACGAAGACGAAAGATTAGAAAAAGGGCATATTTGCAGCACATTCGTTCAAATGAATAAAGGAGCTACGCAAACGATTATGAATCATATTTTAGACTAATGACAACCTTCAAACCATTAGAAATTGCAGATATTTCAATTATCACTCAAATGATGCAGGATTTCTATGCGATTGACAATTATCCGATGGATTTTGAAGTGGCTAAAACTTTGTTTCAAGAATTTATTTCCAATGAACATCTTGGAAAATCTTGGTTGATATATTCCGAAAATAAAATTGTGGGTTATATCATTCTCACTTTTATTTTCAGTTTTGAATATGGCGGAAAAATTGCTTTTGTAGACGAATTATTCATCAAAGAAACCGCTCGAGGAAAAGGTTTTGGAAAAGAAGCGATTCAATTTATTCAAAGTGAAGTTTCTAAATTATCGTTAAAATTACTGTATTTAGAAGTCGAACCGCACAACGAAAACGCACAAAAATTGTATCTTGCACACGATTTTGAACTTCACAATAGAAAATTAATGAAGTACAAAGTCACTAAATAAATTATACCTATGAAATTTTTAAAATTACTACTTGTTTTATTTGTTATCCAAGTTCAAGCGCAACAAGGAGGCATGTGGATTCCTTCGCTATTGAAAGGAACCAACGAAAAAGAAATGAAAGCTTTGGGAATGAAAATTAGTGCCGATGCTATTTATTCGGTAAATAATTCCAGCTTAAAAGACGCTGTTCCTCATTTTGATGGCGGTTGTACAGCAGAAATGATTTCTCCAAAAGGACTTTTATTAACCAATCACCACTGTGGATATGACAATATTCAAAGTCACTCTACTGTTGAAAACGATTATTTAACAAATGGTTTTTGGGCTTACAAAATGGAAGACGAATTGCCAAACAAAGATTTAACCGTTACGTTCATCATTAAAATTGAAGATGTAACTACTAAAATTTTTGAAGGGGTATTAAATCTTCCAACCGAAAGCGACAAACAAAAAAGAATCCAACAAAATATTGCTGCTGTTAGCAAAAGTTTCCAAAAAGAAGCTTGGCAAGATGTAATGATTCGTGCTTTTTATGATGGAAACCAATATTTATTATTTGTAACTGAAAATTTCAAAGATGTTCGTTTGGTTGGTGCGCCGCCGAGTTCAATTGGAAAATTTGGTTCCGATACTGATAACTGGGTATGGCCTCGTCATACTGGAGATTTCTCTTTATTTAGAGTTTATGCCGACAAAAACAATCGTCCTGCTGAATACTCAAAAGACAACGTTCCATACAAACCAAAACACTTTTTCCCAGTTTCTGCAAAAGGAGTTCAGGAAAATGATTTTACGATGGTAATGGGATATCCTGGAAGAACTCAGGAATATTTACCATCATTCGCCGTAGAACAAATTGTAAATGATTTGAATCCGGCAAAAATTGAAATTCGTGATGCTGCTTTAAAAGTACAAGATGGCTTCATGAGAAAAGATAATGCGATTAAAATTCAGTATGCTTCAAAATACGCTGGTGTTGCAAATTATTGGAAAAAATGGATTGGAGAAACGAAAGGTTTAAAAAAATCCAATGCAGTTGCTATCAAAAAAGATTTTGAGAAGAAATTTCAAGAAAGAGTAAACAAAGCTGGAAAACAGGCTGAATATGGAAGTATTTTAACTGATTTCGAAAAGAACTACAAAGACATTAGAGAATATGCTATTGCTAGAGATTACTTTACAGAAGTTGTTTTACGTAATTCAGAAATTTTATCGTTTGGATACCGTTTATACCAATTAGAGCAAGTTTATAATACAAGAGGCGAGCAAGCTTTCAATGATAGAAAAAACAATTTAATTTCTGGATTTGAAGGTTTATATAAAGATTATAGCGCTCAAGTGGATGAAAAAGTTTTTGAACAATTAATCAATTTATATGCTACGAAATCACCAAAACAGTTTTTACCTGAAAGTTTGAATAACATTAATGCTTCAGCTTTAACAACAAGTGTTTTTGGTTCTTCGAAATTAACTAGCTTTAATGGTTTGAAAGAATTATTAAATGGTGATGCAAAATCGGTTTTAGAGAAATTAAATCAGGACAAAGGATATCAATTGGTAAAATCGATTGCGGATAGTTACCAAAAAAATGTAGCTCCTAAGTTTGATGAGATTAATTTAAAAAACATCGCTTTACAAAGAACTTACATGAAAGGAATTATGGAATTCTTCCCTAACGATAGAATTTTCCCTGATGCTAACAGTACATTACGTGTAACGTATGGAAAAGTAAAAGGATACAAACCTAGCGATGCTGTTATTTACGAACCAGTTAGTTATTTAGATGGAGTGATTGAAAAATATATTCCAGGTGATTACGAATTCGATGTTCCTAAAAAACTAATCGATTTGTATAATGCAAAAGATTATGGAAAATACGCAGATAAAAATGGTAAAATGCCTTTAGCGTTTATTGCTACCAATCACACTACTGGTGGAAACTCTGGAAGTCCTGCTTTAGATGCAAAAGGAAATCTAATCGGATTGAACTTTGATAGAGTTTGGGAAGGCACGATGAGCGACATTTATTATAGTCCAGAAATCTGTAGAAATATCATGGTAGATGCGCGTTATATTTTATTTGTGATTGATAAATTTGCAGGTGCTAAAAATCTTATAGAAGAGATAACGATTGTTTATCCTAAGTCTCAAAAAACCAAATAATTACAAATATTTTAAAAAATAAAGAGTTTGGCACGCCATTTGAAATAATATATTTAAGGTTCGAAAGAAAAAAAATTTAAAAAATTTGTCTAAAAATATTTTGACATGTTAAAAAATTTATATCTTTGCTCCGAATTAATAATTAACCTTTATAATTTAGTAAGATGAAAAAAGTTGTTTTAAGTTTAGCAATTGTTGCTGCTATGTTCGTTTCATGTAAAGAAAATGCTGCTGAAGAAACTCCAGCTGTTGATTCAACTGTAGTTGAAACTCCTGCTGTTGAAGAAGCTCCTGCTGCTGATTCTACTGCTGTAGTTGCTGATTCTGCTGCTACTGCTGCTCCTGCTGCTGAAGCTGCTCCAGCAAAATAATTATTGCTAGAACAAAAAAATTAATCCCGATTAGATCGGGATTTTTTTTGCTTTTATTTTTCAAATGGAGATGGACCAAAAATATCTTCGGAAGATGAAAAATCTAAGAACTCTGAATTTCCTGCATATTTAAGTATTTCATCAATACCTTTCTGAAGCAATAACTGAGTCGTATATCTTCTACTAACCGCTATTTCATGCTCATCAAGTATCATTCTAAAGAAAAACTTTCCACTAGACGATTTAAAGCGCATAAAAATACATTTATCAATTAAACTTTTCAAACGCTCAATTTCCTCTTCACATTCAAATCGCAATTCAAAATCATTGCTCGTAAAAATGGTTTTCCCTTTTCTAGAAACAAACTCATATTTATAAACTCCGCTTAATCGTTGTGCTATTACAAATGTTCCCATTAATTAGTTTAGAATTTTTTGCAAGGTAATGCTTTTATTTTTAGCCACTGATATATCTGGTAAAACTGATTATTATTTCATATTACTAAAAAATACATGCAAATTATTATTCCTTAATTTCTCCATAAAACAAAAACCATTTTCTGGAATTATATTCTTGATAATAAA
>NZ_CALBSN010000087.1 GCF_937967675.1 uncultured Flavobacterium sp. | reverse complement strand
CGGCTTTAAATTCGGCTGTTTTCTCTGACGGAAGTTTCTGTTACATTCCAAAAGGTGTTCGTTGTCCAATGGAATTATCTACGTATTTTCGTATCAATCAAGGCGGAACAGGTCAGTTTGAAAGAACTTTATTGGTGGCTGATGAAGAAAGTTACGTTTCTTATTTGGAAGGATGTACCGCTCCAAGTCGTGATGAGAATCAATTGCATGCAGCTGTTGTAGAATTGATAGCTTTGGACGGAGCCGAAATCAAATATTCAACGGTTCAAAACTGGTATCCAGGAAACAAAGAAGGAAAAGGTGGCGTTTACAATTTCGTAACCAAAAGAGGTTTGTGCGAGAAAAATGCAAAAATTTCTTGGACGCAAGTAGAAACAGGCTCTGCGGTAACGTGGAAATATCCTTCATGTGTACTAAAAGGCGATAATTCAATCGGAGAGTTTTACTCGATTGCCGTAACTAATAATTTCCAACAAGCCGATACGGGAACCAAGATGATTCATTTGGGAAAAAACACCAAATCGACCATCATTTCAAAAGGTATTTCAGCTGGAAAATCACAAAACAGTTACAGGGGATTAGTGCAAATAGGAGCAAGAGCAGAAAACGCTCGTAACTTCTCACAATGTGATTCACTTTTAATGGGAAATAATTGTGGAGCTCACACGTTTCCTTACATCGAAAGTAAAAATGCTTCGGCAAAAATTGAACACGAAGCTACGACTTCAAAAATTGGTGAAGACCAAGTGTTTTATTGCAACCAACGTGGCATCCCAACCGAAAAAGCCATTGCCTTAATCGTAAATGGTTTCAGTAGAGAAGTATTGAACAAATTACCAATGGAATTCGCAGTAGAAGCGCAAAAATTATTAGAAATTTCGTTAGAAGGTTCAGTAGGATAATCAATCATAAATTCGAATATATAACACATTTACAAAATGTTACAGATAAAAAACTTACACGCTTCGGTAGAAGACAAAGACATATTAAAAGGAATCAACCTTGAAATTAAAGCAGGAGAAGTGCATGCGATTATGGGACCAAACGGTGCCGGAAAATCAACATTATCTTCTATCATTGCCGGAAATGAAAATTACGAAGTAACGGAAGGCGAAATCTTTTTAGATGGTGAAGAAATTTCAGAATTAGCTCCAGAAGAAAGAGCACACAAAGGCGTGTTCTTGTCGTTCCAATATCCAGTAGAAATTCCAGGTGTTTCGGTAACGAATTTTATCAAAACAGCAATAAACGAAAAACGTAAAGCGAATGGCGAAGAAGAAATGCCAGCAAATGAAATGTTGAAGAAAATCCGTGAGAAATCAGAATTGTTAGAAATGGACAGAAAATTTTTGTCACGTTCTTTAAACGAAGGTTTTTCGGGTGGTGAAAAGAAACGTAACGAAATTTTCCAAATGGCAATGTTAGAGCCAAAAATCGCAATTCTAGACGAAACCGATTCAGGTTTAGATATCGATGCGTTACGAATCGTAGCTAACGGTGTAAACAAATTGAAAAACGAAAACAACGCGGTATTAGTAATTACGCACTACCAACGTTTGTTAGACTATATTGTTCCAGATTTCGTACACGTTTTAATGGATGGAAAAATCGTAAAAACGGGTGGAGCTGATTTAGCTTTAGAGTTAGAAGAAAAAGGATACGATTGGATAAAGAATGAATTGAACTAGAGTTTACAGTCTCAGTCACGGTTATCACAGGACTGCGACTGAACACTGCGACTGAACACTAAATACAATGGAATTAAAAGATAAATTATTAGCTTCTTTCATGGCTTTTGAAGAAAAGATTGATACACATTCTGAACTTCATGAAGTGAGAAGCAACGCCATAAAAAATTTCGAAAACAAAGGTTTCCCAACAAAGAAAGAGGAAGCTTGGAAATACACGTCGTTAAATGCGATTTTGAAAAATGATTTTTCGGTTTTCCCAAAAAAGGATAACGCAATTGAATTTAAAGACGTAAAAAAGTATTTCTTACACGAAATTGACACCTACAAAGTAGTTTTCATTGACGGAATTTTTAGTTCGTTTTTGTCTTCTACAACCCATGAAGGTTTAGATGTTTGTTTGATGTCTTCGGCATTGACAAAACCAAAATATAAAATGGTAATTGACAACTATTTCAATCAAATTGCTAGCAAAGAAGAGAGTTTAACTTCTCTAAATACAGCATTTTCATTGGAAGGTGCTTATATCAATATTCCCAAAAGTAAAGTGGTTGAAAAACCTATTGAAATTATTTATTTCTCAACCGGAAATGAAGCGGCTTTGATGGTACAACCTCGAAATTTAGTAATTGTTGGAGAAAACGCTCACGTGCAAATCGTAGAACGTCATCAAAGTTTGAATTCGAATCCAGTTTTAACAAACTCGGTAACCGAGGTTTTCGCTCAAAAACGCGCGATTGTAGATTATTACAAAGTTCAGAATGATGTGCAAACTGCGAATTTGATTGACAATACGTACATTGCCCAAAAACAAGAGAGTAGAGTAGCGGTGCATACGTTTTCGTTTGGTGGAAATATCACCAGAAACAACTTGAATTTCTATCATCAAGGAGAACGAATCGATTCTACTTTGAAAGGAATTACCATTATTGGCGATAAACAACACGTAGATCATTATACATTGGTACAACATGCAACTCCAAATTGCGAAAGTCACCAAAATTATAAAACGATTTTGCATGACAATTCAACTGGAGTTTTCAATGGAAAAATCTTCGTTGAAAAAGAAGCGCAAAAAACCGATGCATTCCAACAAAACAACAACATTTTAATTGGCGATAAAGCGACTATCAACGCAAAACCACAATTGGAAATTTTTGCTGATGATGTAAAATGCTCGCACGGTTGTACGATTGGACAATTAGATGAAAGCGCGATGTTCTACATGCAACAACGTGGAATTCCAAAAAAAGAAGCTAAAGCATTGTTGATGTACGCGTTTACAAGCGAAGTAACAAACAGCATCAAAATACCAGAATTAAAAGCTAAAATCGGTAGAATTATTGCTGATAAATTAGGAGTTAATATGGGATTTGATTTGTAGTATATAAAGCCGCTTTATTGCGGTTTTGTTTTATAAAAAATAAAAAATATCAATATGTTTGATGTTCAAAAAGTAAGAGCTGATTTTCCCATTTTATCGCAAAAAGTAA
>NZ_CALBSN010000086.1 GCF_937967675.1 uncultured Flavobacterium sp. | reverse complement strand
ACCAATACATCATGACCCGAAATCAATACCGAAAGAAAATCATGAAAACCCACTAACGGAATATTTCCTGCTAAAATTAATCCTACTTTTTTTGGTTCAATTTTTGAAAAATCATAGTTGGAAATCCACTGATTTAGATTGTCTTCTGTTAAGGCTTTTGCCCAAGATTGAATGCTATGTAAAACTTGTTCCAGTGTAAACCAACCGTTGTGCGATTGTAAAAGTTCAATCAAGTTTGCAAAGTCATCAAAGAACAAATCGTTATGTAAAACCGAAGCCGATTTAACGTTTCCCTCTTCAGAAAATTGACGTACAAAATTCCCTAATTCAACAAAACTCGATTTTATTTCACTTTGTAACATTTGTAACTTGTTTATGTTTGGTTTACATTGTATTTTTGTAGCGCAAAATTAATCATAATATTAGAATATTACGTTTTTCTGAATTCTAATTTCTTAATACTAAAAGAATCATGGCAATTATAATAACAGACGAATGTATCAACTGTGGGGCTTGCGAGCCAGAATGTCCAAATACAGCAATTTACGAAGGTGCTGATGATTGGAGATGGAAAGATGGTACAAAATTAAGTGGTAAAGTTATTTTACCTGATGGAACTGAAGTAGATTCAGATGCTGCTCAAACCCCAATTTCAGATGATATTTATTACATTGTACCCGGAAAATGTACGGAGTGTAAAGGTTTTCATGAAGAACCTCAATGCGCAGCCGTTTGTCCGGTAGATTGTTGTGTACCAGATGATAATCATGTGGAAAGCGAAGAAACTTTGTTAAACAGACAATCGTTTTTGCATAACGAATAAAATTTTTAAAAATTTCAACAGTATGTTAAAGAGAATTTTCAAATAGAAAGTTCTCTTTTTGTTTTTTATTGAGCTAAAAACTTCTTTATTAATGAGTTGTTTTATTTTATTTTGATTACATTTGATTGTTAATCGTAAATTTATGATAAAAAAACTTACTTTTTTATTGTGTCTTTTTACTACTTGTGTTGTATCACAAAATCTCGATTTTACATTAATTGTGAAAGATTTTGATACGGACTTACCTATTGATGAAGTTACGATTACAGCTTTAAGAACTCGACAAGGTTTTTTGACTAATAAAGAAGGAAAAGCAATCATTAACTTGACCCGATCGTCTGATTTTGAACTTGTTCATTCTTTTTATAAAAAAACAATTATAAAATTTGCAACCCTAGACAAAAAGGAAAATGTAGTTTACTTAGAACCCATTACACAGGAATTGGAAGAATACATCATCACCAAAGATCATCCTCAGGAAATTTTAAAACGGATTATAGAAAATTCTAAAGATAAAATCACCATTCCTATAAGTTTGAAAGTCTATTTGCACGAATTTTACAAACGTGATAATGAGATTATTTTTTTTAACGATGGACTTATTAATTTTCAAATTTTAGGAAATGATAAGAACATAAAAACCGATATTTTAGTAGAACAAAATCGCGCTGTTGGTGTTTTAGATGGCGATATCGATACCAATATATTAGGTTATGATTTGAATAATATCATCGAAAATTATTACCAATTCAAATATTTAGACGAAGTATTGAATTCCAAAGCAAAGAAAACTTATGATTTTTCGGTAAAAACCTATCCATCTAACGAGGATTATTTGGTAATTAAAATTGTTCCTTTACCCGAATCCAAAGGAATTTTATCTGATTTTACGGTAGTTTATGATAGCAACAAAAAGTTGATAATAGAAGTTAGTTCTTATGTAACTCCAGACCGACTTTTGGCTTATAAAGAGAGCATGTTTGCCAGTAGAAAAGTCTATAAATTAGAATTTAAAAATACATTCCGACATGAAGGAAATTACTATTATTTGGCCAATTCTAAAGAAGTTATTGGATTTGAAAAATACTATAAAAAGAAATCCAGACGAATTGAAGTGAAAAATCATATGGTAGTAACCGATTTCAATAAAAAAACTTTCGAGTACGGAGAAAAAAATGTTTTTAAAGGCAAATCACTTATCAATAAAAAGACTTCGTTTTTTACGGATTATTGGGATGTAGAATCCGGTTTTGTATCTACTGCAGAGGAAAAAGCAATTATTGAACGACTAGGAAAAGACGACGAAAAAATCCAAAACGATGAGGAAAATCCGAAAGAATAACTACTTCATCAACTCCTTTTATTTAATACTTTGATACTAATCAGGATTAAAGTATATTTGCGCACTTTTAAAATAATATTAACTAGTAATTTAAAGTCCCCTTTGGGGATTTAGGGGCTTATGAAAGCAGGAATTGTAGGATTACCAAATGTTGGAAAATCAACTTTATTTAATTGTTTATCAAATGCAAAAGCGCAAAGTGCTAACTTTCCGTTTTGTACTATAGAACCTAATATTGGAGTAGTAAACGTTCCAGATCCGCGTATTGCTCGTTTAGAGGAATTGGTCAAACCAGAACGCGTTCAAATGGCAACGGTTGATATCGTTGATATTGCAGGTTTAGTAAAAGGAGCAAGTAAAGGAGAAGGTTTAGGAAATCAATTCTTAGGAAACATTAGAGAATGTAACGCCATTATCCACGTTTTACGTTGTTTTGATAACGATAATAT
>NZ_CALBSN010000085.1 GCF_937967675.1 uncultured Flavobacterium sp. | reverse complement strand
ACCTTTTGCTTTAGACATACAAAAATATGGAGTGGAAAATCTAAAATTCACTTACTTAGATGAAGGTGCAAACATGAAAATGGTTTTAGACAGTATTTATCATGAAGGAAAAGGAAATTTTGCGGCTCAAAAATTAGATTTGGAAACTAAAACTACAGCCAAACTTTCTTTTGAAATGGAAAAAATGAACTACATGAACAATGTAGGAATCACTTTAGATGCTGTTTTAGGAATTGATTTAGAAAAAAGCAAATACGAATTCAAAGACAACAAAGCCTTAATTAACCAATTGCCATTAGAGTTTAATGGATTTATTCAAATGGTGGAAGCGGGTCAAAACTATGATTTAACATTCAAAACACCAACATCTGATTTCAAAAACTTCTTGGGATTAATTCCAGCCGCTTATTCAGGTGATATCAATAAAGTAAAAACAACCGGACAATTTTCAGTAGATGGAAAAGTAAAAGGAAATTTAACCGAAACTACGATTCCAGCTTTTGATGTGAAAATTGCTTCGAATAATGCCTCGTTCCAATATCCTGATTTACCAAAATCAGTAAAAAATATTGTAATTAACACCCATATTGTTAATGAAACTGGTTTAATGAATGACACTTATGTGAATTTACACCAATTGTCATTTGCTATTGATCAAGACGTTTTTAATGCGAAGGCAATTGTGAAAAATATTGCCACAAATGCTTTAGTGGATGCCGAATTAAAAGGAACCATCAATTTAGCAAATTTAACCAAAGCATATCCCGTAAAATTAGACAAACCCTTAACTGGAATTCTAAAAGCCGATGTAAAAACGAAATTCGACATGCAATCGGTAGAGAAAAGTCAGTATCAAAACATACAAAATTCGGGAACCGTTAGTTTGACTGGATTTAATTATGAAGGTCCAGAAATGGCAAAACCATTCAAGATTAATCAAGCTAATGTAGCGTTCAATCCAAACCACATCAACTTAAGTAAGTTTGACGCTAAAACAGGTTCGTCTGATATTCAAGTAAATGGAACATTGGATAATTTCTACGGATTCCTATTCAAAAATCAAATCTTGAAAGGGAAATTCAATATGAATTCGACCAAATTAGTAGTCTCTGATTTCATGGCACCTACTACAACTGTTTCAGAAGAAGGTAAAAAAACTACTGAAGCGGTTAAAATTCCTTCTTTTTTAGATTGCAGTATTACAGCAAAAGCTGGAACTGTAGTTTATGACAATTTAAATTTGAAAGATGTTTCTGGAAATATGATTATTCGTGACGAAGCCGTTACATTGAATAATTTAAAAATGGGAATCTTTAGTGGAAATATTGGTTTAACAGGAACTGTTTCTACCAAAGGGAAAACGCCAAAATTTGATATGAATTTAGGATTGAATGCCGTAAATATTGCCGAATCATTTACACAATTAGATATGTTGAAATCGATTGCTCCAATTGCAGGTGTTGTTAATGGGAAACTGAATTCAACCATTAAATTATCTGGAGATTTACAAAACGATATGACGCCTAACTTAAAAACGATTTCGGGAGATTTATTTGGGCAATTGTTATCAACTACCATTAATGAAAAGAACTCGGCTATGTTGACTGCATTGAGTTCCAACATGAAATTCATCGATATGAGTAAAGTAAATCTTAATGATGTTAAAGCGGCACTTTCTATTAAAGATGGAAAAGTAAACGTAAAACCTTTCGACATTAAATACCAAGATATCACAGTAAATGTTGGCGGAACGCATGGTTTTGACCAAACGATGAATTACAATTTAAAGTTTGATGTTCCGGTGAAATATTTAGGTAAAGACGTAACTAATTTAATTGCAAAATTAACGCCTGCCGACCAAAAACAAATAACGAGCATTCCCGTATCTGGATTAATGACAGGTAATTTTTCACAGCCAAAATTTAATACCGATTTAAAACAATCAACAACCAATTTGACAACACAATTAGTTAAAATGCAGAAAGACAAATTAGTTAATCAAGGAACTTCAGCTTTAGGTAATTTAATAAATGGTACAAAAGGGACTCCCTCAAACAATACAGCAACTGATACTACAAAAACAACTACACCAAAAGAAGACCTAAAAAACACCGTAAAAGACAAAGCAAGCGATGCCTTAAAAGGGTTATTTGGTAAAAAGAAAAAAGAGTAGATGGGTGCTGTATTTCGGTTTGTCATTCTGAACTGGTTTCAGAATCTAATGATTTCAAAACGACATCAAGAAGCTGAAACAAGTTCAGCTTGACAAGAAGATTCTTATGTAGATTATCACAAACTCATCTTCACCACATAACCTTCATAGGTTCTAACATTAAAAACAGTTCCATCTTCAAAAAAAGTAAAAACCGTAACATTTTTACGGTAAAACCGTAAAATCAGATTATTTTTAATACCGATTTTTGTGTAAATTTTTTAATTATACAAAAATGAAAAAAAAATAACTAAATTTTCGCAAGGCAACAGCCCACCAAAAAGAAAGATTAACTTTACATTTTTAACATTTAACACATTACAAACATGAAAACAATTCAATTAATTTTTGCTCTTACTCTTTTATCATTTTTAACTTCTAATGCCCAAATTACTAAAGGGAATTGGATGGTGGGGGGTAACCTTGGTTTTGATTATTCGAAAATTGATATTAAAAACAGTAATTCTAGTGGTACAACTATTGATTATACGGAAGAAGGAAGTTACAATCTAAAGATTGAGCCAAATGTTGCTTATTTTTTTAAAGATAAATTTGCAGTAGGAACAAGTATAAGCTATATAAATGGCTTTACAGAAGGGAATAAAATAAATTCAGATGGAATGAATTTAGCTATAAATCCTTTTGTAAGATATTATTTTTTAAAATCTGAAAAACCATATAATATATTTTTAGAACCTTCCTATAGTAGATTTTTCAGTAAGTATCTTGGCAACAACAATGGGTTTGGTATTAAAACCGGGTTTGTTTATTTTTTAAACAGCTCAGTTGCTTTTGAAAGCATTATCAAATATACAAAGTTATCTTCAGAACAAAATAATCTAAACAACATTTATTTAGGCTTTGGCTTTCAAATACATTTAATAAAAGAATAACATGAAAAAAATTTATACAATAATTTCGATACTTTTTATTACTAGTCTATATGCTCAAATTGACTACAAAATAAAGAACGTAAAAGTAAATGGAATTTTAATTCCTGATAATAGCCCTATAGAGTTTAATGGACAACCATCAGTAGTTGTAAACTTCAAAGTAGAGTTTACAAAACCCCGATAGCGCGGAAATGTTTTCCGTGCCCACAATCAACTTCAAACTAATCTAATAAAATAACTTGTAAATCATTATCTAATTCAACATAATTTCTTACTGAACTAAAATAAAAATCTTGTTTGATGTGGTCATAAGTATTATCTACTTTAAGTGCACGGAAAACATTTCCGCGCTTTCGTTGCGCTGATAAATTCGATGGGCGAGTTATATATTTATTACAAACTCATCTTCACCACATAACCTTCATAAGTTCTAACATTAAAAACGGTTCCGTCTTCAAATAGCAGGTATTGACCTTTAATGCCGGTAAGTGTTCCAGAGAAGTTTGGTGTTTTATCTAAATTTAAACTCGTTACTTTCTTTGGATATTGCAATACTGGAAAATCGAGCTGAATGATTTTTTCTTCTTTTGGGAAATAATCTTTTACTTCGGTTGGTAACCAATCGAAAACTTTGTTGCGCTCTGCAATCAAATCCATAGCTAGAAATTCATTTTTTAGCATTTTTTGCCAATTGGTTTTATCGGCAAAATGGTTTTTCAAGGCAACTTCTGTAATTCCTGCTAAATATCTATTGGGAACTTCAACAATTGGAATGGCTTGCACGGCACCTTGGTCAATCCAACGAGTAGGAACTTGAGTTTTTCTGGTTACGCCTACTTTTACTTCGCTTGATAAAGCTAAATAGACTACGTGAGGTTGCAATTGCACTCGCTTTTCGTATTCTAAATCTCTATCTTCAACATCTAAATGAGCAGTGCTTAATTCGGGCTTCATAATCCAATCACCTACTGCTGGGCTGCTCATAAAACAATCGTAACAAAATCCTTGACGAAAAATTTTCTTGGCTTTTCCGCAATTCAAACATTGGTAGCCTTGTAATTCAATTTCCATTGGTTTTCCTAATAATTGATTCAAGTTTAAAAAACTATTTTCAAAAACCAAATAGTATTGAATTGGGTTTCCAAATTCGGTTTGCATTTTACTTAGCGTGCCTTGATAATTCATTTGTGTTAAGATTTACTTTTTCGTTCGATTATTTGAAAAAATTGCTATTTTTGGTAAAGTTATTATTCCGTTTTAATAATTCAAAATTAGAAATAGGTAAATGCCATTACAAATTATAAATTCTGTTGCCACTTGGATTTTAAAGAAACGAATTCATCAAATGGAATTGTTCTTAAAATATCCGCATGAAGTGCAAGAAGAATTGCTTTTCAGCCTAATAAAATCTGGTGAAAACACCCAAATTGGAAGAAAATATGACTTTTCTTCTATGAAGAATTACACCACTTTTAGTGAGCGAATACCTGTTTCTACTTATGAAGATTTAGAACCTTTAATTGAAAGAACCAGACAAGGCGAACAAAACGTATTTTGGAATTCTAACATCAAATGGTTTGCCAAATCGAGCGGAACTACCAATGCTAAGAGCAAATTTATACCAGTAAGTTCAGAAGCTTTAGAAAATTGTCATTATAAAGCAAGTAAAGACTTATTGTGTTTGTATCTAAACAATAATGAAGATTCACAGATGTTTGTTGGAAAAAGTCTTCGTTTAGGTGGTAGCAAGCAATTGTATGAAGATAACAATACTTTTTTTGGCGATTTATCTGCCATTTTAATTGACAACATGCCGATTTGGGCTGAATTTAGCTCCACACCCAGCAGTAAAATTTCGTTAATGGGCGATTGGGAAACCAAACTTCCTGCTATTGTTAACGAAACTATCAACGAAAATGTAACAAGTTTAGCAGGTGTACCAAGTTGGATGATGGTTTTACTACAAAAAACATTAGAAACTACAGGAAAATCAAACTTATTGGAACTTTGGCCAAATGTAGAAGTTTATTTTCATGGAGGTGTAAATTTTGATCCTTACAGAGAACAATACAAGAAATTATTTCCGAAAGACAATTTTAAATATTACGAAATTTATAATGCATCAGAAGGATTTTTCGCCATTCAAGACAGAAACGATTCTAATGAATTACTGCTGATGCTAGATTATGGTATTTTCTATGAATTTATTCCGATGGAAACTTTTGGAACATTAAACCAACGCGTTATTCGATTAAATGAAGTAGAATTGAATAAAAATTATGCATTGGTAATTACAACTAATTCAGGTTTATGGCGTTATTTAATTGGCGATACCATTCGTTTTACCTCATTAAGCCCGTATCGAATAAAAGTTACTGGAAGAACCAAACATCATATTAATGTTTTTGGAGAAGAATTAATGGTTGAAAATACAGATACAGCATTAACCAAAACTTGCAAAGAATTCAATTGTGAAATTACCGATTATACTGTTGCTCCCATTTTCATGAACGAAAAACAAAAAGGAGCGCACGAATGGATTATTGAATTTAAAACTAAACCTGATAATCTAGAAAACTTCAGAAAGGCATTAGATGAAAATTTACAAAATGTAAATTCGGATTACGAAGCAAAGCGTTATAATAATATGACTTTAAATCCGTTAGTACTAAATGTGGCACGTGAAAACCTTTTTTATGATTGGTTAAAACAACAAGATAAATTAGGCGGACAACACAAAGTACCTAGATTATCAAACGAACGAACGTATTTAGAAAATTTATTAAAATTACAATTATAAC
>NZ_CALBSN010000084.1 GCF_937967675.1 uncultured Flavobacterium sp. | reverse complement strand
TAAATTCTGAAAACGATTCGATTAATGCAATATTTTCCATGTCAACTCTTTATTTAAAATGATATTATAACAATTGCTTCTTTTATATTCTCGTAAGGAAGTTCCAACTTTTTTTCAACCGTTTCTTTTCCTTTACCAATCTTTTTAGGCTCACGTGCCTGCCATTCTAAAGTTATTTTTTCATCATCTGCCGAAGTTAATTTTGCTTCTACTTCTTCCGATGCTGTTGTTTTAACTTTTATTGTTCTTCCGATATTTTTTTTAAACTGTCTTACTAATTTTAGCGGACTGGAAACGCCAGCTGAAGCTACTTCTAAAGAAAAATTTAACTCTTCACGGTCTAAATTATTCTCAATCGCTCTACTTACATCGATACAATCTTGTAAATTTACACCAAAATCTCCATCCAAAACAACACTAATTTTATTAGCTTCATTAATTGATAAATCAATCAAAAAAAGATGCTCACGCTCTGCTAATACTACTTCTAACAATTCCTGAACTTTATTTCTAAATGTCATATTTTTTATAAAAAGAGGCACGCTTTGCGTGCCTCATAATCCTTTGTCCTTTAATAACGTTGCAAATATACAAATTTTTTTGAATTAAAAAAAAGATTGTGCGTTTCGATATTTTTTGTACTTTTATGGTGTAATTATTTACACCTTAATTAACCTAAAACAAACTTATGAAACGAATTTTAGTTCCAACAGATTTTTCAAAACACGCAGAATACGCATTAAAAGTTGCCGCACAAATAGCAAAAAAAAATGACGGTGAAATATTTTTAATTCACATGCTTGAACTTCCTTCTTCTGGAAATGATAGCCTTTCAAGCTCTCATGAAATTCCTGAATTAATGTTTTTCAAAAACGCCGTTATTTCAAAATTAGACAATTTAATGAATGCTGATTATTTAAACGGTATTAAAATCACTAAGATTGTTCAATTCGAGATGGCTTTTGATGGAATTATAAAAAACGGAAAAGCTCATGATGTTGATTTAATAGTAATGGGATCTCATGGATCAAATGGATTCCAAGAAATGTTTATTGGTTCAAACACCGAAAAAGTAGTTAGAAATTCTGAAGCTCCCGTATTAGTTATCAAACGCGAAGAAGATGACTTTAAAGCTGAAAAATTTGTTTTTGCTTCTGATTTTTCTGAAGAGATAAAAAAACCTTTTGAAAAAGTTGTTGCTTTTTCTAATAAATTTGGTTCACACTTACACTTAGTTAATGTGAATACTCCAAACAATTTTAAATCTACTAAAGTAGCTCAAAAACAAATGGATGAATTTGTAGCCGAGTTTAAAATAGAAAATTATTCTACTCATATATATAATGATATCAATGTAGAAAAAGGAATTTTACATTTTGCTAAAAGCATCGATGCTGACATTATCGGTATGAGCACACACGGAAGAAAAGGTTTATCGCATTTCTTTAATGGTAGTATTAGTGAAGATTTGGTAAATCATGCTAAAAGACCGGTAATTACCTTCAAAATCTAATTTTATTATTTTTACCTCAAAAAAAGACCGCTAAAAAGCGGTCTTTTTTTTATAAACAACTTAAAATCAGACAATGTAAAAATAAAAAAACTCCGCTTAAAAATAAGCGGAGTTTTGTTGGCCCACAAGGACTCGAACCTTGAATGACGGTACCAAAAACCGGAGTGTTACCATTACACCATGGGCCAATACCTAACAACCTTTTCGATTGCGAGTGCAAATGTAAGACATATTTTTTATTCTACAAATTTTTCTAAAAAAAATATTAAAAAAAATATTAAAACGAAATCGTAAACAAAAAAATAGTTTCTTTGTAAGAGAATATAGAAAATTAAAATACAAATATGAATTCATTCAACTTTAAAAAGTGGAACACCATATTAGGTTGGGCTACTTTTATGATAGCATTAATTACTTATTCATTAACAGTAGAACCAACTTTGAGTTTTTGGGATTGCGGTGAATACATTGCAACATCAGCCAACTTGGAAGTAGGTCATCCTCCTGGAGCTCCATTGTTTCAAATGTTAGGGGCGTTTTTTGCTATGTTTGCCTTGAGTGCTGATAAAATAGCTCTGATGGTAAACTATCTTTCTGTATTTTCAAGTGCATTTACCATACTTTTTATGTTTTGGTCATTAACCATATTATTAAAAAAACTAATTGTTGGAGAAAAAGAACTTTCAACTAATAATGCGGTTATGATTTTAGGAAGTGCTGTCATTGCAAGTTTATCATTTACTTTCACAGATAGTTTCTGGTATAATGCAGTAGAAGCAGAAGTATATGCAATGGCTACATTTCTAATTGCTTTATTATTTTGGCTTGGATTGCGTTGGGAACAAGAATTTGAAACACCTCGCGGAAATAAATGGTTATTAATCATTTCATTGGTAATTGGATTATCTTTTGGAGTTCACTTTATGGCTCTATTGACTTTTCCCGCAATCGGATTTCTTTATTTCTTTAAAAAATATAAAACCGTTACTGTTAAAAGCTTCTTAATTGCTAATGTTGTCATTATTGTTATTTTACTTTTTATTTTTAAACTTTTGCTACCCTATACGTTGGCTTTTTTTGGTAAGACCGAAATTTTTATGGTAAATAGCCTAGGAATGCCTTTCAATTCAGGAACCATTTTTGCCTTTATTCTAATTATTGCCGCTTTTTACTTTGGATTAAATTATACTAAGAAAAAAGGGCACGTTTTTTATAACACTTTAATATTATCAACACTTTTTATTTTGATTGGTTTTTCGACTTGGATGATGTTACCTATCCGCGCTAACGCTAATACACCAATTAATGAAAACAAACCGTCTGATGCTGCAGAAGTTTTAGCGTATTACAATCGCGAACAATATGGAGAACAAAAATTATTTTACGGACCTCAATTTTCCGATACTTATTCTGGCTTAGACCCTGTAACACCTTATTTAGACGACAAACCTAACTATGAGCGCGATTATAAAACTGGCAAATATGTAATTACAAACGATTACAAAAACGCAAAGCAAAATACTGATGATGCACACAAAGCTTTTCTTCCAAGAATGTGGAGTAATGAGCACAGAGAAAATTATATGATTTTTACCGAGCCTCTTGAATTTAGGATAAATCCTGAATATGCTCACGAAGATGAATTGGTTCAAATTGTAACAGAATTCCGTAAAGCATATGAAGCAGGTGAAGTTGATGAAGCAGATTATGACAAATTCTTGAAAGGTTATGGCGAATATCTAATTGTAGACAAACCAACCTTCATTAACAACATGAAGTTCATGATTCAATATCAATTTGGATACATGTATGTTAGATATTTACTTTGGAATTTTGTTGGAAGACAAAGTGATGTTCAAGGGAAATATGATAACACTAATGGAAATTGGTTAAGTGGTATCAACTTTATCGACGAGATATTTATTGGAACCCAAAAAAACCTTCCATCTGATATGCAAAATAACAAAGGAAGAAATACCTATTTCTTTTTACCTTTTATTTTAGCTATAATCGGAATGGTTTTCCATGCAAAAAAAGACATTAAGAGTTTCTATGTTTTACTTGTCTTATTCTTATTTACAGGTTTAGCTTTAAAGGTTTACTTAAACGAAAGACCTTTTGAACCAAGGGAACGTGATTATGCACTAGTAGGTTCATTTTATGTTTTTGCTATGTGGATTGCTTATGGTGTTTATGCTATTTTTGATACTTTAAAAAAATACATTCAGCCGAAAGCTGCAATTCCAGTAGTTTTAGGTTTGAGTTTAGTTGCTTCTCCTGTATTATTGGCTGCTGAAAACTGGGATGACCATGATCGTTCCAATAAAGACACAGCTTACACTATGGCTAAAGCTTATTTAGATTCTTGTGAACCAAATGCCATTTTATTTACCATTGGAGATAATGATACTTTCCCACTTTGGTACATGCAAGAAATTGAAGGTTATAGAACCGATGTTCGAATTGTAAATACTAGTTTATTTATGACGGATTGGTACATTGACCAAATGAAAATGAAAACACACAATTCAGAACCTATTCCGAGTTCATTTAACCGTGAACAATACAAAGGAAGTCATAGAGATTATAGCTTGTATGTAGAAAGAACGAAAGATCCTTTGTTATTAGACGATATGCTTAAATTCATTGCTTTGGAAGATGAAAGAGCAAAAATCACATTAAATAATGGTCGTAAAATCAATTATTTCCCATCGAAAAAGGTAATTTACCCTATAGATAAAGCCGCTGTAATTAAAAACAAAGTAGTTTCGGAGAAATTTTATGATTCTATTGTTCCTGCTATCGAATTTGAGATTAAAGATGATGCTTTATACAAAAATCGCTTAATGATGTTGGATATCGTAAACCAAAACAACTGGAAACGTCCTATTTATTTCACAGGAGGAAGTTTTGGAGAAGACGATTATCTTTGGATGAAAGATTATCTTCAGTTAGACGGAATGTGCTTTAAATTAGTTCCGGTTAAAACCCCTGCTGAGTCACCAAGCCCTATGAAAATGGGACAAATTGATTCAGAAAAAATGTTTAATATAGTAATGAAATGGGATTGGGGTAATAGCGGAAAACCAATCATTTATCACGATCCAGAAACACGCAAAAACAGCATTTCATATCGTACTAATTTAGCACGACTAATGGAAACTTTAATCAATGAAGGCAAATTAGATAAAGCTGAAAAAGTGATTGACTTAGCAATGGAAAAAATGCCAATTCAATATTTTGAATACTATTCATTATTAGAACCATTTGCTGCTGGATATTATGAAGTGGGTAAAAAAGACAAAGCAAGAGCCATACTTACCGAAGTTATTAAGAAATATCAAGAAAACTTGAAATTTTATAGCGGCTGGAAACCAAGCGAGCAAAACTTCAGCGCAATGGATATTGTTACAGATATTGAACAATACAGAGGTATTCTTCAGGTAGCTCAAACAGCTGAAGACTTGGAATTTTATAATAAAGAAAAAGTGAAATTCAATAATTTCAACAAAACATTTCAACGTTTTGGAAGAAAAATGGAATAACTAATTTATAAATACAAAATGTTCCAAATGAAAGAAATTTCACTTGGAACATTTTTTTATGCTAATTTTACGACATGAACTTGAATTGTGTTAAGACAAATAAATGGATTAAAAAGATTTTTAACAATCTGGTTTGGGATGTACCAAATTCAGAAAACAAAATCTTTTTAACCTTTGATGACGGGCCAATTCCTGAAGTAACCGAATGGGTTTTAGATATTTTAAAATCGGAAGGGATTAAAGCCACTTTCTTTTGTATTGGCGATAACATCAAAAAACATCCAAATGTTTATAAAAGAATACTTGCTGAAGGTCACCAAACAGGCAATCACACTTTTAATCATTTAAATGGTTGGAAAACCGAAAACCGTCATTATATCGAAAATTTCAAGTTGTGTGAAACTGAACACTCAAAACTGAACACTGAACACTCTTTTCTATTTCGTCCTCCATACGGAAAAATCAAACCAAGTCAATCAAAAGCAGTTCGTAATTTAGGCTACAAAATAATTATGTGGGATGTTTTGAGTTATGATTTCGATTCAAATATTTCAACCGAAAAATGTTTAGAGAATGTAATTTCAAATACTGAACAAGGAAGCATTATCGTATTTCACGATAGCTTAAAAGCAGAAAAAAATCTGAAATATGCATTGCCTAAAGCAATACAAATTTTAAAAGATAAGGGGTTTGTTTTCGATGTAATTTCCTAGGCTTGTTCTTGCACTAATGAAATTAAAGTGTTTGCATCAAGTTCGCCGCTTTGTCTCCATACCATTTGACCTTCTTTGTAAATCATTAAAGTAGGTAATCCTTTAATACGAAGTGCTTCGGCTAATTCCTGATTTTTATCCACATCAATTTTAATTACACGCGCTTTATCTCCTAAAGCAGCCGCAACATGACGAATTACTTCGTTCATAGCCACAGAAGGTTCATTCCACTCCGTAAAGAAATCGATTAGTACAGGTACTTGAGCATCGATAAGTTCTCCAAATTTTGACATAAATTGCAATTTATTAGTATCAAAAATATTAATTTTCACACGAAAATAATATACAAATGTAGCATTTTTACTGAATTACGCTACTTTTTCTCCTTTTTTTAGTTCAATTACCGTTATTTCAGGCATAATTCCTACTCTACCAGGATAAGCATGAAAGCCAAAACCACGATTTACATAAATATATCTTCCAGCATTTTCATACAATCCAGCCCATTGTTTGTAAACATATTGAACCGGACTCCATTTTACCCAACCCGGAATTTCAATTCCAAATTGCAATCCATGCGTATGTCCTGAAAGCGTTAAATGATAATGATTTTCGTCGTGCTGAATTTTCTCGTCCCAATGACTTGGATCGTGACTCATTACAATTTTAAAATCTTCTTTCTTTAAACCTTTTGAAGCCAAATTTAAATCACCACGTTCTCCGAATTTTCTTCCCCAGTTTTCAACACCTACGATTGCTAATTCTTGATTGTCTTTTTTGATTTTCACATGTTCATTCAACAATAATTTGAAATCAATTTTATCATGAATGGCTTTTATTCCTTCAAAATTAACTTGTTTTTCAGTTTGAGATTTCCAATCTATATATTCCCCATAATCGTGGTTTCCTAAAATAGAAAACTTCCCAAATTTTGGATTATGAATTCCTTTAAAAGTATCAATCCATGGATCCATTTCGGTAGCATGAGTATTCACAATATCACCTGTAAACAAAACCATATCTGAATTTTGTTCATTAATTAAGTTTATTGCATATTGGATTTTCTCTGCATCATCAAAACTTCCACTGTGAACATCCGAAATATGGGTTATTGTGGTTCCATCAAAAGCTTCTGGTAAATCAGGGAAAAATAATGTTTGCTTGATTACTTTAAAATTGTATTTACCAAAAGTAATACCATATAAAAAAGAAGTAAACGGAATGGCAGCAATTCCTAAAGCTATTTGGCTGACAAACTTTCTTCTTTCGGGTAAAAAACCTTCGGAATTACTATTAACTAAAGAAAATAACCCCACAAAAACACGAATAATATCTTCTCCAAATAATATGATAGTCAATAATAATTTTGGTACGTATAGTAGCAACAACAAACCCATGGTCATCATAGTTTTTGGAGTTTGTCCTACACTTCTATCAAAATAATATAATTGATATATAATATAAGCTAACGCAATTGCAGATGTTACATAATAGAAAACAAAAAACCACTTCGATTTTATCAAAGTTTTAAATGCCTGAAACGCATAGATTTCCAGAACAATAACAAATACTAAAAAAACAATCCAACGAATCATTAGCTCTTTTTTTTTGCAAAGTAAGTAACAAGTTGTACAAATTGATGCAGCATTAAATGAATTTTAACAAAGTTTTTTTAACCAAAGAATTGTACTTTTACATTTTAAATGAAATTTCTGAACAATGTCACAAAAACGTCTTTTCCTTCTTGATGCTTACGCACTTATTTTTCGTGGGTATTATGCTTTTATAAAAAATCCTCGTATCAATTCAAAAGGAATGGATACTTCGGCCATTATGGGATTCATGAATTCTTTAATGGATGTTATTAAACGCGAAAAACCAGATCATTTAGCCGTAGCTTTTGATAAAGGCGGAAGCGATTATCGTTTTGAAATGTATCAAGAATACAAAGCACATCGTGATGAAACTCCAGAAGCGATTAAAATTGCCGTTCCTTACATTCAAGAATTATTACGCGCTATGCACATTCCCATTATCGAAAAAGCGGGTTTTGAAGCTGATGATTTGATTGGAACATTGGCTAAGCAAGCAGAAAAAGAAGGTTTCCAAGTTTTCATGGTAACGCCAGATAAGGATTTTGCCCAATTGGTTTCGGAAAATATTTTCATGTACAAACCTGCCCGAATGGGGAATGATATCGAAATCTGGGGAATTCCTGAAGTCTTAGCAAAATTTGAAATCGAACGCCCTGATCAAGTAATTGATTTTTTAGGAATGATGGGCGATTCTGCCGATAATATTCCGGGATTACCGGGTGTGGGAGAAAAAACAGCGAAGAAATTCTTAGCCGAATATGGCACACTAGAAAATTTATTGGCGAACACGCATCAACTAAAAGGTGCAATGAAAGATAAAATCGAAGCAAATAAAGAGTTAGGAATATTATCCAAAAAATTAGCTACTATCCTACTCGATTGTCCGGTGACTTTTGATGCGGATGATTTTGAATTATCAAAACCTGATGTAGAGAAAACAGATGCTTTGTTTCAGGAATTAGAATTCCGCCAAATGAAAGCGCAGTTTGATAAATTATTTGGTTCTGGGAAAGAATACGATGAAATTGATAGTAACGGAAATACTTCAGATACTCCACAACCAACAAAAAAAGCTCCAGCAAAAAAATCAAACGAAGACCAATTTGATTTGTTTGGTTTTAGTGATGAAACGGATGAACCAACTGCAAATCATTCGTATTATGCAACTTTAGAAAACACAACGCATTTCTATCAAATAATTCAAGGCGATTTACCAGTAAAGTTGTTATTACAGAATTTATTAAATCAAACTTCGGTTTGTTTTGATACAGAAACTACTGGAATTGACGCTTTGAATGCTGAATTAGTAGGAATCTCGTTCTCTTTCGAAAAAGGAAAAGGATTTTATGTTCCGTTTCCCGAAAATCAGGAAGAATCTCAAACGTTAATTGAAAAATTCCGACCATTCTTCGAAAATGAAAACATCGAAAAAATTGGTCAGAACATGAAATACGACTTGAAAATTCTTTCGAATTACAACATTCAAGTCAAAGGAAAATTATTCGACACCATGATTGCGCATTATTTGATTAATCCTGATATGCGTCATAATATGGATGTTTTGTCGGAAACTTATTTGAAATATTCGCCAAAATCAATCGAAACGTTGATTGGTAAAAAAGGAAAAAATCAATTATCAATGCGCGATGTTCCTTTGGAAGACATCAAAGAATATGCAACTGAAGATGCCGATATTACTTTCCAATTAAAAGAGCATTTCCAACCAATTTTAGAAAAAGTAGGTACGAAAAAACTGTTTGATGAAATCGAAATTCCGCTGGTTCCAGTTTTAGCTGATATGGAAAAAGAAGGAATTCGTTTGGATGTGGAATTCCTAAAAAGCATGTCGGTTGATATGCAAAAAGAAATCGATGCGTTTGAACAACAAATCTATGAAACCGCGGGTGAGAAATTCAATTTGGCTTCTCCAAAACAGTTGGGCGATATTTTATTCGACAAACTAAAAATTGGTGGAGCGAAACAAAAGAAAACTAAAACTGGTCAATACGCGACTGGTGAAGAAGTATTGAGTTATTTGGCAAACGAACATCAAATTGTACGCGATATTTTAGAATGGCGTCAAATGGTGAAATTACAAAGTACCTACATTGATGCGTTACCAAATCAAGTTGATAAAAAAACAGGTCGAGTGCATACGGATTATATGCAAACGGTTGCCGCTACAGGTCGTTTGAGTTCGAACAATCCAAACTTACAAAACATTCCAATTCGTACCGAAAGAGGAAGACAAATTAGGAAAGCCTTCATTGCGCGTGATGAAAATTACACGCTACTTTCTGCCGATTATTCTCAAATTGAATTGCGTATTATTGCTGCATTATGTGGTGAAGAAAACATGATTAAAGCGTTTCAAAATCACGAAGACATTCACAAAAGTACGGCTGCAAAAGTGTTCAATGTGCCTTTAGATGAAGTGACAAAAGAGCAAAGAAGTCACGCTAAAACCGTAAACTTCGGAATTATCTATGGCGTTTCTGCTTTTGGATTGAGCAACCAAACCAACTTATCTCGAAAAGAAAGTGCAGAATTAATTGAAGCGTATTACAAAACATATCCAAGATTAAAATCGTTCATTCAAGAGCAAGTAGATTTTGCTAGAGAATACGGTTATGTAGAAACCATTTCTGGAAGAAGACGTTATTTAAAAGACATCAACTCAGCCAATGCGATTGTTCGTGGTGGGGCAGAACGAAATGCTGTAAATGCGCCAATTCAAGGTTCGGCTGCGGATATCATTAAAATTGCGATGATTAACATTCACAAAAAGTTATCGGAAAGAGATGCCAATGGCATGACATGGAAATCAAAAATGCTATTGCAAGTTCATGACGAATTAGTATTTGACGTGCACAACTCCGAATTAGAAAAAATTCAACCGATGATCAAACACGAAATGGAAAATGCTTTCAAAATGGCAGTGCCGTTAGATGTGGAAATTGGATTGGGTAAAAATTGGTTGGAAGCGCATTAGGAAAGTGCTCAGTGGACAGTAGCAGTTGGTAGTTGGTAGTTGGATTAGTTTTGTCATTTCGACGAAGGAGAAATCTCATAATATAAAATTAGATGAAGTATTTAGTGTTTTTTATAAAATTCATAGTTATATCTTTTGTTCTCTTTTACATTCTTAAGTTGATTGAAATTAACTTTTTTATAGGAAAAGAAGGATTTAACAAGACCGTAGGTTGGGCTTTTGATTTAACAGATTTTATAATTCCATTTTTGCTCTTTTATATTTCTTCTTACATAGCTTTAATAGTTTTAAAAACGAAAGTAAATTTATATTTATCTATAGGAAGTTTGGCACTAATCATTTGTACCAAATTTTTCATTTTCCAAAATATGCTTTTTATAATTCTGTTTTTGAGTAGCTTTTTAATGTTTTTATCAAATGTTATTTATTCCATTTATTTGAAATTTAAAAAATGATTACTGAAAAAGAAATAATCGATTTCATAGAAACAGAATATTGGAAATCCAATCTTCAGTCAGATTCTGATATTTTTGAAACAGTAAGAATTAGCGGCGATGATTGTTATGAATTGATAGAAAAATTCTCCAAAAAATACAATGTTGATATTTCAAATTTCTTATGGTATTTTCATCACGAAGAAGAAGGAAGTTGGAATAGTATTGGATGGCACTTTTATAAGACACCTGACAAACTTGTTGAAAGAATTCCAATCACACCAAAAATGCTTGCTCAGTTTGCTGAAACAAAAAAATGGGAAATCAATTATCCTTATCACCAACTTCCTGAAAAAAGAAAAGACATCCTTTTCAATCAAATCGTTTTAATTATTACAGCTATCCTGGCAATAATTGGATTCTTAATTAACATCATTTAATTAATTTCTAATCCAATCTCTTTGTTATTTCAAATAATATTTAGATATTTGTCTAAATATACAAACAAGTATGAACGCAATTTTCAAAGCCTTAAACGACGAAACCAGAAGAGATATTCTGGAATTGCTACGTAAACAGGAGATGACAGCTGGTGATATTGCGGACCAATTTCATATTTCAAAACCCAGTATTTCGCATCATTTGGATATTTTAAAACGTGCCGATTTAGTCACGAGCGAGAAAAAAGGGCAATTTGTAGTTTATTCATTGAACACTACAATTGTTGACGACATTTTAAAATGGATTATTACCCTAAAAAAATAAAATATGGAGAAGTTTAAAAAAGAAATTCCGTTTATTGCAATTGCCTTATTGCCTTTTGCTTACTTGGCTTACATTTGGAATGAATTGCCAAAAGAAGTTCCAATGCATTGGAATGGCGCTGGTGAAATTGATCGCTATGGCGATAAAAAAGAACTTCTTGTGACTTTATTTATGCTAGTTGGAATAACCTATTTTGTTTTTCTTATTATTCCTTCTATTGACCCAAAACAAAAACTACAAAATATGGGCAACAAACTAAATAATCTACGAATGATTCTAACCTTATTTATGTCGGGTTTAGCGGTTTTTATTTTATATAGCGTTCAACAAAAAACAAGTAATCCAGGATTTGTGTTTGCTATTATTGGCTTGCTTTTTGCTTTCTTAGGTAATTATTTCAAAACCATAAAACCGAATTATTTCATAGGTATCAAAACACCTTGGACATTAGAAAACGAAGAGGTTTGGAAAAAAACGCATTTACTAGGCGGGAAATTATGGTTTATAGGCGGAATTTTAATGGCGCTAACTTTTGTGTTACCAAATAAAATTCAATTCTATACTTTTATGGGAATTGCTGCCGTTATTACCATTGTTCCTATTGTTTATTCGTATTTGGAATTCAAAAAAATCAAAAATCAGTAACAAAATACTATCTTAACTACTAATTAAAAAAACAGAAACACCATGAAAAAATTACTTCTTTTTGTATTTGCTTTTTCGAGTTTCACTTTTGCCCAAGATAAATTTACTCGAATGGATAGTTTGTTGAACTATTTATACGAAAACAACAAATTCATGGGTTCGTTAACCATTCGCGAAGGGGAAAATGTGGTTTTTAATAAAGCGTATGGTTTTGCTGATGTTGAAAAAAATATCAAAGCCGATCGCTTAACACGATACAAAATAGGTTCTATTTCTAAAACTTTCACCGCTGTAATGGTGATGCAATTGATTGAAGAGAAAAAACTAACCTTGCAAACCAAATTAAATCGTTTTTATCCAAAAATTAAAAATGCTGAAAAGATTTCGATTTATGACTTATTGCACCATAGAACCGGAATAGTAGATTTAGTAAATCAGGATACTACTTTTCATAAAGTAATAGATAAAAAACATTCGAAAGAAGACATTTTAAAAGTAATTACAGCTTATAAATCGAATTTTGAACCTGGAAGCAAATACGAATACAGCAATTCTAACTTTTATATTTTAGGCTGTATTATCGAAAAGTTGACTAAAAAATCATACGCAGAAAATCTTCAAAATAGAATCGTAAAAAAGGCAGAATTAGGCACTTACGAAAACAAAACCGAAATGACGCACAAAGGTGCTGTAACTAAAAAAGTATTTATTCCTACAACATATTTTAGTGAAGAAGCTACAAATACAGAAGGAAAAGAAAGTTATTCCTATTATTTTGATGGCACGAATTGGGTAAAATCACCAGAAAATCATAATTCTATTGCGTTTGCTTCTGGCGGAATTACTTCAACTACTGCCGATTTAACAAAGTTCATTAATGCCCTTTTTGAAGGGAAATTAGTCAATTCAACATCCTTAGACCAAATGAAAGAAATCAAAGAAGGTTACGGAAAAGCGCTAATTCAATTTCCTTTTGGAGAGAGACGTTTTTATGGTCATGGCGGAAGAATTGAGAATTTCAGTTCGATGTTAGGTTATTATCCAACTGAAAAATTGAGTTTTTCTATAATATCCAATGGCGATAATTTTGTGCAAAACGATATCATCATAGGAATCCTAAGTATTTATCACAAAATGCCATTCCCGTTCCCACAATTCATGAAAATGGATAAAGGTGAATTAGCAAAATTTACTGGAACTTATGCTTCAAAAGAAATTCCTTTAAAAATTACCGTTTCAGAAAAGAATGGCGAATTATTCGCTCAAGCTACAGGACAAGGCGCCTTTCCACTAACATTTAGAGAAGAAAAGACTTTTGTTTTTGCAGCAGCTGGAATTGAAATGATATTTGGAGACAACTCCTTTATATTAAATCAGGGCGGAACGAAATTCAACTTCACAAAAGAATAAAGATGCTGAACACCATCGCTACCATCAAAAGTATTACCAATAGTAAATATCTCGATATCATTGGAGTGGTTTTAGTGGTAAGCGTTTCAGTGTATTTGCAATATTATAAAACCACGTACGATTTTAGTTTTGATGGAAAGAATTACTCGTTTTACTTAGGGTATTTTTCCATTCTAAACACTTGCTTGTCGATGATAGCCACTCGGCTAGTCACCAAGAAAAACAATATTGGGAATTTAATCAGCACTTGCAATACGTTGTTAAGCGGAAGTATCGATTATCTTTTAGGAAATATAGGTGCGATTTTAACCTATCCGATTTCATTTTTTGGAAATTATTTTGCCTTCCGAATTTGGAAAAAGAAACAATATTTGAATGCAATTGATGTTATCTTTTTTCGAAATATGGCAATTGGTTTACTGCTTTCGTTTGTATTGAATTACATTGCTTTTACCACTTTCTCTGACAAAGCGATTGATTGGAAATTATTTTTTGCCATCGCTATTCCTGCTGGAATTAGTTTTGGAGGCACCTTTAATATAGGAAGAATGTATCCCGACAATTGGATTAACTGGCAAGTATATAATTTATTCAAAATCATACAAAATGTAATGCTAATGAACATTGCCAACACCGCAAAATATGTGTTTTATATGTTCAATGCGATTTTAGGATATATTACTTGGCGGGATGATAAAGCAAAACAACTATAACTTCCTAGTAGATTCTCTCTGACGCAATTCTGTTTTAATCACAACAGTTTGCGGTTGATAAAACTCGTCTTTAGAATTCAATTTATGAATTAATAATTCGGCCGCTTTGGCTCCAATTTCGGGTGCGTGTTGGCTTACCGTGGATAAACTCGGCGTTAATCTTCTTGACCAAACGCCATCGGCAAAACCAATAATATTCAATTCCTCTGGAATTTTGATGCCTTTTTTAAGTGCAAACTTCATTGCCATGGTTGATGCATGCTCATCTAAAGCAAAAACAGCATCAACTTTTTTAGTATTAAACAACTCAATTAATTTGTTATCAAATAATTCTATATCATTCTCAATAACAATTAATTCATTATTCAACGACAAATTTGAAGCTTCCATTGCCTTTTTAAAACCACCTACACGAAGTTTTCCTACGCTTAGATTATCTATAGTAGAAACTAATGCTATGTTTTTACTTCCCAATTTAAGTAAATGCTGAGTGGCTTCAAAAGAAGATTCAAAATCATCTACTATAACTTTATCACAATTCACAGTTTCTGCCACTCGATCAAACATCACAATTGGTGTACCACTATTAATAATATCTTTAAAATGTTGGTGTTCTTTTAAAGCTTGGGTTTCTTCTGCTACCGCAACAATAAAACCATCAATTGTTCCATTGTTAAGCATATCCATTACTTGTTTTTCTTTTTCAAAAGATTCATTAGAAATTCCTGTAATTACATTGTAACCTTTTGACAAAGCTTCCTTCTCAATTCCACTAAATACTTTAGCAAAAAAAGGATTTAGAATATTTGGAATAATAACACCTATAGTATTAGTACGTTGATTTTTTAAATTTTTAGCAATACTATTTGGCTTGTAATTTTGCAATTTAGCATACTCTTGGATTTTAATCTTGGTAGCTTCACTTATTTCAGGACTATCACTTAGTGCTTTAGATACAGTCGAAATAGAGACTTCAAACTCTTTTGCAATTTGTTTTAAGGTGGCTTTTGCTTTCATAAATAAAAGATAAGAGGTAAAAATAGTGTATTTCTTGAATTAAAAAAAACAACTCCACTCGAATTTTACATAATGGTATGGACTTTAATAAATTAGAAAAAATAATATTTTCCATAAGGGGTTTGCAATTCTAATAAATAATTGTACTTTTGCACTCCCTTTATTGGGAATGGAATGTTTAATTTAAATTAATTATTGTGAACACATTAAGCTACAAAACAGTATCAGCCAACAAAGCAACTGCAGATAAGCAGTGGATTGTTGTGGACGCTGAAGGGCATAACTTAGGTCGTTTATCTACAAAAGTAGCAATGCTTTTAAGAGGTAAATACAAGCCAAGTTATACACCGCACGTTGATTGTGGAGATAACGTAATTGTTATCAACGCAGAAAAAATCAACCTTACTGGTAACAAGTTAGATGACAAAACGTACATCAGACACACAGGTTACCCAGGAGGTCAAAGAACTTTAACTGCTAAAGTAATGCAACAAAAAAACCCTGCATTATTAGTAGAAAAAGCTATCAAAGGAATGTTACCTAAAAATAAATTAGGTGCTGAATTATTCCGTAATTTAAATGTATATGTAGGTTCTGAGCACAAACATGGAGCTCAAACACCTAAAACCGTTAACCTAAACGATCTTAAGTAATGGGAGTTATTCACAAAATCGGTAGAAGAAAATGCGCTGTTGCACGTGTTTATGTTTCAGAAGGAACAGGAAAAATCACTGTAAACAAAAGAGAATTCACTAACTACTTCCCAACTGCAACTTTACAGTACAAAGTTATGCAACCAATGTCTATGACAGAAAATGCATCTAACTTTGACGTTAAAGTAAACGTATATGGTGGTGGTTCAACAGGACAAGCAGAAGCTGTGAGAATGGCTATTGCAAGAGCAATGTGTGAAGTTGAGGCTGAAAACAGAGCTATCCTTAAACCAGAAGGATTATTAACAAGAGATCCTAGAATGGTAGAACGTAAAAAATTCGGTCAGAAAAAAGCACGTAAGAGATTCCAATTCTCTAAACGTTAATATTCGATATTTATCAGAATATATTTTCAGATTTATTTTTACAATTAAAATTGAATTAAAAACAAAGTTGTCGATATTCCTTGTAAAAAGGGAATTAGTTTAGCATCTAAATTTTCAAGACCAACGCAAGTGACTACTTGAAAATTGCTAATCACGGAACGTAAACTATTACACAATGGCAAACAAAATTGACGTTAAAGAGTTATTAGAAGCAGGTGTACATTTCGGACACATGACTCGTAAATGGGATCCAAACATGGCTCCTTACATTTATATGGAGCGTAATGGTATTCATATCATTAACTTATATAAAACTGCAGCTAAAATTGAAGAAGCTAATGAAGCTTTGAAAAAAATTGCTGCATCTGGTAGAAAAGTATTATTCGTTGCTACCAAAAAACAAGCAAAAGATATCGTTGCTGAGAAAGCAGCTGCATGTAACATGCCTTACATCACTGAAAGATGGCCTGGTGGTATGTTAACTAACTTCGTAACTATCCGTAAAGCTGTTAAAAAAATGGCTTCTATTGATAGAATGAAGAAAGACGGTACTTTCATGACTTTATCTAAAAAAGAAAGATTACAAGTAGATCGTTTACGTGCTAAATTAGAGAAAAACTTAGGTTCTATTGCTGACATGTCTAGACTTCCAGCAGCTCTTTTTGTAGTAGACGTTAAAGCTGAGCATATTGCAATTAAAGAAGCACAAAAATTAAACATTCCAGTTTTCGCAATGGTAGATACGAACTCGGATCCACGTCCAATTGATTTCGTTATTCCTGCTAATGATGATGCTTCTAAATCTATTGATAAAGTTTTATCTTTAGTATCTGCTGCTTTAATCGAAGGTCTTTCTGATAGAAAAGTTGAAAAAGACGAATTACCAGCTAAAGAAGTAGAAGCTACTGAAGCTCCTGCTACTGAAACTGAAGCATAAATCAATTAATTCCAAGAATTAAATTCCAAATTCCAAACTTGTTCTAACTTTTAGTTAGCAATTTAGTAAAATTGGAATTTGGGATTTAGTAATTGGAATTTTTACTTTTATAAACAACAAATAAAAAAAATACAAAATGGCAAATATTACTGCTGCAGACGTAAATAAATTAAGAACTATCACTGGTGCTGGAATGATGGATTGTAAAAAAGCATTAGTGGAGGCTGAAGGAGATTTCGATTTAGCTATCGAAAACTTAAGAAAAAAAGGTCAAAAAGTAGCTGCTAACCGTTCAGACAGAGAATCTACTGAAGGAGCTGCTGTTGCTGTTATCAATGCTGACAACACTGCTGGAGTTGCAATCACTTTAAACTGTGAAACTGACTTCGTAGGTAAAAACGAATCTTTCGTTAAATTAGCAAATGATTTAGCTAACCAAGCTTTAAACTATGCTACTAAAGAAGAATTATTAGCTTCTGATTTCAACGGAATCACTGTTGCTGAGAAATTAATCGAGCAAACTGGAGTAATTGGAGAAAAAATCGAAATCGGTGCTTTCGAAAGATTAGAAGGTGCTTATGTTGGTTCTTACATTCACGCTGGTAAAATCGCTACATTAGTGGCATTATCTGCAAATGTTGCTGGTGCTGACGAAGCTGCTAAAAACGTTGCAATGCAAGCTGCCGCTATGAACCCAATTGCTTTAAACGAAGCTGGTGTTGATGCTGCAATCATTGAAAAAGAAATTGAAATTGCTAAAGAACAATTAAGAGCTGAAGGAAAACCAGAAGCAATGTTAGACAACATTTCTAAAGGAAAAATCCAACGTTTTTACAAAGATAACACTTTAGTAAACCAAGATTTCATCAAAGACAGTTCTATGAGTGTTGCTGCTTATATTAAATCAGTAGACGCTAACTTAACTGTATCTGGATTTAGTAGAGTTGCTTTAGGATAATCTTATTCTAAACTCATAAATAAAAATCCTTAATTCTTCAACAAGAACTAAGGATTTTTTATTTTAACTTTTGAATCCATTTTTCATAAAAGTCAAAATTTACAATATCATAGCCAAAAGTATTAGAATTAAATAAATCGAAATACTCTTTTGATTGTTGATACTCTTGTTTTAAATGATAATGAATGGCAAGGGTTAGTAAAAGTAAATTATGTCTTCCTTTTTGAAAAAAATCTTTAACGGGTGGGAATTCTTTTAAAGTAATCTTTTCTAGAAATGAAATTGTCGCTAATTCATCATAATAAGTCCATAATAATCGACTAGCAATGACTGCAAAATCGGCTTTGTCAAAAGGACAACTTAAAGAATTGTAGTAGGTAACAATTGATTGTTTATCTTTATTTAAAACTAAATTCCAAACACCTAATCTAGCTTTCAATATAGGGTGTACTTCTAATTGATCTAGCTTACTTTGATTTAAAGCAAGATTGAAATGGGTTTTTGCTTTATCAACCTCATTATTATTAAACGCTTTTTGGCACAAGAGCAAATTCTTAAATAATAATAAATCAGGTAGCGTATTTTCTTCGATGGCATCAAACCATTTTCCCAAAAAAGAATCCAAATACTTTTCATCTACATAGGCTTGAAGTAGACATTTTTGCAATAAAATTGAGGTTCTAATAGTTGATGTTACAAATGCTATTACAGCTTCATTGCTTTTTACAGCTTGAAAATAAAACGACTGAAACCCTATCACTAAATGCTCATATACCTTTTGGTTTTCAACATCAAAAGGCAAATGAACTAATTGTTTGAGCAATTCAAAGTCATTATTTTCAATAGCTAATGATACAATATTTTGCAATTGATAGCCTCCCAACCAAGTTGTTAATGGAAATTTTTTTGCCGTTTCTAAAATTAAATTTTGACTATTAGGCAATTGACAAGAATAGATTTGAATATTCTGATTGATTATGTTGGTATCAAAATTAGCAACATGATGCTTAAAAAACTCCCAATTTTTAAACCCGACCGCAACAGCCAATGCATTGAGTACAAATCGTGATTGAGCATTGGAGTTCTTCACCAAATCAAAAAGACGTCTGAAGGTAGAATAACTTATCTTAATACCTTTTTCTTTCAAGATTGCATCGCTTAACATTTGGCAGTCAAAGGCATCATTAATAACTACATCATACGTTTCTTGTAGATACTCTTTTATCCATTGTTGCTCATTTTGAGTAATATTAATCGCAGCAGGCATGATACTTTTTTTACCAAAGATAATACATACTTCTTATTTGAACTTATTTGAACTTATTTGAACTTATAAGGATAATTTTTTGATTGTTTTAACATTTAAATTTGAGTTATAAATTTTTAAAAATTAACATCATGAAAAAAACAATTGTTTTTTTATTTCTTACTATTGGAAATATCCAATTCCTATTTGCACAAGAAAGCAATTACTGTGGAATAAGTATTAGAGCGAATGTATTTACTAAATCTTATAGTTGCAAACATTGTGATTATAAAGAAGAATATACCATAGATACTCCAAACTCATTTAACAAGTATGATTTAGAAAAATTAGGTATTTGCGATTTGGTTGATAATCCTAAAGCAGATGTGACTATGAAAGCAAGATGTTCATTTAATTCAATATTTATGTTATCGTCTATCTATCGTTTTTTTTCTTATATATCTATTTCTGATTTTATGGGTAAAAAATGTTTTGGAGCATCTAATCCAGAAAATTTTCATGCAATATTGATAACTCGAAATGCTGAAAAGGAAATAACATTAAATTTTAGTGAAGCTGATATTAAAGAGCTTATTAATTTAAACAAAAAGTATAGTGATATTACTTTTCCGGAAACTTTCGGCCAAATTATGGCAAGATCTATTAACGATAGTTTGGGTATATTAAAAGATTCATGTAATTAATTATTAAAATTTAAAAAATGAATAAAGAAAATGTATAAATTAATTTTACTTGTTTTATTTTCTATTAACTCCTTAGCTCAAAATAAAGTTAGTTTAAATGTGACTAAATACGGATTAAGCCTAACTAATACTAATAATGAAAATGGAATACAATTAACAATTCCAGAGCATTCTACATTTTACTGCTTTGGAGAAAAAGTTATTCTGGGAATAGTTGAACTTGACAATAAAGAAACATTCGAAGTTAAAAAAAAGTTGCTGTATCTAAAATTTAGAAATGTGCTAGAAAACTCATTCAAATTAAAAGGTAAAAGTGCTGCTGATACTTTTCTTTATTATGAAATTCACGATGAACCTGAATTAAAAAGCTTTAGAGTAATTTATTTTTATTATGATAGTTATTTAATTAATTCTGGTCTTAATTGGTGGTCGTCTATTTCTGATGGATTTCATAATATCGTAATAACAAGTGAAGCTATAGTAATTTACAATTTCACAATACAAGTTAAGAATGGGGAATTAGAAAATAAATTTAAAGTAAAAACTAAGATATGAAGATATGGTGGATAGTTGTAGGTATTTGGATTTTGTATTTAATATTTAATTCAGCCTCGCCTTCAGAAGTTGTTGTGATAACTCATGAGGCATTTATGAATAAATTCAAAACCAAAAACGAGGTAATAAAAGAGTTTGGATTACCAGATTCTAAAAAAGAACTAAATGGCTATGAAGAGTGGTTATTTAAAAAAGATAAAGTTATTATAAGGAATAAATCTAAATCAGGCGGTTCACAAAATTTAACTTTAGGTGGTGGTGCCTTATTAAAAAACAAGTATCCAATTGGAGGTTTTAATACTAGTGGCAGTAATTTTGAAGATGAAAATGAAACAATTCGAGAAGAAAGAAGCTTCGTAAAATTTATTTTTGAAAATGACAAAGTGATAAAATGGGAAACCGTAGGACTAGATTTTACAAAAACATCATGACATTACTAATATTCATTATTTTCTTTTTTATTTTGGGTTTACTAATGAGAAATAAAGGAGATAATTTACTTGATACTTTGAGCAAAGGTGCTGAGCTTGGATGTATTATGATTTTAATTTTTTTAGCAATAAGTTTATATATTTTGCACCAACTAGTTTCGCAATGATTATTAACCTTTAATAATAAATTAAAACATGAAAAATCCACTTTTAATAATTATTGTAATAATTTGTGCTGTTTTAGGAATTAGCTTTTACGAGGCTGAAAGAAGAAAAGAATCTTTTGAAAACATCCCTGTAATAGAAGGAAAGGTGTTAGAGCCAAGTGATCTGTATAGAGAAGAAAAACAAAACGATTCAGAAGCTCTCTCTAATTCACAAGGAAATAACAATGATGAAAATAAATTAGACATTGGAGACTCAATAATGAAAAGAAAGCAAAATTATTCTGACCGCGAAAATGAAAAGGAATCAAATGATGAAGAAAGAAATTTGACTTGCCAATATTGTGGAGATAAATTTACTAATGGCGGGACAAACCATTGTGATCCTAATTGGAGTTCGAAGAAGGATAAAAACATGTCATCTATGTATGAAATGCGGGAAGCAATACTAGGTGGCAAAAAAAAAATACTGTAGCAGAAAATGTGCTTGCGAAGCTGGTGAGGATTAACAAAACTTATTAAAATATACCCGTAGTGCATTATTAAACTAGATTAATTTTTAAGTTGTTAATATTTCTGTTG
>NZ_CALBSN010000083.1 GCF_937967675.1 uncultured Flavobacterium sp. | reverse complement strand
GTTACATTCACGCTAGTTGCACCGCCACCAAAAGTATATTGAATAGGAGCAATAGGATTTCCAGAGCAAATATTTTGATTGTTGTTAGCCGAATCAAGAGTTAAAGTTACGCCTGTAATATTGATTACAACAGTATCAGTTATGTTTGTTGAGCAAGAATTAGTAGCCGTTAAAGTTAAAGTTATACTACTACCGCTAGTTGCTGTTGCAGGAACTGTGTAAGAGGTTAATATATTATTTGCTGCTGAAAAACTTCCTGATGCCGCACTCCAAGTAACACTAGTATGTCCTTGTGCAGTTCCAGATAAATTGATTGTTTGTCCAGCACAAGCTGCTACAGGAGTGGTTCCTGCCTCAACAGTAAAGGGTTGAACTGGAGCAATACAACCATTGTTTACGTAAGTGGCAGCTCCTGACGGTGTAAAATTTACAGTTGAACCATTTAAATCGGCTGCAGTACCACCAACTGTTCCAAAAATATTAACTAAATTAGCTCTTTGATAAGTTACACTATCAGAACACCCTGCACCAAAAGTAACAGCTAAAGTTCGAGTTGCAGCAGGTAAGTTATAGTTAGCAAAATGTCCACCTGTTGTAGATGGATTATTTTGAAAAATCATATAGATAGTAGAACTTAAAGAACTAAATGAATTCAGGGTTATATCTAAATTTTGACTTGTTACAACAATTACAGTTGAATTTGCCGGTAAAACACCTCCAGTGGGTTCTAAAATCAATCCGCAACCACCTGTTGATGCTATATTAGCATTTAGTTGAGCAACTTTTGAAGCCGTAGTAGCATTTTGAACTAAGCCAAGCCATGTCTGAGCAGGCCAGTTTACACTCAAGGTACTCGTGTTTAAAGCTGTTCCGCCAATTTTCATTCGGAACATTTCGTTATAACCTTCATCAGTTCCATTATCACATGCATCAACTAAAATACTCTCAATTTCAAAGCATTGTGAAAAACTTTTATTGGATATTATGAATAAGCTAATTGATAATGTTAAAACCTTTAAAAAATTCATACTGTAAATTACTTTATTTGAAAAGCGGATGCAAAGTTACAAAAAACCCAAAGTTTAATATTATGAAATAATTAATATTCAATAAAAAAAGAAAGGTGTGATTTTTTCACACCTTTCTTTTTTTATTTTGGAGGATATTGTTCTAAAATTCTAGTAACAAACTCCTTTATTCTTGCATCTTTTTTTTCGGTATCTTTTGTGAGATATCCTGAACCTTCACCTTGCCAAACCAATTCTTTTGTTTTGGCATCAATAATATCAATAAAAAGGGTGCCTTCAGGACTGGTCATAACATTTGTATAACCCATTCCCCAGTACGGATTCCAACCCCAACCAAATCCATAATTTTGATAAACATCAACACGCTCACGTTCTTTTGTGAAAATACTAATCAAAATATCAGGGTTTTCAGACTTAGTAAATCCCTTAGAAATCATTACCTCTTCAATAGAATTTAGAATTCTCTTTTTATCTAAATCGGAAATTTCAACTTTATCTATGCCACTTTTTAAGTATGCAAAGGTCTTATAGTTAGTGAAATTTGCTTTTTTATCATAATCCGCATTTACTCTGACAGAACTGCAAGAAGCTAAAATAATTACTAAAAAAAATACGGAAAGAAATTTTAAAGTTTTCATAATATTTAGTTTTAAGTTTTGATTTCAGGAATAGAAGCTCAACTTGAAACTTGAAACCTGAAACTACAATAATGAATCGTCTACTATATTAGGGATGGTAATTTTCAATAAAGGTTGCGTCTCCATAGCTCTTTTTATTGCAAAAATGGCTCCTTCATTTCTTGCCCAACTTCTTCGTGAAATTCCGTTATTAACATCCCAGAAAAGCATTGACTCTAAACGTCTTGATGCTTCTTTACTTCCATCAAGAACCATACCAAATCCGCCATTAATTACTTCTCCCCAGCCAACACCGCCACCATTGTGAATAGAAACCCAAGTAGCACCTCGGAAACTATCTCCAATTACGTTATGAATCGCCATATCAGAAGTAAATCTTGAACCATCATATATATTAGAAGTTTCTCTGTAAGGAGAATCAGTACCTGAAACATCGTGGTGGTCGCGACCTAAAATTACATAACCGATTTCACCTTTTGCAATTGCTTGATTAAACGCTTCTGCAATTTTAATTCGGCCTTCAGCATCGGCATAAAGAATTCTTGCTTGTGAACCCACAACTAATTTGTTTTCTTGCGCACCTTTAATCCACTGAATATTATCCGCCATTTGTTGTTGAATTTCCTCTGGCGAATTTTTCATCATTTCTTCCAAAACATCGCAAGCTATTTTATCGGTCTTAGCTAGATCTTCTGGATTTCCTGAAGCACAAACCCAACGGAATGGTCCAAATCCATAATCGAAACACATTGGTCCCATAATATCTTGAACATAACTTGGGTATTTAAATTCTCTACCTAATGTTGGATGGTCATTCATCACATTAGCTCCAGCTCTTGAAGATTCTAATAAAAAGGCATTTCCATAATCAAAGAAATACGTTCCTTTAGCGGTATGTTTGTTAATTGCTTCAGCATGACGACGAAGTGTTTTTCTAACTTCTTCTTTGAAGCGCTCTGGTTCATTTGCCATCATTTCATTCGATTCTTCAAAGGTAAATCCGATAGGGTAGTAGCCACCAGCCCAAGGATTGTGTAAAGAAGTTTGGTCAGATCCTAAATCGATATGTAGATTTTCTTGGTCAAATCGCTCCCATACATCAACTATATTTCCTAAATAAGCAATGGAAACCACTTCTTGATTTTCTAATGCTTTTTTAACTCTAGGAACTAATTCGTCAATGTTATCAACTATCTCATTAATCCATCCTTGTGAATGGCGAATGTGTGTAATTTTTGGATTTACTTCGGCACAAACAGTAACACAACCTGCAATATTTCCCGCTTTTGGCTGAGCACCACTCATTCCTCCTAATCCAGAAGTTACGAATAATCCGCCTTTTGGTGATTTTTTAATTTTTCTAAATCCGTTTAAAACAGTGATGGTTGTCCCATGAACAATTCCTTGAGGACCAATATACATATAACTTCCAGCTGTCATTTGTCCGTATTGTGAAACACCTAATGCATTCATTTTTTCCCAATCGTCTGGTTTGGAATAATTTGGAATAACCATTCCATTCGTAACCACAACTCTTGGTGCTTCTTTATGCGATGGGAATAATCCCATTGGGTGACCTGAATACATGACTAACGTTTGTTCGTCTGTCATTTCGGCCAAATATTTCATGGTTAAGCGATATTGAGCCCAGTTTTGAAAAACAGCTCCATTACCACCATAAGTTATTAATTCATGAGGATGTTGGGCTACAGCATAATCCAAGTTATTTTGAATCATGAGCATAATCGCTTTTGCTTGTTCGCTTTTGCCAGGATATTCTGAAATAGGTCTCGCGTACATTCTATAATCTGGACGTAGGCGATACATATAAATTCTGCCGTAAGTCTCTAATTCGGCTTTGAATTCGGGAATTAAAGTAGCGTGATGCTCGGGTTCAAAATAACGAAGTGCGTTTTTTAAAGCTAATTTTTTTTCTTCTTCTGTTAAAATTTCTTTCCTTTTTGGAGCGTGATTAATTTCGGCTTCATAAGGTTTTGGATTCGGTAAAACCGATGGAATTCCCTCTAATATTTGTTCTTGAAATGTCATTATAATTAATTTTAGATGTTAAGATTTTGGATTTTTGATTGGATTATCTAAATATCTTTAATCTATTTATCTTGTTTTTTGTTTGTTCCAGTTTTTTTATCAAAACCATAAGGGCAATGGCGACACCCACTTTTACAACAATAGCCTCTTTTAAGATGATATTTTTCTGTAAAGCATTTGTATCCTTCAGGAGTATAATAAAAATCTTCTCCTTCTTTTAAATTATTTGGATTTAATTCATTGTTCATGTGGACAAATTTACCAATTTTGTATAATATGATTGTACTAGTTATTAAATATTTAATTCCGAAAGGATTTCGTGGACTTACAGTTTATCCGTTTATTTTTTTATTGAATAAAAAAGACAAAATAAATCCGGAATTATTAAATCATGAAAGAATTCATATTCGGCAACAATTAGAAATGTTAGTATTGCCTTTTTTTGTATGGTATGGAATTGAGTTTATTATTGGGTTAATTCGATTTAGAAATAGGAGAGAAGCTTATTATAATATTTCATTTGAAAAAGAAGCTTACCAAAATGAAAAAGACCTTAACTATTTAAAGCAAAGGTCTTTTTGGAATTTTTTGAAGTACTAAATTATTTCTTTTTAGGAGCTACTTTTTGAATCTTTTCTACCATATCTTTTCATTTCCTATTGTATTACCCTGCAACGCCTCCCTAAGCACCTGTTGCAACAACTTTTCATTATATCCCAACGGGTTAAAACCCATTGCTATTTATT
>NZ_CALBSN010000082.1 GCF_937967675.1 uncultured Flavobacterium sp. | reverse complement strand
AAGCAGCTGGATATATCAATGAGGTATTAACTAAGAAATCATTACGTGATATTATTGGTAAAATCTTAGCGGTAACTGACGTTCCTACAACTGCTGCTTTCTTGGATAACATGAAAGATATGGGGTATAAGTTCGCATTCCGTGGAGGTTTATCATTCTCATTAGGTGATATTAGAATTCCAGAACAAAAAGAGAAATTAATCGCTGATGCTCGTGAGCAAGTAGAAGCAATTTCGATGAACTATAGCATGGGTCTTATTACTAATAACGAGCGTTATAACCAAGTTATTGATATCTGGACTTCAGCTAATGCGCAATTAACAGAGTTAGCAATGAAAAATATCCGTGAAGACCAACAAGGTTTCAACTCGGTATATATGATGCTTGATTCTGGAGCGAGGGGTTCTAAAGAGCAGATTCGTCAGTTAACTGGTATGCGTGGTTTGATGGCTAAGCCTAAAAAATCAACTGCTGGTGGTGGTGAAATTATCGAAAACCCAATTTTATCGAACTTTAAAGAAGGTCTTTCTATCCTTGAGTACTTTATTTCTACTCACGGTGCTCGTAAAGGTCTTGCGGATACCGCTCTTAAAACAGCCGATGCGGGTTACTTAACACGTCGTTTACATGACGTATCTCAAGATGTTATCGTAAACTCTGTAGATTGTGGTACATTAAGAGGTATTGAAGTTTCTGCTTTAAAGAAAAACGAGGAAATCGTTGAAACTTTAGGTGAAAGAATCTTAGGACGTGTGGCTTTACAAAATGTAATCAACCCATTAGATAATGAAATTTTAGTTCATGCTGGTGAGGAAATTACAGAAGCTATTGTTAAGAAAATCGAAGCTTCTCCAGTAGAAAGAGTAGAGGTTCGTTCGCCATTAACATGTGAGGCAACTAAAGGAATTTGTGCTAAATGTTACGGTAGAAACTTGGCAACAGGTAAGATGACACAGAAAGGTGAAGCAGTTGGAGTTATTGCAGCGCAATCAATTGGTGAGCCTGGTACACAGTTAACACTTCGTACGTTCCACGTTGGAGGGGTTGCTGGAGGTAT
>NZ_CALBSN010000081.1 GCF_937967675.1 uncultured Flavobacterium sp. | reverse complement strand
TCGAAACTCCAGAAGGTGATTTCATTGGAATCCGTCAAAAAATGTTCTTATCGCATTCATATGACCATAGAGTAGTTGATGGAGCATTAGGAGGAAGTTTTGTGAAACGTGTAGCTGAATATTTAGAAGCTTTTGATGTAAACAGAGATTTCTAATCTGAGAATAATTTATAAATGTAAACCCGATAGTTTTAAAAGCTATCGGGTTTTTCTATCTTTGTCACATATAAAATCGCTATGGAATTAAAATTAACACGCCCTATCTGCTTTTTCGACCTTGAAACTACTGGAATTGATGTAGCAAGAGACCGAATTGTAGAAATCTCAATATTTAAAGTATATCCAAACGGAAATAAAGAAAGTAAAACTTGGTTGGTAAATCCTACCATTCCCATTCCGCCACAAACTACAGCGGTTCACGGAATTACGGATGAAAAAGTAGCAAACGAGCCAACCTTTAAGGAATTAGCATCTCAAGTTCATAATATGATTAAAGATTCGGATTTGGCTGGATTTAATTCGGATCGATTCGATATTCCACTTTTAGCTGAAGAATTATTACGTGCAGAAGTTGATTTTGATATGAAAAACCGAGTTTCTGTTGATGTTCAAACGATTTTCCATAAAATGGAAGAACGTACTTTAAGTGCGGCTTACAAATTCTATTGCGGACAAAGTTTAGAAAATGCTCACAGTGCTGAAGCGGATACGATGGCAACTTACGAAATCTTAAAAGCGCAATTGGATCGTTACGAGAATTTAGAAAACGATATGAAATCGTTAGCTGAATTCACAACACGTAAAAAATCAGTTGATTTTGCTGGATTTATTGCTTTAAATAATGAAGGTAAAGAAATTTTTACCTTCGGAAAGCATAAGGGCGCTTTGGTAGAAGAAGTTTTTGATAAGGAACCAGGTTATTTCGGTTGGATTCAAAATGCTGATTTTCCTTTGTATACTAAAAAGGTTTTGACAGGAATTAAATTGAGAAAGTTAAATACTAAATAAAGTGATTAGTGAAAAGTAATTAGTGAATAGTCGCTAATTACTTTTCACTACTTACTAATCACTAAAATTATGAAAATAATCTGTATTGGACGCAATTACGCTGACCATATTTCGGAGTTAAACAATGAAAGACCAACAGAACCGGTTATCTTCATGAAACCGGATTCTTCTATTTTACCTAACAAAAATCCATTTGTGATTCCTGCTTTTAGTAATGATATTCATCATGAAGTGGAGGTATTGGTCAAGATTTGTAAAGTAGGAAAATATATCGATACTAAATTTGCTCATAAATATTATGAAGAAATTGGTTTAGGAATTGATTTTACAGCCCGAGATGTGCAGAATAAGTTGAAAGAGAAGGGTTTGCCGTGGGAGAAAGCAAAAGCATTTGACCATTCAGCGGTAATAGGAAACTTTACATCGAAAAAAGATTATTCTTCATTGGAAAATATTAACTTTGAGTTAAAATCAAATGGAGTAATCGTTCAAGAAGGCAATACAAATTTAATGTTGTGGAAAATAGACGAGTTAATTTCGTATATTTCTCAATATTTTACATTAAAAATAGGAGATATAATTTTTACAGGAACTCCTAAAGGTGTTGCTAAGGTAACGGAAGGAGATGTTTTAGAAGGTTTTATTGAAGGTAAGTCGATGTTTAAAATTCAAATTAGGTAGTTATGGCATTACAATATAATTTAGCGAAAGTGTATGAAATCTCGGAAAATGATATTGAATTTGCTTTGCAGATTGTTACTTTGTTTTTAGAAGAGGTTCCGGCTGAAATTAAATCTATAAAATGTGCAATAGATGATAAGGATTATGCAAGAACCTATTCTTCATGTCATAAAATTAAACCTACTTTAGATCTGTTAGGTATGGATTTGGCTTATGAAGAAAACCTTCAGATAATGGCTTGGACTAGAGTTGAAGGAAAAAGAAAAGAAATTAAAGAAGTTTTCAAATCCTTAAAGGAGAGAATTGATTTGGCGGTTAAAGAAATTAAAAAAGATTTCAAACTGTAAGATTCTTATTTTAAAAAATTCCCCAATTTATAAATATTTAAAATGAAAGCTGCTATAGTCACCATTGGCGATGAAATTCTTATTGGCCAAATTATTGATACAAACTCTTCTTATATTGCAAAAGCCCTCGATAAAATAGGGATTGCAACGTATGAAATGGTATCCATTTCTGATGAAAAACAACATATTTTAGATACGTTTCATTCGCTTCAAAATAAAGTAGAAGTTGTTATTGTAACGGGTGGATTAGGACCAACAAAAGATGATATTACCAAAAAGACTTTTTGTGATTATTTTAAGGATACTTTGGTGGAAAATGAAGCGGTTTTAGTTCACGTAAAATCTATTATTGAAGGAATTTATAAGCGACCAATTACGCAAATTAATAGAGATCAAGCATTAGTGCCAACCAAAGCAAAAGTACTTTTTAATCAAGTAGGAACGGCACCTGGGATGTGGATGGAAAAAGAAAATACGGTTTTTATCTCTTTGCCTGGAGTTCCTTACGAAATGAAATATTTAATTGATAATGAGGTAATTCCAAATTTGGTTCAAAAGTTTGAACGTCCATATATTGTACATCAGACTATTATGACATATGGTCGTGGTGAAAGCATGATTGCAGAGCAAATTGAGGAATGGGAAAATAATTTACCTGATTTCATTAAGTTGGCTTATTTGCCAAGCCCAGGGAAGGTTCGTTTGCGTTTAACGGGAAGAGGAACAAATGAAGAAGTTTTAAAAACTGAAATAAAAAATCAGGTCGAAAAACTCGATTTATTAATTCATGATATAATTGTAGGTTATAATGAAGACGATTCAATAGAAGTAGTCTTAGGAAGATTAATGACCGAAAAAAGATTAACAATTTCAACAGTAGAAAGTTGTACTGGCGGAAAAATTGCAGCAACTTTATCAGCCGTGCCTGGAGCTTCAAAATATTTTAGAGGAAGTGTAGTGAGTTATGCTACTCAGGCTAAAATAGATGTTTTAGATATAGATGAAAATTTGATTATAAAACATGGAGTAGTAAGTTCTGAGGTAGCTTCTGAAATGGCTAAATCGATTCAAATAATGATGAATTCTGATTATGCAATCGCTACTACAGGAAATGCTGGACCCACAAAAGAATCAGGTGGAGCAGAATTAGGAACTGTTTTTATAGGAATTGCTACTCCTGATGAAGTTTTTGTAGAAGAATTTAACTTTGGGCAACCTCGTGAAAAAGTCATTGATAGAACGATAGGTAAAGGTCTTGAATTAATTTATAAAGAAATTTTAAAAAAATAGCAAAAGATAGTTGTGTATATGAAATGGATTTCGTTTCTTTGCACCCTGATTTTAGATAACGAAATAAAGATTAGAAATAATGTCAAGAGTTTGTGAACTTACAGGTAAAAGAGCGATGGTTGGAAACAATGTTTCTCACGCTATGAATAAAACAAAGAGAAAATTCTCTGTTAACTTAGTTAAAAAACGTTTTTATATTCCTGAAGAAGATAGATGGGTAACGTTGAAAATTTCAACTGCTGCTTTAAAAACGATTAATAAAAATGGAATTGCTGCTGTATTGAAAAATGCAAAAGCTAACGGATTTGTTAAATCTGTATAATCCTTAAAACATAGATCAAAATGGCAAAGAAAGGTAATAGAATCCAAGTTATTTTAGAATGTACAGAGCACAAAACTTCAGGAGTTCCTGGAACATCTCGTTACATTACTACAAAAAATAAAAAAAACACTCCAGATAGATTAGAGATTAAAAAATTTAATCCAATCTTAAAAAGAGTAACTGTTCACAAAGAAATTAAATAAGATAAGTCATGGCAAAGAAAACCGTAGCAACTTTACAAACAGCTTCTAAAAGATTAACTAAAGCTATCAAAATGGTTAAGTCTCCAAAAACTGGTGCTTATACTTTCGTTGAATCAGTTATGACTCCAGAAGAAGTTGATGAATTCTTGAAAAAGAAATAATTCATTTTACACTATATAGATAAGCTACTTTCGTTTGAAAGTAGCTTTTTTATTTTTACATTTGTCAGATAAATAGATTCAAGTAAAAAAATCACAATCTATAAAAGCTTAAACCTTAATTTTAGTATGAGTTTTTTTAAAAAAATATTTTCTTCCGATAAGAAGGAACAAGCTATAAGTGAAGAGGCAAAACAAACTTTAGACAAAGGATTAGAGAAAACAAAGACATCGTTTTTTTCGAAGCTTACTAAAGCTGTAGCTGGAAAATCGAAAGTGGATGCGGAGGTTTTAGATAATTTAGAGGAAATTTTAGTTTCTTCTGACGTAGGAGTTAATACCACATTAAAGATTATAGAGCGTATTGAAGAACGTGTTTCAAGAGATAAGTATCTTGGAACTGATGAATTGAATGGTATTCTAAGAGAAGAAATTGCAGGTTTATTATCAGAAACTAATTCAGGTGAAGCAACGCAGTTTGAAATTCCAGCGAATACAAAACCATATGTAATTATGGTGGTTGGTGTGAATGGAGTTGGAAAAACCACTACTATCGGTAAGTTGGCCTACCAGTTTAAAAAAGCTGGTTATAATGTAGTTCTTGGTGCGGCAGACACTTTCAGAGCAGCTGCTATTGATCAATTACAAATTTGGGCCGATAGAGTAGGTGTGCCAATTGTGAAACAACAAATGGGAAGTGATCCTGCTTCTGTAGCTTTTGATACTTTACAAAGTGCAGTCGCTCAAAATGCTGATGTTGTTATTATTGATACAGCAGGTCGTTTGCATAACAAAGTTGGTTTGATGAATGAACTTTCTAAAGTAAAAAAAGTAATGCAAAAAGTGGTGGAAAACACACCAAATGATGTACTTTTGGTTTTAGATGGTTCTACAGGTCAAAATGCCTTTGAGCAAGCAAAACAATTTACTGCTGCAACAGAAGTTTCTTGTTTGGCAGTTACCAAATTAGATGGAACTGCAAAGGGTGGAGTTGTTATTGGGATTTCAGATCAATTTCAAATCCCAGTCAAATATATTGGTGTTGGTGAAGGAATTGAAGATTTACAAGTGTTTAATAAATACGAATTTGTAGATTCGTTTTTTAAATAAGATTTACTACCGTGAAAGAACTTTTAAAATACAGAACAGTACAACTCTTTTTAGTTGCTTTGGTTTTAGCTTTAATTGCTATACCATTTGAAGGATATGATTTTATATTTTTATCTCTTCGATTAACTTCTTTTGCGATTTTTATGTATTTGTTGATTAAATTTACAAGTGGTAAAAAGAAATTAAAAAAATAAAAAATAAATGCTGTTAGTTAATAACAGCATTTATTTTTTGCCAAAATTCGTTATCAAATCCCGAAACAGCAAAGTTTGGATTAGCTGGATTAGAAGCTTCTCCCATTCTCACAATCACTAATTTTCTGCTTGGAACTACATATATTCTTTGATCTGCAGCTCCCATAGCAGCATACATTTCAGCTGGAGCATTGGAAACAATTGACCCAGAAAATAAAGTTTGACTTCCTGGTAACATGTAATTGGACTTACCATTTAACCACCACAAATACCCATAAGATGGATTAATGCTTTGTGAAGTTGAAATACTTTCATTGAAATAAGTTTGATTAATGATTTGTTCGTTATTCCATTTTCCTTTATTCATAGCTAACAAGCCAAATCGCGCCATACTTCGGGTGTTACTGTGATAAATTTTATATATAACCCCGTTATTCCAAAATCCATCCATTCCTATTTTGTTTTTTAATTTGGTATTAAAATAATTTTCAAATGTTTGACCACTAGAAGCTGCAACTACATCCATTAATTTTTGAAAAACATTGTGATATGACCAACGAGTTCCAGCGTCAGCTAAATAAGTTAGATTTGGAGTAATTACCAAATCGCTTTCATCATTAATTCCTGATGTCATGGTTAATAAATGACGAGATGTAATTAAATTTTCTTTATTTAATGGCTCGCTGGTCCATCCTGTTCCTAGATATTGTGAAACTCTAGTGTTTATGTTCAATAGATTTTCTTGTTGTGATATCCCAACTGTACTTGCTACTAATGTTTTACCAGCACTATTCCATTGCCAAGTATCATTTGCAGTGTGGCCATTAAAATAATGCTCCATAACAATTTTACCATTATGTAAAATGATAAAACCTTTGCTGTGTTTTTCTTCTAAATAATTTAGTAAGGGTTGTACTTGAGATTCATTCCACCCAAGTGATGCTACTGTTTTTGTTTCCCAAGTGGATGAACCAATAGGAGGAAAATACATTTTTTCATCAGGAATATTAGAAGACGAATCATCATTACTACAGCTCAGTAGTATTGTGAGTAAAAATAAAGGGATAAGTTTTTTCATATAAGTTTTAAAAAGATTAAACTATTGATTAGACAATAAAAATACATAATAGTTTAATTGATTTGATTTTTTAATTGTAATTTTAGACTTCAATTTTAATGTGCTTTTATGAAAAAAATATTTTTATTAATTGTTTTAACCTCAATGCTTTCCTGTAAACAAAAAATCAAAGAGGCTGATATATCTAATTTAAATGGGTATTGGGAAATCGAAAAAGTAGATCTTCCTGATGGCGATAAAAAAGAATATAAGGTAAATGAAACAATAGATTTTTTCAAAATTGAAAATAAAAAAGGCTTTAGAAAAAAAGTAATGCCTCAATTAGATGGAACTTACTTGACCAATGACCTTCAAGAAAACATATCTGTAGTTTTGGAAAACGGAGAAGCTACCCTTCAATACAAAACAAATTATGCCTCTTGGGAGGAAGAAATAATTGAACTAACTAAAGATAAATTAGTAGTTAAAAATGAGCAAGAAATGGAGTATTATTACAAAAGACCTACAAAATTTTCAGTAAAATAAGATGGCTAAGCGATTTAACGAAGAAAGTCCTATAGGTGATGTTTTGAAACAATTTATTTCTCAAAATAAGTTGGAAACAGGCATGGATGTTGTCAACGTTCGTGATGCATGGAAAAATGTAATGGGCCAAGGAGTTAACAATTATACTACCGAAATTCAATTAAAAGGAGCAACACTTTATGTTGCATTATCTTCTGCAGTTTTAAGAGAAGAATTAAGTTATGGAAAAGAGAAAATCATCAAAATGATTAATGAAGAGGTAAGAAAAGATTTGATTACCCAACTCATTTTAAGATAAAAAAATCCCGATTTCATGAAAAATCGGGATTTTATATTTAAAGGAAAGATTACTCTTTCGTTTTGCAATAATTAGAATTGCTCTCTTCCAGCAAAATGGAAAGCACCTTCAATAGCAGCATTTTCATCAGAATCAGAACCGTGAACTGCATTTTCACCAATAGAAGAAGCATATTTTTTACGGATAGTTCCTTCAGCAGCTTCAGCTGGATTTGTAGCACCAATTAATTTTCTGAAATCCTCAACAGCATTGTCTTTTTCTAAGATAGCCGCCACAATCGGACCTCTTGTCATAAATTCAACTAACTCACCAAAAAATGGTCTTTCGCTGTGTACTGCATAAAATTTCTGAGCGTCAGCTACCGTTAATTGCGTTAATTTCATTGCTACAATTCTGAAACCACCTTCAGTAATCATATTTAAAATTCCACCGATGTGTCCTTTTTCAACAGCATCTGGCTTAATCATAGTAAATGTTCTATTCGTTGCCATTTTTATCTTTTTAAATTGGGTGCAAAAGTAGCTATAAATCTTTAAACTAGAAACAATAATAGATTTTTTTTAAAGCGAATGGTTCGGGAATTTTTGTAATCCATTTTCCCGCTGTCCGCACTACACGGTAGATTGCTCCCATCGGGGCTAAAAAGCCATTTTCCGAATTCTTGCCAATTGGTTTTACAAAGTAATTACCTTAAATTCATGTTCTAAAGGCTTTAATTCTTTCAAAAGAATCGAAATTAGTACTTCGCCATGTGACACGTAAAAAGTAGCAAAATTATCTTTTCGCTCCTGTAAACTTTGCGATGGAAAAAGCGCATCTTGAATCGAAATGATTTGATCTAAACACGTATTTAAATTTCTTTTTTCAGCTTTTAGTAAGCGTCTTTCTAAAGTGTCTAATCCTTTCAATTGTTTTACTTCTTGCGCTTTTACGGCTCCTAAAAATGATTTGTCTGTTTGATTTGCTATTGTGTACAAATCTTCAAATTGTTTTTTAAGAAATGCTTTTTGTTCGCTAAAATCAATAGTAAAATTGGAATATTCTTTTGTTTTTTTATTGATTAAATCTTTTTGTTTTTGAAAAACATCATTCCAATTCAAACCTAATTTATCTAATTTTTCTTCCTGCTTTTTGGTAGCTAGTAGAACAGAATTTCGAAGTAATAAGATAGGAAACGTAACATCATTTGCTTCAAAATTAGATTTCAATTCTAACCAATACGCCAATTCACCACCACCGCCAATGTAACAAAGGTTAGGTAAAATCACTTCTTGATACAACGGACGTAAAATTACATTCGGACTAAAATTATTTGGATTATTTTCTAATTCTGTTAGTATTTCGCTTTCTGAAAAAGATAAAGAAATGTTGTTGATTGCGTAATTTCCATTTTCATAAACAATACGTTCTCTCAAATCATCTTGAATATAAAACAAGTTAATTTCTCTTGGATTTACTTGTACATTATATCGTTCTAATAAAGGAAGCGTCTCATTTACCTTTTTAAAAGAAGTTTGATGTAATAATTCTTCTTTAGCATACGGAATGAATAGTTTTTTTAGCTCTAAATCATCACCATCAACAATTATCAAACCTTCATTTTTGAACAATTCATTCGCTAAATAACGCGTTGCATCTGCTAAATTAGCATGCTCTAAGTAGGATTTTTTAAATAATTCGCGTAGGTAGTTCGCATTGTTTCCTAAGCCTAATTCATTCGAAAATTGCTCAAAAACAAGTTCCAAACCTTCAGTGTTTAAACGCCCAACAGGCCCCATACTTTCTTTGTTCCATTGAATTTTCTTGCCTTTGAAATTGAAAAAATTGATTTCATCAAAATCATGATCTTCAGTTGCCATCCAATACACAGGAACAAAATTATATTCAGGATAAGCTATTTTTAATTCCTTTGTTAGATTAATTACCGAAACAATTTTATACAAAAAATACAAAGGACCAGTAAACAAATTTAACTGATGACCAGTGGTAATGGTAAAGGTTTTTGTATCTTTTAAAAGTTTAATGTTATTTGAAGTAGTTTCAGAAACCTCAAAATTTTGATATTGATTTATTAATACTTTTACTAAAATTTCACGATTTTCAATTGGAAAATTTTTACTTTTCTCTTCCATTTGAAGATTAAAATTTTCTACTGTTGGAAATTGATTGTATAACGATTTTAATTCAGCCTTTTGGTCTAAATAATCAATGATTAGTTTTGAAAAATATCCCGAATTTTGATACGTTATACAGTCGCTTGGCATTTTTGCAAATTTTCTGCTAAAATAGTAAATTTATACATTTCCTAATCGTATTTAACAAGGAGTTAGGATTTCATAAAAAGCCTTACTTTTGCAGAAAACAAATTCATCCTTGAAAGACATTCTTTTAATCACACCGCCTTTTACCCAACTGAATACACCGTATCCAGCAACTGCCTATTTGAAAGGTTTTTTGAACACTAAAAACATTTCGGCTTACCAAATGGATTTAGGTATTGAAGTGATTTTAGAACTGTTTTCCAAAGAAGGTTTAGAACGTTTGTTTCAAGTTTCGAGTTCCAGGTTGGAGGAATTTGGAGCAAATTCACAGCGAATCTTTACGTTAAAAGATGATTACATCAAAACAATCGATTCCGTAATCGCTTTTCTTCAAGGAAAGAATCCATCTTTAGCTCGTCAAATTTGCTCTGGAAATTTTCTTCCTGAAGCCTCTCGATTTGATCAATTAGACGATATGGAATTTGCATTTGGTTCGATGGGAATGCAAGACAAAGCGAAACATTTAGCTACTTTATATCTTGAAGATTTATCGGATTTTATTGTAGAATGTGTTGATGAAAATTTTGGATTTAGTCGCTATGCCGAACGTTTGGGTAGAAGTGCAAATTCGTTTGATGAACTGTACCAACATTTACAACAAAAGTTGACTTTTATCGACAAAATCATCATCAAAATTCTGAAAGAAAGAATTGAGATAGTGCAACCTAAATTGATCTGTTTTTCAGTTCCATTTCCCGGTAATTTATATAGTGCATTCCGTTGTGCTCAATTCATAAAAGCTAATTTTACAAATATCAAAACCGCAATGGGCGGCGGTTTCCCAAATACCGAACTCCGAGAATTAAAAGATAAAAGAGTTTTTGAATTCTTCGATTTTATCACTTTAGATGATGGCGAATTACCTATTGAATTAGTTTACGATTTTGTCACATCGAGCGAACTAGAGATGCCTTTAAAAAGAACATTTCTTCTAGAAAACAATCAAGTCACATATAAAAATAACTCCACTCGCCATGATTACAAACAAAGTGAAGTAGGAACTCCTGATTATTCTGATTTATTATTAGATAAATATATTTCTGTAATCGAAGTAGCCAATCCTATGCACAGTTTGTGGAGTGATGGTCGCTGGAATAAACTTACTATGGCTCACGGTTGCTATTGGGGAAAATGTACGTTTTGCGATATTTCGTTAGATTACATCAAGTTATACGAACCCATCGCTGCCAAAATTTTAGTCGACCGAATGGAAGAATTAATCGCTCAAACAGGGGAAAACGGATTCCATTTTGTAGATGAAGCAGCACCGCCAGCCTTAATGCGTGAAGTCGCTTTGGAAATTATCAAACGTAAATTAGTAGTCACTTGGTGGACCAACATTCGTTTTGAAAAAAGTTTTACGGCTGATTTGTGTTTGTTGCTAAAAGAATCGGGGTGTATTGCGGTTTCTGGTGGATTAGAAGTGGCTTCAGACCGACTTTTAGAACTAATCAAAAAAGGAGTAACCGTCGAACAAGTTGCACAAGTAACCAGAAATTTCACAGAATCGGGAATAATGGTGCATGCTTATTTGATGTACGGCTATCCAACACAAACCATTCAAGAAACGGTGGATAGTTTGGAAATGGTGCGCCAATTGTTTGAATTAGGTGTTTTGCAAAGTGGTTTTTGGCATCAATTTGCCATGACGGCGCATTCACCTGTGGGCATGTTCCCAGAAGAATTCGGCGTAATCCCTGAGCAGAATGAAATTATGTTTGCTAATAATGATATCAATTTCAAAGACAAAACTGGAATCAATCATGATAAGTTTAGTTACGGATTGAAAAAATCGTTATTCAATTACATGCACGGAATTTGTTTCGATTACGACTTGCAAGATTGGTTCGATTTTAAGATTCCAAAAACCAAAATTCCATCGGATTACATCTATAATTGTCTTCAAAATGAACAAAATTTTACCACTAAACCCAATGCTAAAATCGTTTGGCTAGGAGGCACACCTCTAACAGAAATCTATACGAAATCGAAAAAAGTGAATAGTTGGGAAATGATGAAATTAACGTTTCATAACAAAACCCAATCTTATGATATTTCTTTAAATGCCGAAGAAGGAAAATGGTTGGTGGAAACTTTAGATAAAATTTCAGTTTTTGCTGAGAACAAAATAACTTTTTCGCAATTAAAAACCGACTTTGAACAAAAATGGGAGGATTTTGAATTGTTTTGGTATTCAAAACCCATGATGACTTTAAAACAATTTGGTTTAGTATCCTTGTAAAACCTATAGCATTTTTACAAATTTTATGAGATTTGGTATTTACGAAAACGTTTTCTTTTCGTAAGTTTACATCCACTAAAAAAATCTCATATGAGCGCAAATTATAAACTTTTAGTAAACAATTCCGCTTCGTTTGAAGTTACTGAAAACGATCTTCAAAAATTAGACGCCGTAAAGGTAGAAGCAACAAAGTTTCACGTACTAAAAGACAATAAACCTTACAAAGCTGAAATTGTTTCGGCTGATTTTATTTCCAAAAAATATACCGTAAAAGTTAACAACAACACTTATGAAGTAGCGATTTCTGGTGCTATTGATGAGTTAATCAAAAGCATGGGAATCGAACGTGGTAGAACAAAATTGGTAAACGCTATCAAAGCGCCAATGCCAGGTTTGATTTTAGAAATCAACGTTTCGGTAGGACAAGAAGTAAAAGAAAACGATCCTTTATTGATTTTAGAAGCCATGAAAATGGAAAACTGTTTCCTTTCACCAAGAGATGGAGTTATCAAATCAATTGCCGTTGAAAAAGGGAATGCAGTAGATAAAGGACAATTGTTAATTGAATTCGAATAAATAGTTTAGTTTCAGGTTTAAAGTTTCAAGTTGCTTCATTAATCGAATTTATAACAACTGAAACTTTTACACAAACTTATTTAACCTGAAACCTCAAACTTGAAACCAAAATCAAGATGAAAGAAATTAAGAAAATATTAGTTGCCAATCGAGGTGAAATTGCTATTAGAGTAATGAAAACCGCGAAAAAAATGGGAATCAAAACGGTGGCGGTTTATTCGTCAGCCGATAGAAATGCATTACATGTTAAATATGCGGATGAAGCGGTTTTAATTGGAGAAGCAACATCAAGTCAATCGTATTTACGTGGTGATAAAATTATTGAAGTTTGTAAAGAACTTGGAGTTGATGCGGTACATCCAGGTTACGGATTTTTAAGTGAAAACTCATCTTTTGCAGAAGCTTGTGAAAAAAATAACATCATTTTCATCGGACCAAAATCAAAAGCGATTGAAATGATGGGAAGTAAATTAGCAGCAAAAGAAGCTGTAAAATATTACAATATTCCTATGGTTCCAGGAACTGAAGATGCTATTACCGATATCGAAGCTGCAAAGAAAATTGCAACAGAAATTGGTTTCCCAATTCTAATTAAAGCTTCAGCTGGTGGTGGTGGAAAAGGAATGCGTGTAGTAGAGAAAGCAGAAGATTTCGTTTCACAAATGGATAGAGCTATTTCGGAAGCAACAAATGCGTTTGGAGATGGTTCGGTTTTCATTGAAAAATATGTAACCAAACCTCGTCACATCGAAATTCAAGTAATGGCAGATAGTCATGGAAATATTGTGTATGTTTTCGAAAGAGAATGTAGTATTCAACGTCGTCACCAAAAAGTAGTTGAAGAAGCACCTTCAGCAATTTTGACTCCAGAAAAACGTAAAGAAATGGGTGAAGCTGCGGTAAAAGTAGCTAAAGCTTGTGATTACTTAGGAGCAGGAACCGTTGAGTTTTTGATGGATGCTGACCATAATTTCTACTTCTTAGAAATGAACACCCGTTTGCAAGTAGAACATCCAGTTTCAGAATTAATTTCTGGATTGGACTTAGTAGAATTGCAAATTCGTGTAGCTCGTGGTGAAGCTTTACCAATGAAGCAAGAAGACTTACAAATCAAAGGTCACGCTATGGAACTTCGTGTGTATGCCGAAGATCCAATGAATGATTTCTTGCCAAACGTAGGTTTTTTAAGTACTTATAAATTACCAGAAGGCGAAGGAATTCGTGTGGATAACGGAATCGAAGAAGGAATGGATGTGCCAATTTATTACGATCCAATGCTTTCAAAATTGATTACCTACGGAAATACGCGTGAGGAATCTATCGAATTGATGATTAAGGCGATTGATAATTATTTGGTAGAAGGAGTTCATACTACTTTACCTTTCGGGAAATTTGTTATGGAGCATGAAGCGTTCCGTTCAGGAGATTTTGATACCGGATTTGTGAAAGCGTATTATGATGCTGAAAAACTAAAATCAAAATTAGATACCGAAGCCGAAATCGCAGCTATGATTGCATTTCAACAATACGTAGAAGATCAAAAAGTACTAAGATTACCTAATTAAGAGTATTGAGATAAAAGTAGTAAGAATTAAGATAACTTCTAACTTGAAACCTTAAACTTGAAACAAAAAGTAATATGGAAGATAAAATCAAAATATTAAACGATAAAATTGCTTTAGCCAAATTAGGTGGAGGCGAAAAAAGAATAGCAGCACTTCACGCTAAAAAAAGATTAACAGCAAGAGAACGTGTCGAATATTTATTAGACGAAGGTTCGTTTGAAGAAATCGGAATGTTGGTTACGCATCGCACAACCGATTTCGGAATGGAAAAAGAAATCATTTATGGTGATGGAGTTGTTACTGGTTATGGGACCATCAACGGAAGATTAGTATATGTTTTTGCTCAAGATTTCACAGTTTTCGGAGGTTCATTATCTGAAACACATGCCGAGAAAATTTGTAAAGTAATGGACATGGCAGTGAAGAATGGTGCTCCAATGATTGGATTAAATGATTCTGGTGGTGCGCGTATTCAGGAAGGTGTTCGTTCTCTTGGTGGTTATGCGGATATTTTCTACAGAAATGTTCAAGCTTCTGGAGTAATCCCTCAAATCTCAGCTATTATGGGGCCATGTGCTGGAGGAGCCGTTTATTCTCCAGCTATGACCGATTTTACCATGATGGTAGAAAACAACAGTTACATGTTCGTAACCGGACCAAACGTTGTGAAAACCGTTACAAATGAAGAAGTAACTTCAGAAGAATTAGGTGGAGCAGCTACTCATGCCTCAAAATCAGGAGTTTGTCATATTACATCTCCAAATGGTGTAGAATGTTTAGAAGATATTAAACGATTGTTGAGTTTTATTCCTCAAAATAATAGAGAAACGACTCCAAAATTGCCTTATGAGTTTCAAGATGAGGTTCGCGAAAAATTAGATACACTTGTGCCTGATAGCGCGAACAAACCTTACGATATGCACGAAGTAATCAGCGGAATTATCGATGAAGATTCGTTCTTTGAAATTCACAAAGATTTTGCCGAAAACATTATTGTTGGTTTCGCACGTTTAGGTGGAAGAAGCATTGGAATTGTTGCCAACCAACCAATGGTTTTAGCAGGTTGTTTAGATGTAAATAGTTCGATTAAAGCGGCAAGATTTGTTCGTTTTTGTGATTGTTTCAATATTCCTTTATTAGTATTAGAAGACGTACCAGGATTCTTACCAGGAACTGACCAAGAATGGAACGGAATCATCACACACGGAGCAAAATTATTATACGCATTTAGCGAGGCGACAGTTCCAAGAGTAACTGTGATTACTCGTAAAGCATATGGTGGCGCTTATGACGTAATGAATTCAAAACACATTGGTGCTGATATGAATTTTGCTTGGCCAAGTGCCGAAATTGCCGTAATGGGAGCAAAAGGAGCTTCGGAAATTATCTTCAAAAAAGAAATTAGTGAAGCAGCTGACCCAGTGGCTAAATTAGCAGAAAAAG
>NZ_CALBSN010000080.1 GCF_937967675.1 uncultured Flavobacterium sp. | reverse complement strand
CAACTTGTTTTAAATGATGAAAACAATCGGCCATTCCTAAATCAAACAACTGCTCTGTTCTTATATTATCCTGAATAATAGGATACTTTTTTCTCTTTCTATATAACGACAAAGATTTCTCGTAATTTCCTGCTAAGGCGGCACTTTTTGCTTCGCGCATACTCAATAATGCTTTGGTGTATTCAGGCTGAAAATTATCTTGCAACATCATTGTAGCTGCTACATTAAAATAATGATTTGCAGAATCTAACAACACTTTTTTCTTCGACTGAATGTAATACTTTTGATAAGCTTCACCAATAATATTATATTTATCAGCAAACAATTTCTTGTTCATTACTTTTTTTTCACCTATTCCCAATTTTAAGTGATGCGACGTTTTTAATTCTCTCTTTAACAAAGCAATTCCATTAACATAATCGCCCATAGCTACCTTAATTGAGCCATATTGTTCGTTAAAATGATTATTAGGTACACTGTTTTTATATTTGTCAAGATAAAACAATGCTAAATCGTATTCTCCTAAATTTTTATGGATATAAAAAAGTTTGTTCACACACATTCCAAGTAAATCTTGATACACTTTGCTTGATTTATCCATCTTACTTTTTTCAATACTATCTATAAGTATGATCAGAAGTTTCTTTGAGTAAGTAAACTCTGATTTGTTGTAAAAATAATTGGCTATGTAATATTTGCCATAAAAACGAAATAACTCGTTTTTAGAATTACTAATTTCTAATGCTTCAGCATATGCTTTCTCCGGATTTGAAATAAGATTCTCTTGAATATTTCGGGTTCTACTAATTTCTGATTCACTCAATTCTTGAGCAAGCATCAAATTAATAAATAATAGTAGTATAACAGAAAAAGTAAATTTGTGCATCATGAAAAAATGGTGGCTCAACCTGAAAATTATAGTCCGCTAAAATAAGAATAAAACTATATTATTTTGTAGATTATTCCCAAGATTAACTTTTACTATTTTTAAATATTACCCAAATAAAAAAATCCCAAATTCAAATAGAGTTTGGGATTTTTTATTTGGGATTTATATTTCTATAATTCTAATGCTTTTTTCACATTTCCACCCATTAAAATTTCAGCTGGGTTTTCTAATGCTTCTTTCACTGCCACTAAGAATCCAACTGACTCACGTCCGTCGATGATTCTGTGGTCGTATGATAAGGCAACATACATTACTGGAGCAATTACGATTTGACCATTTTTAACGATAGCTCTATCCACAACATTGTGCATTCCTAAAATACCTGATTGTGGTGGATTGATGATTGGCGTAGATAACATACTTCCGAAAACACCTCCATTAGAAATAGTGAATGTTCCACCAGTCATTTCGTCTACTGTGATTTGTCCATCACGAGCTCTTAAAGCTAATCTTTTGATTTCAGCTTCAACACCTCTGAACGATAAGGTTTCTGCATTTCTCATAACTGGAACCATTAATCCTTTTGGACCCGAAACCGCTACCGAAATATCACAGAAGTCATAAGAAATTTTCTCTTGACCATCAATCATAGAGTTTACATCTGGATATAATTGTAAAGCACGAGTTACCGCTTTAGTAAAGAACGACATGAAACCTAATCCTAAACCATGTTTCGCTTTGAACTCTTCTTTATATTGGTCACGAATAGCATAGATTGCAGACATATCTACTTCGTTAAAAGTAGTTAACATCGCAGTCTCATTTTTAGCTGAAACTAAACGCTCTGCTACTTTTCTACGTAACATTGAAAGTTTTGTTCTCTCTGTTCCGCGGTTTCCTCCTGTTGGAGTTCCCATTGATGGTACTGCATTTACAGCGTCATCTTTAGTGATTCTTCCACCTTTACCTGTTCCTACAATTGCAGAAGGCTCGATGTTTTTTTCTTCTAATATTTTTCTAGCTGCCGGAGATGGCGCTTGAGTTGCATACGTTTTTTCTGCTACTGGAGCTGCTTTTGGAGCCTCAGCTTTTGGCGCTTCAACTGCTTTTGCTTCTTCTTTAGCTTGAGCTGCACCACCTTCTGGTTTTGCTGCACCTGTATCGATTAAACAAACTACTGCACCTACCGCTACTGCATCACCTTCTTCTGCTTTTAATGTAATAATTCCGCTTGCTTCAGCTGGCAATTCTAATGTTGCTTTATCTGAATCAACCTCAGCAATTGCTTGGTCTTTTTCTACATAATCACCATCTTTTACTAACCATGTAGCAATTTCTACTTCTTTAATTGATTCCCCTGGAGAAGGGACTTTCATTTCTAAAATCATATCTTTTTATTTAAAAAGTTTACCCTTTGACAAGCTCAGGGTGATAATTGAGTTGTTTTTTATTGAAATAATTTTTTATCAAATACCATAGCGATTGCATTAGCATGACGTTTTTTAGAACGCTCATAACTACCTGCTGCTGGCGCACTGTATGCTTTTGGTGATGCTAATCTTAATTTTACTAAATCAAAATTCATCAACATATAACCATAAGCTCCCATGTTTTTAGGTTCTTCTTGTGCCCAAACGTAATCATCCACATTTGGATAACTGTCGATAATCGCTTTAATTTGGTCAACCGCTAATGGGAACAATTGTTCTAAACGAACTACTACCACATCATTTCTACCTAATTCAGCACGTTTTGCAATGATATCATAATAGAATTTACCTGTACAGAAAACCAACGTTTTGATTGCTTTTTTATCTGTTACATTTGGATCATCTAATACTTCTTGGAATTGTCCGTTTGCTAAATCATCCATTGAAGATACTACATCTGGGTGACGCAATAAACTCTTTGGAGAGAATACTATTAATGGCTTACGGAATTCTGTTTTTAATTGTCTTCTCATTAAGTGGAAGAAGTTGGCTGGCGTAGTTACATCGGCAATGTACATGTTGTGTTTTGCACATAATTGTAAGTAACGCTCCATACGTGCAGATGAATGTTCTGCACCTTGGTTTTCATAACCATGAGGCAACAACATTACCAATCCGTTTTGGTTGTTCCACTTGTCTTCACCTGCAGAAATGTATTGGTCAATCATAATTTGTGCTCCGTTAGAGAAATCTCCAAATTGTGCTTCCCAAATTACTAATGATTTTGGTGATGCTAAGGCATATCCGTACTCAAAACCTAAAACGCCATATTCTGAAAGGTGTGAATTGTAGATATAAAAGTTTCCTTTTTTATCTTTTATTTTATCTAGTAAGATTACTTCTTCTTCAGAATCTTCTACTTTAACAACAGCATGACGATGTGAAAATGTTCCACGCTCCACATCTTGCCCAGAAATACGAACATCAAAACCTTCAGACAGTAAAGAACCATAAGCTAATAATTCGCCCATTGCCCAGTCTAATTTATTGGTTTCAACCATGTTCTTTCTATCTCCAATTAACTTCGTAATCTTACTGATGAATTTCTTATCAGCAGGAAGCTCCGTAATAGTTTTAGCAATTTCAGCTAATTGATTTTTATCAAACTTCGTGTCAAATTTTTGAAGCATTACATCATCTGAAACTTGTTTGTAACCTTCCCACTCATTCTCCATGAACGGTGTAATTACAGTTAAGTCTTTCTTACGAGATGCTTCTAAATTCTCATCTAATTTTGCTTTATAAGCTTCTTCCAATTCTTTTACATAGCCAGTAGAAATAATATTTTCCTGAATTAATTTTTCAGCATATAAATCTCTCGGGTTTTTGTGTTTTGAAATGGCTTTGTATAAGATTGGTTGTGTAAAACGAGGCTCATCACCTTCGTTGTGACCGTATTTTCTATATCCTAATAAATCGATAAAAACGTCTCCACCAAATTCCATACGATAATCTAAAGCAAACAACATCGCATGTACTACCGCTTCTGCATCATCTGCATTTACGTGTAAAACTGGTGACAAAGTTACTTTCGCGATATCCGTACAATACGTTGACGAACGTGCATCTAAATAATTCGTTGTAAACCCGACTTGGTTATTGATTACTAAGTGAATTGTTCCACCTGTTTTATAACCATCTAACTTCGCCATTTGAATGATTTCATACACAATACCTTGACCTGCTACAGCGGCATCACCGTGAACAGCAATTGGTAATACTTTTGAAAAATCATTTGGATAATTTCTATCTTGTTTTGCTCTTGTGATTCCTTCAATAACGGCACCTACTGTTTCTAAGTGCGAAGGGTTTGGAGCTAAGTTTAAGTTGATTTTCTTTCCAGAATCGGTCAATCTATCTGAAGTTAACCCTAAGTGGTATTTTACGTCACCATCAAAGTTAGCGTCTTCATCATAGTCTTTTCCATCAAATTCAGAGAAAATATTTTGAGTGTTTTTACCAAAGATGTTAGCCAAAACATTCAAACGGCCTCTGTGTGCCATTCCCATTACGAATTGTTCTACACCTCTATCAGCTGCACCTTCAATTAAAGCATCTAAAGCCGGAATTGCAGCCTCACAACCTTCTAAAGAGAAACGTTTTTGACCTACGTATTTAGTATGTAAGAAGTTTTCGAAAGAAACGGCTTCGTTTAATTTCTTAAGAATGTGTTTCTTTTGGTCAGCCGAAAAATTAGGTTGGTTATCGTTGATATCTAAGCGATTTTTAATCCATTCTTGCACCTTAGGGTCGCGAATGTACATAAATTCCACTCCGATTGACTGACAGTAAACATTATCTAAATGTTTGATAATATCTGCCAAAGTACTTGGTTTCATGTTCACGATTTTCGCCGCATCAAAAACCGTATTTAAATCAGCTTGCGATAATCCGAAATTTTCAAGAGCCAATGAAGGTCCGTGAACTCTTCTATCTCTAACTGGATTTGTTTTAGTGAATAAGTGACCACGAGTTCTATATCCTTCGATTAATTTCAGAACATTGAACTCTTTTTGCATTTTTTCAGAGATTTCAACTGAATCACCCGAAGCTACATAAGAAATTTGCTGAGCAACTTCTTCTGAACCATAATTGGCTTGTGCAAAATCAAATCCTTGAAAAAAACTTCTCCAGCTTGGCTCTACGCTATCTGGATTTTGTAAATATTGTTCGTATAAATCGGCAAAAAAAGCCGTATGTGCAGCGTTTAAAAAGGAAAACCTATCCATAGTGTGTTGTCTGAAAGACGTTTAAATTAAAAATTTACGCAAAAGTAAAACATTTTATGATAATCTTTCAAGGATTTTTATACTTTTATAACATTAATTTTTTTAAAATGGAATTATGAAAAAGAATTTCGTAATAAATTTAACATTTTTATTAACTATTGTGTTTTTATTTAGTTTTAAACCTGAAATTTATGCACAAGAAAATACTGAAATGAAAACAAAAAGCGATTTTTGGAAACATGTTCAATTTGGTGGTGGGCTTGGTTTAGGATTTGGAAGTGGATATACGGATGTTATGGTGGCACCAAGTGCTATTTACAACTTTAATCAATATGTAGCATTAGGTTTAGGAGCACAATACAGTTATGTAAAACAACGTGATTTTTATAATGCTAACATGTATGGAGGTAGTCTAATTGCTTTATTCAATCCCATCGAAGAAATTCAAATTTCAACTGAATTAGAACAATTAAGAGTAAATAGAACTTTTAATGATTCTTTCGGAAACGATACTCAAGATTTTTGGAATACGGCTTTGTTTTTAGGTGCAGGATATCGTAATGATAATATAACTTTAGGTATTCGATATAATGTTTTACACCGAGATAGAGATAATATCTATGCCGAGGCGTTTATGCCTTTTGTGAGAATTTATTTTTAATACTTATTTCGAAACCAAACTTTTTGCCATTCTCTTTTTAAGATCAAAAATGCAACTTGTTCTGACAATTCCACTAAATCGGAACCATCTAATTTTTTGATTTGCTCTTCTGGAACATCTATGATGTAGAGTAAATTCAAATATTCAGCAAATTTGTGTTGAATGAGTTTATATATTTTTTCCTGAACCAAATTCTTAAATTCAAACGGAAAAATACTTGCCGGTACATCTAAAGGCTCATTCGCCAAAGCAAAATCCTTATTCACTTGCTCAATCAACTTGAAGTACAAATGTTCTTCTTCAGCTTGTGAGATTAACGCCTCAATATTTGCGGGCGGATTATACATTTCTTCCCATTAAATTTTCACCAAAAGCTTTTAAGATGGCTTTCTTTTCAGCTTCAATATCCATTTTTTCTAAAGTTTCAAATGCTTTGAAAGTGAAATCTTGGATGGCTTTTTTAGTAGCTTCGCTAGCTCCAGAAGTATTAAAAATGGCTTTTACCGATTCGATTTTATCGTTATTATCCATTGGTTGGATAGAAAACAAATGCAACAATTGCTGTTGGTCTTCTTCTTTGGCAAACTCCATTGCTTTTAGATACAAATAGGTTTTTTTATTTTCAATAATATCACCTCCTACTTGTTTTCCGAAGGTTTCTGGATTCCCGAAAGCATCTAAATAATCGTCTTGTAATTGAAATGCAATTCCTAAATTCAATCCAAAATCATAAATCAAATCTGCATTTTCATTGGAAGTTTCAGCAACTATGGCTCCCATTTTCATAGCAGCACCAACTAAAACAGCGGTTTTGTATTCAATCATTTTTAAGTATTCTGGAATCGTAACATCGTCACGTGTTTCAAAATCTACATCGTACTGTTGTCCTTCACAGACCTCTAAAGCAGTTTTACTGAATAGTTTGGCCAATGCTTGAAAAATTTTTGGCTCATAATTTTCAAAATATTGATACGCTAAAATCAGCATTGCATCGCCAGATAAAATTCCGGTATTCAAATCCCATTTTTCATGAACCGTTTGATTACCTCTTCTTAAAGGCGCATCATCCATAATATCATCGTGAATTAATGAAAAGTTATGAAATACCTCAACCGCAGTAGCTGCAGGAATGGCTTTTTCACAATCGCCATTAAAAACTTCACTAGCCATTAGTGTTAAAACAGGGCGCATTCTTTTTCCACCAAGTGATAAAATATATTGTACAGGTTCGTAAAGATTTTTTGGTTCTTTATTGGCAACTATTTGAGAAAAATGATTCGCCATTTTCTCTTGATAATAGGATATAGAATGCATTTCTTGAATTTTTTGCTAAAATACTTCAATATTCTGAAACGACACGAATATATCAAATGTTAAATTTATGTAAAAACATTGGAAACTATTTTAGTGTTAAAAGTTTCCAGCATACATTTGTACCCGAAAATAAAATCTATCAAGGTTGATTTTAGAGAAAGGATGAAAGAAAAAATTATTAATAAAGCGAAAGAAATGTTTTTGAAACTTGGTTTCAAGAGCATTACTATGGATGATATTGCTTGCGAAATGTGTATTTCAAAAAAAACGATTTACAAATATTTTAGCAACAAAGATGTTTTAATTGAAAAAAGTGTTGAAATGGTTCACAAAGAAATTCATGAAACAATCGACAAAATTGTTGCACAAAATTTTAACGCTATTGAAGAAAATTTCGAAATCAAGAGAATGTTCAAAGAAATGTTTAAATCTGCCGAATCTTCTCCAATTTACCAATTAAAAAAGCACTATCCTGAAGTCTATGCAAAAGCCTTAACTTCTCAAATTGAAGTATGCGAAACCTGTTTTAGAAATAACATTCTAAAAGGCATGAATGAAGGTTTATACAGAGAAAATTTAGATGTAGACAATTATATAAAATTTTATTACACCCTAATCTTTAACATCAATGAAAACACTGCTTCAGGTATTGAAGCTGAAGAATTAGAATTAAAAGCTTTGGAATATCACATTAGAGCAATGGCAACATTAGCTGGAATTATAGAATTAGAAAAACACCTTAAAAACCCAATTATATAAACAATGAAGAACACAATCCTCATAACATTATTAACTTTTACACTGTCGGTAAGTGCTCAAGAGGTGGCACAACTATCACTAAAAGAGGCTATCACTTTTGCGCTTGAAAACAAGTCAGAAGCTAAAAAAGCAAAATTAGACCTAGAAAATAGCGAGTATAAAATTCAAGAAGTTCGTTCGAGAGCTTTACCGCAAATTTCAGCAAATGGAAGTTTGAATTACAACCCTATTTTACAAACAACTGTAATTGATGGAGAAAATTTTGGAGCACCCGGAACAACCATTCAAGCAGCTTTTGGTCAAAAATGGAATTCAGTTGCAGGAATTTCTGTAAGTCAAGCTTTATTTGATCAATCTGTTTTTACAGGATTAAAAGCAGCGAGAACTACTAGAGAATTCTATCAGATTAATGCTGATTTAACCGAAGAACAAGTTATTGAGCGTGTTGCAAATGCGTACTATCAAGTTTACGTACAACAACAAAAATTAGAAGTAGTAGAAAATAATTTAAAAAATGCGAACAAAGTAAAAGATATCATCAAAGGTCAGTATGATAATGGTTTAGCAAGAAAAATTGATTTGGACCGAATTAGCGTTCGTGTTAACAACATCAATTCGATAAAACAGCAACTTATAAATGCTATTAGTTTACAAGAAAATGCCTTGAAGTTTTATATGGGAATGCCGGTTCAAAACAAAATAGTGATTCCAAAAACTGCGTTTGAAGTTACACCTCAAGACTTAAATAAAACAGCTGATGTAACCAATAGGACAGAATATATATTACTAAAAAAACAAGAGCAACTCCTTAATTATCAGAAAAAAGCATATCAAGCTAGCTATTATCCTACGTTATCTTTGAGTGGAAGTTATAACTATATTGGTCAAGGACCTGAGATGCCTTTATTTGCCAAACCAATTGATGGGGTTTATTGGTCTGACTTTGCAAGTATTGGTTTAAGTTTAAGGGTTCCTATTTTTACTGGATTTGGAACTAAAGCTAGAGTTAAGCAAGCAAATACAGCTATCAAAAGTTTACAAGTAGATATCGACAATACAAAGTTAGCTTTAGATATGGCTTTTGAAAACTCAAAAAAACAAATTGAAAATAGCTTAATCACTATTGAGAATCAAAAAGATAATGTGAAATTAGCACAAGAAGTTTTTGCAAACACCAACAATAATTACATACAAGGTTTAGCATCTTTAACCGATTTATTGGATGCAGAAAACGCCTTGGTTGAAGCACAAAACAATTATACAACTGCTATTTTAGAATATAAACTAGCTGAAATTCAATTCATAAAATCTAAAGGAGAACTAAAAAACTTATTAAACTAATAAACAAATGAAAAAAATAATTTATATCGTTTTAGGTGTAGGAATAGTAGGAGCTGCTGTTGTAACTCTTATGAACAACAAAAAACAAAATGAAGCAGATACAGCAATTGTAGCTCAAGAAAATAGTAGTGTTGCTGTACGTGTTGCTACAGTTGAAACAAATCCTGTTGAAGATACTTTTTTTGCTAACGGAAACTTCTCACCCGATCAAGAATTAGAAATGGCTGCAGAACGATCTGGAAAAGTTATTTCGGTTTTGGTTAAAGAAGGGGATAGAGTAGCAAAAGGTCAAACTATTGCTATCATTAGAGGTGATGTCGTTAATGTTGAAGCAGAAACAGCCAATGCTAATTATCAAAATGCCCTTAACGATTACAACCGTTTCGAAAGCGCTTACAAAACTGGAGGAGTTACAAAACAACAATTAGATCAAGCTAGAATCAATATGATTAACGCTAAGTCTAGATTAACTCAAGCTAATATTAATGTGGGTGACACAAGAGTAAAAGCGCCTTTCGGTGGAATTATTAATAAAAAATTTATTGAAGTTGGAGCTATATTAAGCGCTATGCCTCCAACAAAAATGTTTGAAATTGTTAATACAAGCTCGTTAAAACTAAAAGTAAATGTAAGTGAACGTCAAGTAGCACAATTAAAAATTGGTTCGATTGTAAAAGTAAAAGCTAGTGTTTTTCCTGATAAAGAGTATACTGGAAAAGTAACGTTTATTGCTCCTAAAGCAGATACTTCTTTAAACTTCCCTATAGAAATAGCTATTGCAAACAATCCTAATAATGAAATAAAAGCGGGAATGTATGGTTCGGTAGTATTTGGTGCTCCAGAGGGGAAACAGCCTGAATTGATGACAATTCCAAGAAGCGCTTTTGTAGGAAGCGTTAGTAGCAACCAAGTTTATGTTGTGGAAAAAGATATTGCCGTTATGAAAAAAGTAGTAGCGGGAAAAGTTTTTGGAGATAAAGTTGAAATCTTAAGCGGTTTAAACAATGGTGATATTGTGGTAACAAGTGGTCAAATAAACTTAAGTGATAACACTAAAGTTTCAATAGTTAAATAATAAAGACCCTTACTTAAAATCAATTATATGAAAATTGTAGATATATCAATTAAAAGACCTTCTATGGTTATCGTACTTTTTACGATACTGTTATTAGGTGGACTGTATAGTTATAAACAGTTGAGTTATGAGTTAATTCCAAAATTTGAGATTAACGTAGTAACCGTTTCAACTGTTTATCCTGGAGCTTCTCCAAGTGAAGTAGAAAATACCGTTACCAAGAAAATTGAGGATGCGGTTTCTACCATGGAAAACATCAAAAAATTAGAATCAAAATCTTATGAAAGTTTATCGGTAGTAATGATTACACTAACTGCAGATGCAGATGCCGATTATTCTTTGAACGATGCGCAACGTAAAATCAATGCGGTTTTAAAAGACTTACCAGATGATGTTGACCCGCCTTCATTAAGTAAATTCTCATTGAGTGATTTACCGATTATGACCATTGGTGCAACTGCTAATATGGATGAAGTTGCCTTTTACGACTTATTAGATAAAAAAATTCAACCGATTGTTTCTCGTGTTCCTGGTGTGGCGCAAGTTAACTTAGTAGGTGGTGAAGAAAGAGAAATTAAAGTAAGCTTAGATGCTACAAAATTACAAGGATTCGGATTATCAGTTCCTCAAGTGCAACAAGCCGTTTTATCTTCAAACTTAGATTTCCCTACGGGTAATATTAAAACTAGAGAAAACAGTACCACCATTCGTTTATCTGGAAAATATAAATCAGTTGAAGAGTTACGCAATTTAGTTGTTTCATCAAATCATGGTGTTCAAGTACGTTTGGGTGATGTGGCCGATGTTCAAGATGCACAAAAAGACGTTTCTAAAATCTCAAGAATTAACGAGAAAGGATCAATACTTTTACAAGTTATTAAACAATCAGATGCAAATGCGGTAGAAGTAAGTAAAAAAGTAAAAGAAGCTATTGCTAAAATTGAGAAGGACTATTCTAAATCAAACTTAAAATTAAAAGTTGCAAATGATAGTAGTGAATTTACCTTAACTGCTGCGGATAATGTAATGCATGATTTATTTCTAGCTGTATTTTTAGTAGCATTCGTAATGTTATTCTTCTTACATAGTTTACGAAATGCGGCTATTGTAATGGTATCGATTCCAGCTTCGTTAATTGCTACTTTCATTGGAATTTCATTAATGGGATACACATTAAACTTAATGAGTTTACTTGGACTTTCATTAGTAGTAGGTATCTTAGTGGATGACGCGATTGTTGTATTAGAAAACATTCACCGTCACATGGAAATGGGTAAAAATAAGGTGCGCGCAGCTTACGATGGTGCAGCTGAAATTGGATTCACTGTTACAGCAATTACTTTAGTTATCGTGGTAGTATTCTTACCAATCGCGATGAGTACTGGATTAGTTTCTAACATCATCACGCAATTCTGTGTTACGGTAATTATTGCTACACTGTTATCATTGCTGGCTTCATTTACCATTGTACCTTGGTTATTCTCTCGTTACGGAAAGTTAGAACATTTAAATAAAGAATCTTTTTTCGGTAAAATTATTTTAGGTTTTGAAAACTACCTAGACAAATTCACTCACAAAGTAACAGACATTTTAACTTGGTCTTTAAATTACAAAAAAACAACTTTAGCTATCGTTACTGTTATTTTCTTTGGTTCAATTTTCGGATTATTAGGTGGTGGATTTATTGGTGGTGAGTTCTTCTCTAAAACCGATAAAGGAGAATTCTTAGTGCAAATTGAAATGCCAAAAGACGTTTCAATTGAGCAAACCAATTTCATGACACAAAAAGCAGAAGCTTACCTTAAAAAAGATAAAAATATTGTAGATATGATTACCACAGTAGGTCAAACTAGTGATGGTATGGGAGCTACACAATCTACTGCTTATAAAGCTGAAATTTTGATTTCTTTAGTTGAAAAAGCAAAACGTGATGACAACTCATTTATATATGCGGCTAAAATCAAACGCCAGTTAGAAAAAGAATTGGTAGGAGCAAAAGTAAAAACGGTTCCTGTAGGATTATTAGGTGCAGATAAAGCCCCAATTGCATTAACGGTTACGGGTCCAAATTTTGATGATGTAATGTTATTTGCTCAAAAAGCTGCTGCTGAATTGAAAAAAGTTCCTGGAGCATCGGAAGTAAAATTAACTTCAGAAGCTGGTAATCCTGAAATTAAAGTTCAGGTGAATCGTGATAAAATGGCTGCTTTAGGATTAAATCTTCAAACAGTTGGTTTAACTATGCAAACTGCTTTCAACGGAAATACCGATGGGAAATTTAGAGCCGGAGAATATGAATATGATATCAACATTAGATTCAATGAATACGACCGTTCTAATATTAATGATGTAAACAATCTAATTTTTGTGAACAACATGGGACAACAAATCAAATTATCTCAATTTGCAGAGGTTATTGAAAGTTCAGGTCCAAGTATGCTAGAAAGAAGAGACAAAAGTACTTCGGTTACTATTGAAGCACAATCTGTAGGTAAACCATCTGGTACTATTGCATCAGAATGGGAAACAGTATTCTCAAAAATGGAACGTCCAACAGGAGTTAACTATGTTTGGGGTGGAGATATGGAAAACCAAACAGAAGGTTTTGGTACTTTAGGAATTGCGTTACTTGCTGCTATTATTTTAGTTTACTTGGTAATGGTTGCCTTATATGATGACTTTGTAACGCCTTTTGTAGTATTGTTTTCTATTCCGTTATCGTTTATTGGAGCATTATTTGCTTTGGCATTAACTAATAATTCACTTAATATTTTCACTATTTTAGGTATTATTATGTTGATTGGATTGGTAACGAAAAATGCCATTTTATTAGTTGACTTTGCTAATCACAGAAAAGATGCTGGTGAATCAACATTCAATGCATTAGTTCAGGCAAACCATGCTCGTTTACGCCCAATCTTAATGACAACAATTGCCATGGTAATAGGGATGATTCCTATTGCGCTTGCTAAAGGAGCTGCTGCCGAAATGAACAACGGTTTAGCATGGGTAATTATTGGTGGTCTGATTTCCTCTTTATTCTTAACTTTAATTGTAGTTCCAGTTGTTTATGCTATTGTAGATAGTATTAAAGTGAAATTAGGAAGAGATGTTAAAGTAGATTATGACAGTTTAATGAAAGCTGATTATGTTCACAAAGAATTAAGTGAAGATGGTTTTACACCGAAACACGAAATTTAAAATCAAGTATACAACAAAAAAGTCCCGATGTTCATCGGGACTTTTTTTATATTTAAAATAAAATTAATTTTTTACTAAAACATCTTTTGACCATTTTTTTACTTCAGCTATTCTGCTATCTAAAAAATCAACTTCGCTTAAAGAATCTTCACTCCAGAAAAACCATTTTCCAGATTTAGCTCCATTATTATATTCTCCCATCGATTGCTTTGTACCATCCTCATTAAATGCAACCCATTTTCCATGTAATTTTCCGTCTAAGTAATACCCCTCTTGTTTTACTTGTCCGTTATCATAATAATAAGTTGCTTTTACCATTTGGTCAACCACTTCAAATTTTGGCTTAACTTCTTGTGCAAATGACAAACTTGAAACCAATAAAACTATTGCAATTACTACTTTTTTCATACTCTTTTCTTTTATAGGTTAACATTATAGTAACAAATATAAAATTTAATTTACAATAAAAAAACTTTTACTTAACAATTTGGTAACATTAGATAAAAACTTAACATTGAAAAAGCCAATACGTAATGTATTGGCTTTAAATAATATAACTATATATGAAATTACTTCACTAAACTATCTAATAATTCAATTAAAGCTACTGATGAAGGACGCGCTGCATCAGCTTTAATTACTTTCCCATCAGGTCCAATTAAAATAAATCTTGGTATTGCATTAATTCCGAAAGCTTTTATAAAATCTGAGGTCCAGTTTTTATCCGCGAATAATTGTATTCCTCCTAATTCTTTAGAAACCACCATTTTTTTCCATTTTTCATGATCCTTATCGGTATCTACAGAAATACTTACAAACTCAATGTTTTTTCCGTGATATTTTTCTTCTACTTTCTTTAAGTGAGGAATCTCAGCCAAACATGGTCCACACCAAGTTGCCCAAACATCGATATAGACATATTTTCCTCTTAAATCTTCTAATTTAGTTTTTCCACCTTTGTGGTTTTCGTAATCAAATGATGGTGAAACAACACCTTCCATTTTCTTAGCGGCTACTTTTTGTTTATAATAATCCAATAAGAATTTTTCTTCTTGTTCAAAAGAAGGGCGTAACATGTTAACCAAAGTTTCATCTAAACCTTTTCCGTCAATCATTTTTAAATCATCCGCTTTCTTTTTAGACAATGCTTCTTTAAATGTAGCTTCATCAGCATCAAATAAAGCCTCTAAATCCATTTCAAACTTTTCATCTGACATAGCTTTTTGGGCTAAATAATTGTTTTCATTAGCACCTTTCCCTTTATAAACAATAGTTTCATCAAAATCTTTAGTATCTAAAGTTAAAGTTAAATCATAACCATTTTTCAAAAACATTGTTGTCCCTTCGTTTCCATCATTCAAACGATATAAGCCTCCATCTTTTAAAGCTTCAAAAGTGGTTTGAAATTCCCCTTTTTTATTAATTCCTACTTTTTGCTTAAATGTTCTACCTGAAGAAATGGTAATCGTATCTGAAAATCTATTGGTGATTTTAACGTTTAATGAAACGGTATTAGGTGTATTTTGAGCAAAACCAGAAAAAATTGCTACAAAAAACAAAAAGAATGCTTTTTTCATGTTTTAAAAGTGTTATTTATTGTATCAAATCTATTAAAATTAAACGAATAAAATTAATATTTGTTACTACATTTGCAAAAAATTTCAAGAAATGTACAGAAGTCATAACTGTGGTGAATTAAACGCTTCACACATCAATACAGAAGTTACCCTTGCAGGTTGGGTTCAAAAATCGAGAGATAAAGGTTTTATGATTTGGGTGGATTTACGTGACCGTTATGGTATTACCCAATTAATTTTCGACGAACAAAGAACTGACAAAACCGTTTTTGAAAAAGCAAAATCGCTTGGAAGAGAATTTGTTATTCAAGTAAAAGGAACTGTTATTGAGCGCGAATCAAAGAACCCAAATATGGCAACGGGTGAAATTGAAATTTTAGTTACCGAACTAACAATTTTAAACGAAGCACAATTGCCTCCATTTACTATCGAAGATGAAACCGATGGTGGTGAAGACATTCGTATGAAATATCGTTATTTAGACATCAGAAGAAATCCGGTTAAAAACAACTTATTATTCCGTCATAAAGTTTCGATGGAAGTTAGAAAATATCTTTCTGACCAAGGTTTTTGCGATGTAGAAACGCCATATTTAATTAAATCTACTCCAGAAGGCGCACGTGATTTCGTGGTACCAAGTAGAATGAACGAAGGGCAGTTTTATGCACTTCCACAATCGCCACAAACATTCAAACAGTTGTTGATGGTAGGTGGAATGGATAAATATTTCCAAATTGTGAAATGTTTCCGTGATGAAGATTTACGTGCTGACCGTCAACCAGAATTCACACAAATCGACTGTGAAATGGCATTCGTAGAACAAGAAGACATTTTAAATATGTTTGAAGGTTTAACACGTCATTTACTAAAAGAAATCAAAGGAATTGAAGTAGAAAAATTCCCAAGAATTACTTACGATTACGCAATGAAAACCTACGGTAATGACAAACCAGACATTCGTTTTGAAATGAAATTTGGCGAGTTAAATGCGGTAGCCCAACATAAAGATTTTCCAGTATTCAATTCAGCTGAATTAGTTGTTGGAATCGCAGCGCCAGGTTGCGCAAATTATACAAGAAAAGAAATCGATGCTTTAATTGATTGGGTAAAACGCCCACAAGTTGGAGCTTCGGGAATGGTATATGTAAAATGTGAAGAAGATGGAACTTTTAAATCATCAGTAGACAAATTCTACGATCAAGAAGATTTGAAAAAATGGGCTGAAATTACCAATGCAAAACCAGGTGATTTAATTTTAATTTTATCGGGTAATGCAAATAAAGTAAGAACGCAATTATCAGCTTTAAGAATGGAAGTTGCTACTCGTTTAGGTTTGAGAAAATCAGACGAATTTGCTCCATTATGGGTAGTTGATTTCCCATTATTAGAATGGGATGAAGAAAGCGGAAGATATCACGCGATGCACCATCCTTTTACGTCTCCAAAACCAGAAGACATGGCATTAATTGAAACAGAACCTGGAAAAGTTCGTGCTAATGCTTATGATATGGTATTAAACGGAAACGAAATTGGTGGCGGTTCTATTCGTATTCACGACAGAGAATTACAATCAAGAATGTTTGATTTGTTAGGTTTTAGCAAAGAAGAAGCACAAGCGCAGTTTGGTTTCTTAATGAGTGCTTTTGAATTTGGAGCACCACCACACGGAGGTTTAGCTTTCGGATTGGATAGATTAGTTTCTATTTTAGGTGGACAAGAAACGATTCGTGATTTTATTGCTTTCCCTAAAAACAATTCAGGAAGAGATGTAATGATTGATGCGCCTTCAACCATTGATGAAGCACAATTACAAGAATTGCATATTAAATTAAGATAAGATGAAAAAAGTTCTAATTGTACTTATCCTTATTATTGTTGGATTTATTTCGTTTGGATACATTCAAAAACACAACGGATTAAATGGCGACAAGTGGATTGGAATTGGAATTTTACTAGTAACTTTTGTCTTAATGCCTTTGTTTTTATATTCAAGATTTAAAAATAAAGAAACTAGAGAACGAATGTTAAACTTAGGTTTAAAGAAAAAAGAAGATACTGATAATCAGTAATTTTGAAATATTTTTAACTTTTTCTTGTTTGTGTTGTAAATAAGTATATCTTTGATAATTATTAATTTTTTACAATACACAATGAGAACAGGTAAAGTTAAGTTCTTCAATGAATCAAAAGGTTACGGTTTTATTACTGATGATGAAACTGGAAAAGACATTTTCGTACACGCTACTGGAATGAAAGTTGAATCTTTAAATGAAGGAGACAGCGTAAGTTACGAAGAAGAAGAAGGAAGAAAAGGTAAAGTAGCTGCTCAGGTAGTAGTTATCGAATAATATATAATATTTTTTGATTACCTAGAAAGACAAAGTCCCGATTAAATCGGGACTTTTTTTATTGGCAAGAAACAAAAAAAGGACTACATTGCTGCAGTCCCCTTTCACTTAACAAACTTTATTTTACTTAAATAAATACTTAATTCCAAACATCATATTCCCTTTTGGCATTGGAATCATTCCTGATTCAATATAATCTGCATTAAAAATATTGTTAGCAAACATAGATAGTTCAAACGCTTTTATTCTATAACTAACATTTGCATCAAAAACATTATAGCTCATTCCTGCTGTACGCTCTACATAACGATAAGCAAAAGTTGTATTTAAACCTTTAAAGAAGTTAAATTGTAAACTACTTGTGAATTGATGTTTCATCGAGTTAATAGAATATTGAGAAAAATTAGCTTCACTTGCCTTTACATCGTTATCTAAATAAGAATAACCTAACTGAATTTTTTGTGGTAAATTATTTATTATGAAAAAGTAATCAGCTTGCGCTTCATATCCTTTTGTATTTACACTTTGAATATTTTGTGCTTGCCAAGCATCTGTTGTGTTTTCACGAACATAATCGATTAAATTATCAGCATCACGATTAAAAGCAGCTATCGATATATTGAATCTATCACTCATATATTTAAAACCAACTTCTTGTGAAAAAGCTTCTTCTGTATTTAAGTCGGGATTGCTTATGGTTACAGGAGAAGTATAATATAAATTGGTATATGTAGGAACTCTATAAGAAGTCCCAATATTTCCGTAAGCTCTAAATTTATCTGAAATTTTAACTCCTATATCTAAACCTGGAAAAAATTGATTATCAAAATCTGAAAAATAAGAAGCCGAAATTCCAGGAGTAACATCTAAAATGTTGTTGAAAAATTGGAAACGATGTTCTAAAAATAAACTCGCAATTTCTCTTTGATTATCTCCTAAACGATTACTTGATATGTGATATTTAGAAAACTCAACCCCAAAACCAGTTGTTCCTAACGTTGATTGATACGAACCGTTTAATTCAGCAGCAACTTTATTAGTAATATGTAAATTTCTATATGTTAATGGGGTATTTCTAACTAATAAATATAAATCCTGGTTTCTGCGCCAATAAATTCTTGGTTTCCATGTAAAATTTCCGCTTTTAATTACCGTTGAAAGACCTATTAAACTTGCTTGAGTTTCTTCATATTGATCAATATAGTTGGTAAAACCATAAAACCCGTTTGCACCAAATTTTCTTTCTGAATAGCTTGTTAGTAATTCAATTGGTAATTTATTTTTATTGAACTGACTTTTTAAAACATAATTAGTATTATCAAAATCAGTATTATAACGATATCCATCTGAAAAGTTTTTTGAAAAATGTACAATATGACTACTTTCTTCCAGATTTACAGTTCCAGTAACTTCTGCAATAAATTGATCAAAAGAACCACCTTGTACTTTAGCAATTAAAGAATTTTCATCAACATCTTTCGTTACAATATTAATTGCTCCAGTAAAAGCATTTTGACCAAAAATACGAGCAGCAGGACCTTTAATCACTTCAATTCTTTTTATAACTTCAATTGGTAAAGCCAAATTCATAGTATGATGACCCGTTTGAGCATCATCTACTTTTATACCATCTATTAACAACAATGTTTGATCAAAACTTCCGCCTCTTATATATAAATCCGATTGCATTCCGTTTACTCCTTGTCTACGCACATCAATTCCTGCAATTTGTTGTAAAGCATCGGCAACATTTGTCACACCTAATTTTTTAATATCTTCAGCAGTAACAATTTGAATGGTTCTTGAATTTTCTTTAAAAGGCAAATCGATACGAGAAGATGTAATGACTGCTTCTTTTAGTGAATCTGTTTTAAGTTCATTTTCCTGAGCATTCATAGTTAATACAAACATTAGCAAGGGAACTAAATAATATACTTTTTTCATTTATTCGATATTGGGTTATTTAAAACGGTGCAAAAGTCGTAACTTTCCGGATGATTAAAATAGTCCAGTTTTAAAATGATAGATAGTCCGGTTAGTTTGGTATTAAAAGAACTTATTCAATTTGATAAAACAAGTGCTACTTCGGTATATATTCAAATTGCACAGCAAATAATAAATGCGATTCAAAGAGGCTATTTAAAAGAAGGAACAGCATTGCCTGGCACTAGAATATTTAGCCAATTATTTAGCATCCATCGGAATACTGCGGTTGCCGTTTATGAAGAATTAGGAGCTCAAGGTTGGGTAGAAATTATTCCAAATAAAGGTGCTTTTGTTTTATTTCCAAGATCAAAAACAGTTACTATCAAAGCAAGTACTAACAAACTAAACGATGCATATAGTTATCCTATAACGACAGGATTTCCTTTTGAAACTTCGTTTCACTTGGCATCAACACAAGAATTTTCAGAAGCAAAATACATTTTAAACGATGGTCAACCCGATTTACGATTGCATCCTATTCACGAATTTTCGAAATGGTATGGTACATCAATGAAGCGAAAATCATTGATTTCAAAATGGAACAATACATCAAAAAACAGCTATTCTATGTTTGAAAATCAATTGTGTAATTTTTTAAATGCAACTCGAGGTTTTCATATCAAACCTACAAATTTAATCAGTACTCGAAGTACCGAGATGAGTTTGTATATCATCTCGCAACTTTTAATTCGTAAAAAAGACGTTGTTTTGGTTGGTAATTTGAGTAATTATAATGCCAATATGATTTTTCAAGAAGCTAGAGCCGATATTAAAACCATCCCCGTTGATGAAAATGGATTAGACATTAATTACATAGAAAAACATTTTACAAAAGGCAAAATTCGATGTGTTTATGTCTGTTCTAATCGCGATTATCCTACTACAAACACTTTGTCTGCCGAACGAAGATTACAACTTTTACAACTTGCTAAGAAATATCAATTTGCCATAATTGAAGACGATTTTGATTATGATTTTCAACTCGACGGTTCCGCTATGTTGCCTATGGCAAGTTCAGATGGAAATGGAATGGTGATTTATCTTGGAAAACTGGGGCAATCACTATTTCCAAGTTTTCAAACCGGATTTGTAGTGGCTCCTGAAAATTTGATTTTGGAAGCAAAAAACTATTTACAAATGTTAGACAAGCAGGGCGACTTAATTCAAGAACAAGTGCTTTCGGAATTAATTTATGAAGGTGAAATTCATCGTTTACTGAAAAAGAATACCATCATTTACAAACAAAGAAGGGATTTTGCTTGCGAATGTTTCAAGCGTTATTTCAATGAAGTTATTGGATATAAAAAGCCTTCTGGTGGATTAGCCATTTGGATTGAATTTAACCCTTCAATATCATTAATTCAACTTGCTGAAGAAGTTTCGAAATTAGATGTCTTTCTGCCAAAGACCATTCTTTATCAAGATAAAAACACCTGTGCCATCCGTTTTGGATTTGGACATTTGAATGAAGAAGAAATTGAAATTGTAATAAGCAAATTAAATCTTGCATATAATTCAATCACAAAGTAATAAAACAAAAAAAAGTCCCGCAAATTGCAGGACTTTTTACTATAAATCTATTGTCTTAGTCAGCTAAAACGATAATCTTGTTTTCATTCATTTCGATGGTACCTGAATTAATAGGTAACCAATACGTTTGCTCATTTACTTTGTTGAATTTAGAAACGAATTCTTTTTCAATTTTAATGTTTTGAGCATTGATTTTCACGTTTCCTTTTGCTAACAATGAAACAATAGGCGCGTGATTATTTAGCATTTGAAACTCACCGTTAATTCCAGGAACTGCTACTGAAGTAACTTCTCCTTTAAACAATGTAGCTTCTGGTGATACTATTTCTAAAATCATTTTTTTATGCTTTAGGCTTTAAGCTTTGGGCTTTAAGCAATTAAAAATTATGCTTCTGCTAACATTTTTTGTCCAGCTTCGATAGCTTCTTCGATAGTACCTTTAAGGTTAAACGCTGCTTCTGGTAAGTGGTCTAATTCACCATCCATAATCATGTTAAATCCTTTGATAGTTTCTTTAATATCAACCAATACTCCAGGAATACCTGTAAATTGCTCCGCTACGTGGAAAGGTTGAGATAAGAAACGTTGTACACGACGTGCACGAGATACTGCTAATTTATCTTCTTCAGATAACTCTTCCATACCTAAGATGGCGATAATATCTTGTAATTGTTTGTATTTTTGAAGAATCTCTTTTACTCTTTGAGCACACTCATAGTGTTCTTTTCCTAAGATTTCTGGAGTTAAGATACGAGAAGTAGAATCTAATGGATCTACCGCTGGATAAATACCTAACTCAGCAATTTTACGAGATAATACAGTTGTTGCATCTAAGTGAGCAAACGTTGTTGCTGGTGCAGGGTCAGTTAAGTCATCCGCAGGTACGTAAACCGCTTGTACAGATGTAATAGATCCTTTTTTAGTTGAAGTAATACGCTCTTGCATAGCACCCATCTCAGTTGCTAATGTAGGTTGGTAACCTACCGCAGATGGCATACGACCTAATAAAGCCGATACTTCAGAACCTGCTTGTGTAAAACGGAAGATATTATCAACGAAGAATAATACGTCTTTACCTTGGTCAGATCCAGCTCCATCACGGAAATACTCAGCGATAGACAATCCTGAAAGGGCTACACGAGCACGAGCTCCAGGTGGCTCATTCATTTGTCCGAAAACGAAAGTAGCTTTAGACTCTCTCATTCCTGGCATATCTACTTTAGATAAATCCCATCCTCCATTTTCCATAGAGTGCATGAATTCTTCACCGTATTTAATAATTCCTGACTCTAACATCTCACGAAGTAAGTCATTTCCTTCACGTGTTCTTTCCCCTACTCCTGCGAATACTGAAAGTCCACCGTGACCTTTTGCAATATTGTTAATCAACTCCTGAATCAATACTGTTTTACCTACTCCAGCACCACCAAATAATCCAATTTTACCTCCTTTTGCATAAGGCTCAATAAGGTCGATTACTTTAATACCTGTAAATAAAACTTCAGAAGAAGTTGATAAGTCTTCAAATTTTGGAGCTGGTCTGTGGATTGGTAAACCATTTGCACCTGATTTAGGTAAATCTCCTAAACCGTCGATTGCATCACCAATTACATTAAATAAACGACCAAAAACGTCTGCTCCAATTGGCATTTGAATTGCAGCACCAGTAGCAACTACTTCTGCTCCTCTTGACAAACCATCTGTAGAGTCCATAGAAATGGTACGAACAGTGTTTTCACCAATGTGAGATTGAACTTCAAGTACTAATAAAGTACCATCTTTTTTAGTGATTTCTAATGAATCGTAAATTTTAGGTAATTCGTTATTTGAATCGTTGAAAACGACGTCAACAACTGGCCCGATAATTTGTGCAACTTTTCCTGTGATTCTAGACATTGCTTATGTATTTATTTAATAGCTAATTAATGTTAGAAAAATGATGTATTTTTCCGAGTGCAAAGATAGTTTTTTCTAAAACAATTTTGCAATTTATTTTTTGAATTTTTTGCAATAAAAAAGCGAAATCTTCCAATTTCGCTTTTAAAATATTATTCTACAGTAACGGATTTTGCTAAATTCCTAGGTTGATCAACATTACAACCTCTAAGAACTGCAATATGATACGATAATAATTGTAACGGAATTGTAGTTAATAATGGCGTAAACGGTTCGTTCGTTTCAGGAATTTCGATTACGTGGTCAGCTAAAGCTTTTACTTGCGTATCTCCTTTAGTTACTACGGCAATAATTTTTCCGCTTCTTGATTTTATTTCTTGAATATTACTTACCACTTTATCGTAATGTCCTTTGTTAGGAGCAATTACAATTACCGGCATAGATTCATCAATCAATGCAATTGGTCCGTGCTTCATTTCTGCTGCCGGATACCCTTCTGCATGGATATATGAAATTTCTTTTAATTTTAATGCACCTTCTAAAGCTACTGGGAAGTTATAACCTCTTCCTAAATACAAACAATTGGTTGCATCTTTGTAAATTTCGGCAATTTGTTTAGCAACATCATTTGTCAATAAAGCTTCTTGCACTTTTTCTGGCATTAATTCTAATTCCAATAAATAACGTTGGTAATCCGAATTGCTCATTGTCCCTTTTGCTTTTGCTAAACGTAGTGCTAACAAAGTAAGGATTGTAATTTGCGTAGTAAATGCTTTTGTAGAAGCTACTCCAATTTCAGGACCCGCATGTGTATAAGCACCTGCATGTGTTTCACGAGAAATCGACGAACCTACTACATTACAAACTCCGAATACAAAAGCTCCGTTTTCTTTAGCTAATTTAATTGCTGCCAAAGTATCTGCCGTTTCACCTGATTGTGAAATTGCAATAACAACATCATCTTTATTAATGATTGGATTTCTATATCGGAACTCTGATGCATATTCTACTTCAACTGGAATTCTTGAAAATTCTTCAATAATATATTCTGCTACTAATCCTGCGTGCCATGAAGTTCCACAAGCAACAATTAGGATTCGTTTTGCATTTAAGAATTTTTCTAAATTATCTTCAACACCTGACATTTGGATAATTCCTTTGTTTGCCAAAAGTCTTCCTCGGTAAGTGTCTTTGATTACACTTGGTTGTTCGTAGATTTCTTTCATCATGAAATGATCGTAACCGCCTTTTTCAATTTGCTCCAAGTTTAATTGAAGTTCTTGAATATAAGGATCAACCAATGAATCGTCTTTAATTTTTCTAACTTTTAATGGTTTGTGTAAACGCACAATTGCCATTTCTTCATCTTCTAAATAAATAGCGTTTGAAGTATATTCTATAAAAGGAGTAGCATCTGATGCGATAAAAAACTCATCTTCACCAATTCCAATTGCTAATGGACTTCCTAAACGAGCTACAATAATTTCGTCTGGCTTTTCAACATCAATTACTGCAATCGCATAAGCACCAATAACTTGGTTTAATGCAACTTGAACTGCTTTTCCTAGTTTACAGTTTTCTTTTTTCTTAACTTCTTCTATTAAGTTTACTAATACTTCTGTGTCGGTATCAGATTTAAAAGTGTAACCCCTTTTAATTAACTCTTGCTTTAATGGTTCATAATTCTCTATAATACCATTATGAATAATAACTAACTTTCCTGAATTTGAAAAATGAGGATGCGAATTTACATCATTAGGAACTCCGTGAGTTGCCCAACGCGTATGCCCCATGCCTATTTTCCCGAAAATTGTTTTATCGTTTTGGGCCTTCATTTCCAAATCAGAAACCTTCCCTTTGGTTTTAGATAATTTTAAATCCTTACCATCGTATAAAACAATACCTGCACTATCATAGCCTCTATATTCTAATCTATGTAATCCTTTAATAATTACTGGATATGCATCTCTATGACCAATATAACCTACAATTCCACACATATACTACTAATTAGGTTTAGTGAAAAAAATCTCAAGTTTTAATTTTTTATCTTGAGGTACTGAACTACCCATTCCGTATAAAACTGTCCCAAGAGGGTTCATTACAGAAGAAAAAGGTAAAAATTTAACTGATTCTGAGCCTATATTAAATGGCGTTTTTAAGAATGCGTTACTTGAAACATTGATGTCTTCGGTAACTGAAAGACCTAATCTAATATTTTTTCTTAAATCTTCATTGTCACTATTCAATAACCTATTAATATGTTCTGTAATTCTTATCTTATAATACACCCCTTTATCATTTTCATCTAATTTTATAATACCACTAAATGTAAATTTATTTCTCTTTAGATCTGTAACAACAGAACCATCTAAATTGTAGTCTGCTAAAACTTTATTGTTAGTAGCATCAAAGAGATATATTCGTTGAGGCTCTGCCATGCCTGCCCCTGTCATCTTATCTTTATCAATGTAAAACGTTAAATTTGCTTCATTTACTAACCAACCTCTTGATTGTAAATCTTCTAACTCATATGGAACATTTGTTTCAGGATTAACCTCACCAAATAAATCAATATAAGCAACAGAACCTTGACCTCCTTTTAAATATAACCTATCATCGCCCAATGTACTATTTGAAGCGCTTAAACCATTGCTGTAATCTACACTATTTTGGTTTTCAAAAAAGTTAATTGTATTACCTTTCAATTTTAACACCACTTCTTTTTTTGAATTTACAGTCACATTTGTACCATTTGAAAGTTCAGAAGTAACATCAGAATGAAATTGAATTGTAATTGTTGCTGCAGAAAAATCCAACATTGCCATTACTCCATCTTGACCTGGATTAGCTTCAGTTTTAAAATACAATCCTTTGAAATATTCTTTAAAAGTAGTATTATTCAACAAATTAATAGATGGTGCATCCAATACCTTTGTTTTGAAAAAATTCTTATCAAGATTTAACCACATTCCTGGTGCTAATCTCTTTTTAACAATTCTATCGTTAGGATTAGAAATTACTTCACCATTGGAATTGACATAATTACCATTCCCATCTGTTTTGTATATAACTAATTCAGTATTATCAAATTTAAATTGTTCATTCTCTGACAAACTTGTAGCATTATTAAGTTGACCACTTGCAATGTTATTTTCAATTAATTGTTTATCGTCATTATAATATTTCTGCAAGTATGAATCTTGGTCGTTAGGATTTGGGCTTGGATTAATGTTACGTAAAAAATAACCATTCTCATAAATCTTAAGGTTAATACTGCTATTTATGTTACCATAAATTGAATCTAATTCATATACATTATTGCCATTAACAACTTCCTTTGTACTAAAATAAGGCACGTATAAATAGACAGAATCCGTGCTTTTGATTTCAACATTCTGACCAATTACCGGATCAGTATCTGCCAATTCTAACTGTGTTACAAAACTGGCTTTAGTAGTACCAAAGAATGGATTACTGTATACCCCTAAAGAATTTACTGGCAAATTGTTTGTTTGAACTGGGCCTGTAGACTTTGAATATGCAATTAAATTTTGAACTTCATATCTTTCTAAATCAAAATGAGAATCATCTAAAAGATCAGAACCTAAAGAATTAAAATCTTTGTCACATGAGGTTAACACAAATGCAATTGTAATTGCTAAAGATACTTTAATAAAATTTTTTTTCATAGCGGATAAGCTCTTTATAATAACTGATTCTTTATAAATGAAGTATAAACTTCCTTCATTATTTCTTTTGAGGCGAAAGGTAAAAAAGGTTTGTTGGAACTTTCTATAAATTTTGTTAAAGTTGAAGCCAATTCCTCAGAGCCTGCAACAACAGCATCTGAATGTGAAATTGCAACTTTCATTAAATTTTCATAAGTAGGATTTTCTAAATCAGAAACAGCCTCTCTACTAATATTATCAAACAAAATTTTATTAATAAACTCTTTATCTAACTCACCCTCAAACCCTTGTTCATATACCGAAGTAACAATTTTTGTTTCGGCAAAAATTCCTTCATCTTTATAGTAATGTTTAAGATAGATAGGCAACATGGCTGCCATCCAACCATGAACATGAATCACATCTGGTACCCAGTTTAATTTCTTGACTGTTTCTACAACACCTTTTGCAAAGAAAATAGCTCTTTCATCATTATCTGGATATAAAACTCCTTCTTCGTCAGTAAAGGTTGCTTTTCTTTTGAAATATTCGTCGTTATCAATAAAATAAACTTGTATTCTTTCTTTTGGAATTGAAGCTACTTTAATAATAAGAGGCATATCCATATCATTCACCACCAAATTCATTCCTGATAAACGAATAACTTCATGCAATTGGTGTCTTCTTTCATTAATATTACCATATCTAGGCATAAAAATTCGTATTTGACCACCTAAATCATTAATCATTTTCGGCATTTCATACGATTGTAACGACACTTCGTTTTCAGCTAAATAAGGCACCACTTCAGATGATACATACAATATCCTCTTGTCTTCCATAATGTATTCTAGTTAATTATTGTTTTAAAAAACCTTGCAAAATTACAAAATTTTATGGATTTATCCACTAAAATAGTAAGTTTGCACCTGATTTAATCAATATATAAATGCTCATTTTTAACAAAAAGTCCGATTTAAGTGCTTTTTTAAGCCCATTACTCAAACAAAATAAATCTATTGGATTTGTTCCTACAATGGGAGCATTACATCAAGGACACCTATCGTTACTTAAAAAATCGCTTTCTGAAAACGATGTAACAGTGATGAGTATTTTTGTAAATCCAACGCAATTTAACAACGCTGAAGATTTAGATAAATATCCAAGAACTCTGGAACGCGATGTGCAAATCATGCAAGATTTAAGCAACAACATCATCGTTTATGCACCAGAAGTAGCCGATATTTATGAAGGGAACACCGTTTCTGAAAGTTTCAATTACGATGGTTTAGAAAATCAAATGGAAGGCAAACACCGACCAGGACATTTTGATGGCGTTGGTACAATCGTAAAAAGATTGTTTGAAATTGTTCAACCGAACAAAGCTTATTTTGGTGAGAAAGATTTTCAGCAACTACAAATTGTGAAAAAATTAGTTTCCAAACACAACATTCCAGTTGAAGTTATTGGTTGCCCAATTCATCGTGAAGCAAATGGTTTGGCTATGAGTTCTCGCAACGAAAGACTATCAGATACTGCAAGAGAAAAAGCTGCTGTAATTTATCAAATTTTAAACAGTGCTAAAGATTTTTTCCAAACTCATTCTGCTGAAGAAACAACAAAATACGTAGAAGACGAATTGAAAAAACATGCTGAATTTGAATTAGAATATTTTGAAATAGCAGAAGAAACTACTCTTTTACCCGTTTCTGAAAAAGAATCCAATAAAAAGTATCGAGGATTTATCGCCATTTTTATTGAGAATATCAGATTAATTGATAATATTTCACTAAATTAATTACCTTTGCAACATGCAAATTCAAGTAGTAAAATCGAAAATTCATAGAGTAACCGTAACAGGTGCCGATTTGAATTACATAGGAAGTATCACCATCGATGAAGCACTAATGGAAGCTTCTAATATTATTGAAGGTGAAAAAGTACAAATCGTTAACATCAATAATGGAGAACGATTAGAAACGTATGCTATCAAAGGGCCTAGAAACACTGGTGAAATTACTTTAAACGGACCTGCAGCTCGTAAAGTTCACCGTGGCGATATTGTGATTATCATTTCTTACGGTATTATGGACTTTGAAGAAGCTAAAAAATTCAAACCTACTTTAGTTTTTCCTAACGAGAAAGATAATTCTTTAACATAGTTTGAAAGCTAGTATCCGAAAATTTTTAAGTCTAACTATCCCTTTATTGATTGGGTTAGGAATTATTTATTATCAGTATACTACCCTTTCACCAGATGAATTAGAAAAAATTAAAATCAGCTTCATAAAAGCCAATTATTTTTACATTTATTTATCCCTTTTTATAGCACTTTTCGGGTTTTGGTCTCGTGCATATCGTTGGAAATTTGCTCTTAATCATTTAGGATACCAAACAAAGTTTCACAACGATTTACTTACGGTTTGTGTTTCCTATTTTGTAAACCTTACCATTCCCAGATCAGGCGAAATCACAAGAGCTGCTTTACTTAAAAAATACGAAAACATCCCATTTGACAAGGGATTTGGAACAATCGTTGCAGAACGAATTGTAGATTTAATGATTTTCTTTTTATTTGTTATTGTTGCTTTCCTATTACAATTTGAAAAACTTTATCAATTTTTAATTGAAAAACTTCCGGTAGAAAAAATTTTATACTTATTAGCTAGTGGAATAATCATTTTTATTCTTTTCATCTTGGTTTGGATTTATGCAGAATGGAAAATTATTCAAAAATTAAAAAATAAATTATCGGGTTTAATTGAAGGCATGACGAGTATTTTAAAAATGAAAGACAAATGGAACTACATTTTTCATTCATTTTTTATTTGGTTCTCTTACCTAATTATGTTTTATGTCGCCATTTTTGCACTTCCCGAAACTTCAAATATTAGCTTTGATGTAGTAATTATGGGGTTTATTTTTGGTAGTCTAGCTGTTGGTTTTACTAATGGTGGTCTTGGCGCTTATCCTTTAGCTATTGCTATGATTTATTCCCTTTACGGAATTCCAAATGAAGTGGGAGTAGCCTTTGGATGGATTGCATGGGTTTCGCAAACTATTTTAACCATATTTTTAGGTTTATTATCTTATTTACTTTTGCCTATTTTAAATAAAAAATAAATTAGTAAATTGCTAATCTATTTAACCAAACTATTTAAAATGAAAATTAAACTTTTCCTTATTACTTTAATGGTAACGTCATGCTTATTTGCTCAACGTACCCCCGAAACCATCCAATCAAAAAAGTTAGGAAATCGAACTTTTACAGTGGTTACCCCACCTTCGTATGCTTCAAGTCCCGAGAAAAAATACCCAACCTTGTTAGTTTTAGATGGCGAATATTTATTAGATCCTTTTGAAGGCATTTTAAAATATGGAGCTTATTGGGATGATTTACCCGAGATGATTATCATTGCAATAGATCAAAATAATGGCGAAACACGATTTGCCGATAGTGAATTTGATGATGCTGGATTTCCAGCAGGAACTGGAGCCAATTTCTTTGAATTTATTGGTCAAGAATTATATCCATACATCGATAAAAAATATAGAACTTTGCCATTTAGAATAATTGCAGGTCATGATACGACGGCAGGCTTCTTAAACTTTTATTTATACAAAGACAATCCAATTTTCAACGCATACATTTCGTTAGCTCCAGAAATGGCTCCAGAAATGGAAAAACGTGTAGCAGAACGTTTAGCAAAAATGGTAAAACCCGTTTTCTATTATCAAGCTACAGGCGAAGGTGATTTAAAAGAAATTAATGAAAAAGCAGCGGAATTAGATGCCAATATTAAAGCCGTTCCAAATGCAATATTTAAATATCAAAACGATGCTTTCAAAGGCGCTTCGCATTATTCTTTAGTTGCTAAAGCGGTGCCAAATGCCATCTATTTTATTTTTGATGGATACCAACCGATTTCAATGGTAGAATTTCAAGATAAAATTTTAAAATTAGAGGTAGGATATACCGATTATTTGATTGCGAAATACGACGAATTAGAAAAACGTTTTGGTTTTAAAATGAAACCTAGGTTAAGTGATTTCAAAGCTATTGAAGCAGCCATTCTTAAAAATAAAGCATACAATGAATTGATGCCATTAAGTGATTTTGCTAACAAACATTATCCAAAAACAACATTAGGCACCTATCATGAAGCGCTATATTTTGAAAAAACAGGAAATTACAAAAAAGCAATAAAAAGCTATCAAAAAGCATTTACACAAGAGGCGATTCGTGAAATCACAAAAGACTTCATGATGAATCGTGCAGAAGCCTTAAAAGGAAAACCAGACGAACCTACAGAAGATGTACCTGCTGAAACTCCTACAGAACAACCAACAGAAAAACAAGAATAACACCAAATGAGTAAAGTAAAAACCGCTTTTTTTTGCCAAAATTGTGGCACCCAATATTCAAAATGGCAAGGCCAATGTAATGCTTGCAAAGAATGGAATACCATTGTAGAAGAATTGGTTCAAAAAGAAGAAAAAGTAGCATGGAAAACCACAACGGCTACCTCTAAAGCGGCTACAAAACCTTTACTTGTAAAAGAAATAGACACCGCACAAGAAATCCGATTGAACACAACAGATAACGAGTTGAATCGGGTTTTGGGTGGTGGATTGGTTCCTGGATCTTTAACCTTATTAGGTGGAGAACCAGGAATTGGAAAAAGTACGTTGCTCTTGCAAATTGCTTTAAAATTACCTTATAAAACCCTTTATGTTTCGGGAGAAGAAAGCCAAAAACAGATAAAGATGCGTGCTGAACGCATTACTTCTAATGGCGATAATTGCTACATTTTAACCGAAACCAAAACCCAAAATATCTTCCGTCAAATTTTGGAAATTGAACCCGATATTGTCATTATCGATTCGATTCAAACTTTGCATACCGATTATATTGAATCGTCTGCCGGAAGTATTTCTCAAATTAGAGAATGTACAGCTGAATTAATAAAATTTGCCAAAGAAACCAATACACCCGTTCTTTTAATCGGTCACATTACAAAAGACGGAACCATCGCTGGACCGAAGATTTTGGAACATATGGTCGATACCGTTTTACAATTTGAAGGCGATCGAAATCACGTATACCGCATTTTACGTTCGTTAAAAAACCGTTTTGGCTCTACTGCCGAATTAGGGATTTACGAAATGCAAGGTTCAGGTTTACGCGAAGTGGATAATCCATCTGAAATTTTGATTTCACATAAAGACGAACAGCTTTCAGGAACAGCGATTGCTACTACTTTAGAAGGTATGCGTCCGTTGATGATTGAAATTCAAGCCTTAGTAAGTACTGCGGTTTATGGAACACCGCAACGCAGCACCACAGGTTACAACGCCAAACGCTTGAACATGATTTTAGCCGTTTTAGAAAAACGTGCTGGATTTCGATTAGGCACCAAAGACGTGTTCTTAAACGTAACAGGTGGCATTTCAGTTGAAGACACCGCCATTGACTTAGCCGTTGTTGCCGCTATTTTATCTTCCAACGAAGACATCGCCATTGCAGAAGGTTTTTGCTTTGCAGGAGAAGTTGGACTTTCAGGCGAAATTAGACCCGTTAATCGCATTGAACAACGCATTCAAGAAGCAGAAAAATTAGGATTTACCACCATTTTTGTTTCCAAACACAACAAAATTTCCTTGAAAAATACTGGAATCAAAATTGTTTTAGTGGCTAAAATTGAAGATGTGGTGAGTGAGTTGTTTGGGTAGGTATGTTTATCAAAAGTTAAATTTCGACATTCCAGTCGATAGCGCGGATTTATAATCCGTGCCCACAATATACTTGAAAACAAATTCACTTTATTTATGATACGTCGATAGTGCGGAATTACATTCCGTGCCCACCATCTACTTCAAAACAAATCTAACAAAACAATTTCTAATTCATTTTCTAAACCAGCATAATTTCTGGCTGAGCTAAAATAATAATCTTCAGGCAACGTAACTATTTTATCTTTCACAGGATTATTGTGAATGTATTCAATCTTTTGTTTTATAAAGGAATTACTATAAATATGTTCGGCATGATAACCATCTTGCCAAACTTTATATTGTTGTTCCCGTCTTAAATGTTCACAAGCTTTTTGAAAATAGGGTAACAACCATTCTCTTCTGCTCTCAGGCTCATCAATTATGGTTTGAATGATTTTTTTGGAAGTAAATTTTTTGAAATCTCTTATTACATCCGATAAAATAAAACCATTAGTTGCTTTGCAAAATAAATGAATGTGACTGCTCATGATGCAATACGCATAAATTTCTAATCCTTTATTTTGTTGGCAATGCTTTAGAGAATCAGTGATAATATATTTTTGATTTAATCGTGTAAAAACATCGACCCAGCCTACAGTTGTAATAGTAATAAAGTAAGCGTCTTCTGTTGTAGTGGCTTTGTATTTTGTTGACATGGCGTGTAATTTATATTCAAAATATAAAAAAACTTTGTCAATTATAATGTTGTGTTTTTTAATTACTTTGTGGGCACGGAATGCAATTCCGCGCAATCGTTGTGGTGAGATATCCGAGCGGTCAGGTATGCAATTCCGCGCTATCGATGTGATGAGATATCCGAGCGGTCGGGAGAGAGTCGAAGCTAATTTAAAACATTAAAGAAAACATTGTATAACCATAAAAAAAGAAATGTAGAAATAAATAAAAATGTTACGAATGGATAATCATATTTTTTTGTTAAGTAAAATTCTTTAAAATATGTTTGATATTTATCATTATCAAATACAAACACATAAGATTCTACTAAAGACAATAAAAAACTAACACTTAAGATAATAACATAATATTTTGGTATATTAATATTCAGAAAAAAGAATAAAAGAGCAATAACAATCAAATTAACCAAAGCTAAAAAAGGTATAAATTGAATTTTCAATTTATAAATATATTTGTATTGATGTAAAAAAGTCGGGAAATTTTTTTCCATATGTTCAGAAAAAATCTTTTTCCCTAATTTTATTTTACTAAAATTTTCAACCCAAACAAAAGGATTTAAATAAATTACTAGTAATTTACTAAAAAACCTTGATAATAAAAAAAATTGTAAAAATAAATGTTTAAAAATTTTCCCATGAAATTTACTCTAATGAACTATTATTATTGCAAATAATTAATCTATGCACTTTGATTGAATCATTATACATAAACCCGATATCGCTTTATATGATAAAAAACAAAAATACAAAACCTCTAAATCCCCTCCAACAACTCCAATGCCTTATTTACTGATTTCACGTTATCAAAAGTCAGTAATAAACGTAAGCCGTTTTTAGTTTCTTTTTCTTTTATTTTACAAACATTGCCGTTGCGTTGCGCAAATTGTAGCACTTTCATGAAACGGTTACTTTGGTAAAAATCACTTTGTTGGTCGCCAATAAAATAACCTACCATTTTACCTTGTTTCATCATCAAACGTTCAATTCCCAATGCGGTTGCTTTCCATTTGATACGTACGCTATTTAGTAAAGCAATAGCTGGTTTTGGCAACGCACCAAAGCGGTCAATTAGTTTTTGTTCAAATTGTTGTAGCGTAGCTTCGTCTTTAATTTGGCTCAACTCATTATATAAATTCAAACGCTCGGTAATGTTGTTGATGTACTCATCTGGGAACAGCAATTCGAAATCAGTATCAATTTGAATGTCTTTGACAAATTCTTTGGTTTCGATGTCGTTTTCTTCTTGGTACAAGTCTTTGAATTCGTTTTCTTTCAATTCTTCAATGGCTTCGTTCATTATTTTTTGGTAGGTATCAAAACCAATTTCATTGATAAAACCACTTTGTTCTCCACCTAATAAATCTCCTGCACCACGGATTTCCAAATCCTTCATCGCAATGTTAAAACCGCTTCCTAATTCGCTAAATTGTTCCAAAGCCGTAATACGTTTTTGCGCTTCTCCCGTCATCATCGAATACGGCGGCGTAATGAAATAACAAAACGCTTTTTTGTTACTTCTTCCCACACGACCACGCATTTGGTGCAAATCAGACAATCCGAAATTATTGGCATTATTGATGAAAATCGTATTCGCATTCGGTACATCTAAACCACTTTCAATAATTGTAGTAGCGACCAAAACGTCAAATTCACCTTCCATGAAAGCCAACATCAATTCTTCCAATTTTTTTCCATCCATTTGACCGTGACCGATGCCGACTTTTGCTCCTGGCACCAAGCGTTGTATCATTCCAGCAACTTCTTTGATATTTTCAATTCGGTTGTTAATAAAATAAACTTGTCCACCACGTTGAATTTCGTAGGAAACTGCATCGCGAATGACTTCTTCATTAAAACGAATCACTTGCGTTTCAATCGGATAACGATTGGGTGGAGGCGTTGTAATTACCGATAAATCTCGAGCCGCCATCAACGAAAACTGTAACGTTCTCGGAATCGGAGTTGCCGTTAAAGTCAAGGTATCGACATTCGTAGCTATGGTTTTCAATTTGTCTTTTACGTTTACTCCGAATTTTTGTTCTTCGTCGATAATCAACAAGCCTAAATCTTTAAACACAACATTTTTATTGACCAATTGATGTGTTCCAATCAAAATATCAACTTTTCCTTCTTGTAGTTTTTGAAGGGTTTCCGCTTTTTGTTTCGCTGTTCTAAATCGGTTCAAATAACTCACGGTAACTGGCATATCTTTCAAACGTTCCGAAAATGTTCGGTAATGTTGATAGGCTAAAATAGTAGTTGGAACCAAAACCGCGACTTGTTTTCCATTATCTACAGCTTTAAAAGCTGCACGAATGGCAACTTCTGTTTTTCCGAAACCAACGTCACCACAGACTAAACGGTCCATTGGACGCTCGCTTTCCATGTCGGCTTTTACATCGGCTGTTGCCGTAATTTGATCGGGTGTGTCTTCGTAAATGAAGGAACTTTCTAATTCTTTTTGCAAATAACTATCGGGTGCAAATTGAAAACCTTTGTCTAATCTTCGCTTTGCATACAACTGAATTAGGTTGAACGCAATGTGTTTCACACGCGCTTTTGTTTTTTGTTTTAGGGTTTTCCAAGCGTTACTTCCTAATTTGTAAATCTTAGGAGGCGCGCCATCTTTTCCATTGTATTTTGAGATTTTATGAAGCGAATGAATACTCACATATACAATATCGTTATCGGCATAAACCAATTTTATGGCTTCTTGCGTTTTACCTTCGA